>NZ_PIOG01000132.1:0-581 GCF_002810545.1 Klebsiella sp. A-Nf5 | reverse complement strand
GGTCTGTACAGGCGCGCAACACTGAATACTGGCAGCCATAAATGATACTACGTCCCAGGCCACACCCTGCTTTGCCACATAACCGATGAAAACACTTTGTATGATTATGACAACGAATGTGCACCTGATATACTCTGAAACGTTAATATTACGAGCAAATATATATCCAGTTAACGTGACAAACAGAATAGACAGAAACGCAGCAATATATGCCTCTGTGACATAATGCATAAGCACCTCAAAAGTTTGGTTTAAAGCCGCTGGAGACATAGAGGAACTGTTTCGTCAGTCATTCTGACATCCATCACAATGACAGACGCGATAACATGGCTGTTCCGGATAACAACAATTTATATTAAAAAATAATTAAAAAGCGCACATGGGTTATTATCTTTCTTTTCTGATGCATTCTTATACAACTGGCTTGTCACTATAAAATAAATGAAATAGTTACACCCTCGAAATGTTTCATCAAACAAAAAATGATTTTAAAAAATACCACACAATCGCAGTCACAGCGATGGACATGCCTCCGATACAAACCTTATACCCTGCAGTCCGGACGATTTCTTCTTCATCCC
>NZ_PIOG01000189.1:0-2596 GCF_002810545.1 Klebsiella sp. A-Nf5 | reverse complement strand
CCGACAGGCGCTTTTACCAGCCCTGTTAATAAACTGGACTGTGATGGCATCATCATTAATGTGCCAGGTGAGCGGTATTATGCGTATATCCATCAGTGGGAATTATACCAGGCGAATAAAAAATGAAAGTAAACGTCGCGAGCGCGGTTAAAAACATTGTTAACTGGGCCTTTCCACTCTTTTTTTTGGGTGGTCTGCTGTATCTTGTTTACGATGATTACAGAGATAACGGTACAGCGACTGAAGAACAGTTATTAATGATTTCTCATGAAATACCCTGTGCCGGTGAGGATTTTCGAACGGCACTCCGTAATAGCCCGGGACCATTAACCCTTCGCGATGCGAAGAAAATTGCCGCTAAATGTAACGAGAAATATAAACAACTTAACGCACTGAACGCTATGAGCAAATAATCAGGGGATGGTTATGGTGTTATTTTTTAGAAAATATGGTTTTTTGTTTATCCCTCCAGTCTACTGGCTCATCTATCTGGGAGTCAGGCTGACGTACAATGGACTGGTCGGAGAGTTTTCTCCTGATTTCTTTCAGAGTTTTCGACATGATGGTGTCTTTATCATCTGTAGTTTGTGCGTTTTTTATTTTTTCTGCTTAGAGGTGGGGGGGAGTGATGTGGAGTTCTCAGCGAACATTCTGTTCCTGATTGTTTTCTTTCATGTGGTTTTATTATTTGTCACTCTGCTTATTTGTTTGTGGCAAGGGGCGATGTTGTTGGATGCGATCTTTACGGGTCAGATTATTGCCTCCATGTGTTTATTGTTTTTCATTCCTGTGTCTTCCATTATAAGAAGGAGTTTCTAGTGCGGCTGTGAATATTCTTCTTGCCATTTATTACCCTTGTTGTTTTGAATTGCTCTTAAAGGAACGCCCGCATGAGTAATAACATCATCGATGCCGTCACCCAGGCTGTGAATTCACTGGTGTCAGCACTGAAGCTGCCCGACGAATCCGCGAAAGCCAATGACACGCTGGGCAGCATGAATTTCCCCCAGTTCAGCCGTATTCTGCCCTATAAGGATTATGATTCCGCGACCGGTCTGTTTATTAATAACAAAACCGTCGGTTTTATGTTTGAGGCGCGTCCTTTACCCGGTGCGGATAAAAGTATCGTCGCCACACTGGAGCATTTACTGCGCAGCAAACTTTCCAGGGGCGTCCCGGTCAGTTTTCATCTGGTCTCCAGCAAACTGGTCGGCAATGATATCGACTATGGTCTGCGTGAATTCCGCTGGAGCGGTAAACAGGCTAAAAAGTTTAATGCCATCACCCGCGCCTACTATCTCCGGGCGGCGGAAACACAATTTCCCCTGCCGGACAATCTGGATTTGCCCCTGACGCTGCGAAACTACCGCGTGTACATCTCCTGCTGCGTGCCCCGGAAGAAGAACTCCACCACGCAAATCGTGGAGCTGGAGAATCAGATTAAAGTGTTACGGGCATCGCTCGGCGGGGCTTACATCCCGACGCGTATCCTCGATGCGGCCGGGATGGTCGAACTGATGCGGGAGCTGATTAACCCGGATCCGCATGAGATGTACCGGGTGCCGTACAAGCTGGACCCGTATCAGGACCTGAACTATCAGTGCGTGGATGACAGCTTTGACATGCAGGTCACTGCCGGTCATCTGAAAATTGGCCGCCTGGGGCGGGACGGGAAAGAGTGCGTGACCCGGGTGACGAACTATCACCTGGAGTGTGACCCGGAAATCGCCTTTCTCTGGACCGCTGCGGACAACTACGCCAACCTGCTGAACCCGGAGCTCTCCATCTCCTGCCCCTTTGTCATCACACTGACGCTGATGGTGGAGGACCAGGTGAAGACCCAGAACGAAGCCAACCTGAAATTCATGGACGTGGAGAAGAAAAGCAAAACCTCCTACGCGAAGTACTTTCCGAACGTGATAAAGGAAATGCAGGAGTGGGGCGATATCCGCCAGCGACTGGCGACCAACCAGACCTCTCTGGTGTCCTACTTCTTTAACATCACCACGTATACCGCCGATAACGCAGAGGCCTCTCTCGCTACCGAGCAGCAGGTGCTCAACAGTTACCGTAAGGGTGGCTTCCAGCTTATCCCGGCCCGCTATCATCACCTGCGTAATTTTCTGGCCATGATGCCGTTCAAATGCGGCGAAGGCCTGTTCAAAGAGCTGCAGGCGGCAGGTGTGGTGAAGCGGGCGGAGACGTTCCAGGTGGCCAACCTTCTGCCGATTGTCGCTGACAGTCCGCTGGCGCCGGCAGGACTCCTGGCGCCCACCTACCGTAACCAGCTGGCGTTCATCGACCTGTTCTACGAGGGAATGAACAATACCAATTTCAACATGGCGGTCTGCGGCACCTCCGGGGCGGGCAAAACCGGTCTGATTCAGCCCCTCATTCGCAGCGTGCTCGACTCCGGCGGGTTTGCCTGGGTGTTCGACATGGGCGACGGCTACAAGTCCCTGTGTGAAAACATGGGCGGCGTGTATCTCGACGGCGACTCGCTGAAGTTTAATCCGTTCGCCAATATTCTCGACGACGCTAACTTTGACCTGTCCGCCGAGCGTATCCGCGACCAGATGTCGGTGATGGCCAGTCC
>NZ_PIOG01000213.1:0-2521 GCF_002810545.1 Klebsiella sp. A-Nf5 | reverse complement strand
GATGCCGCGAAAATTCAGCGCGATCTGGGCTGGGTACCGCAGGAGACGTTCGAGAGCGGGATTGAGAAAACCGTGCACTGGTACCTGAACAACCAGACCTGGTGGCAGCGCGTGCTGGACGGCTCCTATGCCGGCGAGCGTCTTGGCCTCAATAACTGATATCTGACTGATTAAGGAATAGATTTATGAAAGGTATTGTTCTGGCCGGCGGCTCCGGCACGCGTTTGTATCCCATCACCCAGGGCGTCTCCAAGCAGCTGCTGCCAATCTATGACAAGCCGATGATTTTCTACCCGGTGTCCGTCCTGATGCTGGCGGGGATTCGCGACATCCTGATCATCTCCACCCCGGACGACATGCCTTCCTTCCAGCGCCTGCTGGGTGACGGGTCGCAGTTCGGGGTGAACTTCAGTTATGCTATCCAGCCGTCGCCGGACGGCCTGGCGCAGGCCTTTATCATTGGCGAGAAGTTCATCGGCAACGATGCCTGCGCCCTGGTGCTGGGGGATAATATCTACTTTGGCCAGAGCTTCGGTAAAAAGCTGGAAGCGGCAGCGGCGAAGACTTCCGGTGCCACGGTGTTTGGTTATCAGGTGCTGGATCCGGAGCGCTTCGGGGTGGTGGAGTTCGACGAGAACTTTAAGGCACTGTCCATCGAGGAGAAGCCGCTGAAGCCGAAATCGGACTGGGCGGTGACCGGGCTCTACTTCTACGACAATAACGTGGTGGAGATGGCGAAGGACGTGAAGCCTTCGGAGCGCGGCGAGCTGGAGATCACCACCCTGAACCAGATGTATCTGGAGCAAGGTGACCTGCATGTTGAACTGCTGGGGCGCGGTTTTGCCTGGCTGGATACGGGCACCCACGACAGCCTGATGGACGCATCACAGTTCATTCACACCATTGAGAAGCGCCAGGGAATGAAGGTCGCCTGCCTGGAAGAGATAGCCTACCGTAATCAGTGGCTGTCGGCGGAAGGGGTGGCGGCTCAGGCGGAACGCCTGAAGAAAACCGAGTACGGTGCTTATCTGAAGCGCCTGCTGAACGAGCGTTAATGCCTTCTTCGTCAACGACAGGATACAGAGAATGAAGATTTTACTGATTGGCAAGAATGGCCAGGTGGGCTGGGAGCTGCAGCGTTCACTGTCCACCCTCGGCGACGTGGTCGCGGTGGACTACTTTGACAAAGAGCTGTGCGGTGACCTGACGGATCTGGAAGGCATCGCGCAGACCGTGCGTACCGTCCGCCCGGACGTGGTGGTGAATGCCGCCGCGCACACAGCGGTGGACAAGGCAGAAAGCGAGCGGGAGCTCTCCGACCTGCTGAACGACAAAGGGGTGGCGGTGCTGGCGGCAGAGTCGGCGAAGCTGGGTGCCCTGATGGTGCACTATTCCACGGACTATGTGTTCGACGGCGCCGGCAGCCATTATCGCCGGGAAGACGAAGCAACCGGCCCGCTGAACGTCTACGGTGAAACCAAACGCGCCGGTGAACTGGCCCTGGAGCAGGGCAACCCGCGTCACCTGATTTTCCGTACCAGCTGGGTGTACGCCACCCGCGGCGCCAACTTTGCCAAAACCATGCTCCGCCTGGCGGGTGAGAAAGAGACGCTCTCCATCATTGACGACCAGCACGGGGCGCCCACCGGCGCTGAGCTGCTGGCAGACTGCACGGCGACGGCAATCCGTGAAACGCTGCGCAATCCGGCGCTGGCCGGCACCTATCATCTGGTGGCCAGCGGTGAGACCAGCTGGTGCGACTACGCCCGCTATGTGTTTGAGGTGGCGAGAGTGCACGGTGCAGAGCTGGCGGTCCAGGAAGTGACGGGCATTCCGACGACGGCCTATCCGACGCCGGCGAAGCGTCCGCTCAACTCACGCCTGTCGAATGAAAAATTCCAGCAGGCATTTGGGGTGACTCTCCCGGACTGGCGTCAGGGTGTGGCTCGCGTGGTAACAGAAGTCCTGGGCAAATAAACGGGTGGCAAAAGATGAACATTATTAAAACAGATATTCCTGACGTGCTGATTTTTGAACCGCGCGTGTTTGGTGATGCGCGGGGCTTCTTCTTCGAGAGCTTCAGCAGCAAGGTGTTTAATGAGGCGGTGGGCCGCCAGGTGGATTTTGTTCAGGACAACCACTCCCAGTCCCAGAAAGGCGTATTACGCGGGCTGCACTATCAGCTGGCTCCGCACGCCCAGGGCAAACTGGTGCGCTGTGTGGAAGGTGAGGTGTTTGATGTGGCGGTGGATATCCGTCGTTCATCGCCCACCTTTGGCAAATGGGTGGGAGCGGTACTCAGCGCAGAGAATAAACGTCAGCTGTGGATCCCGGAAGGGTTCGCCCACGGGTTTATGGCGCTGAGCGACACGGTGCAGTTTGTCTACAAGGCGACGAATTACTACGCGCCGCAGTCAGAACGGAGCATCATCTGGAATGATCCGGAGATAGGGATTGACTGGCCGGCGCTGAGCGACTGCGCGCTGTCGCTGTCGGAGAAAGATCTGCAGGCACATACTCT
>NZ_PIOG01000081.1:0-1934 GCF_002810545.1 Klebsiella sp. A-Nf5 | reverse complement strand
GCTGTCCTTGCCGCCAGAAAGACAAACCATAATGCGGTCGCCCTCTTCAATCATATTGAAGTCGGCAATCGCCTCACCGACGTTGCGGCGCAGACGTTTCTGCAGCTTATCGATGTTGTATTTCTCTTTCTTTGTAAGTTCTTGATTTTCTTGCATTATTAACATTCTCAAAATCTAAAAGGGGCATATAGGGGGCAAAATGTGTTAAAGCCCAAGCCGGGAATTCAACATAGAAACCTGGTCGCCGTTCATCTCTTCTATCCATGTACTATAAACGTCGTACACCATTTGCGCGTTTTCATGCCCCATCTGATTGGCTATAAAAGACGGGTTTGCGCCAGCCGTCAGGAGCCAGCAGGCAAAAGTATGCCGCGTATGGTACGGATTCCTGCGG
This sequence comes from Klebsiella sp. A-Nf5, assembly GCF_002810545.1. NCBI lineage: Bacteria > Pseudomonadati > Pseudomonadota > Gammaproteobacteria > Enterobacterales > Enterobacteriaceae > Klebsiella > Klebsiella sp. A-Nf5. Next base: position 1,540 of record NZ_PIOG01000081.1, on the reverse strand, counting down.
CGAATGCCAGCGCGTTTTACTGCAGCTTCCCATCTGCTGCCTATACTGCTGTGCGAGTAGCAGGGTTTTTGCTCGCCTTTCCGTCTCCGCGGCATGAAAACAAATCGCAAATTCTGTTCCTCGCTTGAGCCGTATTCCCAGTGGTGAAACGTGATAGTGGATACCGGATGTCCAGCTGTCAGTTCATGCTGTGTGCTTTCAGCGCGTCCAGGGCAGGGCCGAGCGGTTTCCTACCGTTGTTTTTGGTGGGCCGAACATGCCGTTTGCTGTCATGGTAATAAAGAAATTAATGGTCGAAGCAGGTTTAACAGAAAACATCGAATTTGTATTTAGCGTGAAGGCTTAGCGGTTACGTGGGGGATCGAAAAATGAGCGAGTAAGGGAGTATCTGCAGAACGATAGTTTTTTGCGGTGAGTGGCTTGACGGTACGCGCTTAGAGGAGTGCAAACTCAGGGAAGCAAGTTCATTTGTGGTCATATGAACACTCTATATTTTTGCATATAACCAATTGCTTTTTAATATCTTTTTACGAGCAGGCTAATGGTGTTCAACAATTAAAATAGTCAAGGCCAGCTACAAAAATGTGCTACGTCAATCGAGACAGAAGCTTGGGACATCAAGAGTAGCAAACTGGTCAGAACTTGAGATAATGAAAACAAGAGAACAACTACTATAATAAAAATCGAACAAACCAAGTTTGATGAAGTTGATGTAAAAGCGCCTGAAATATAAGTCAGGATTGGCATGTTTTTATCGTTATATTTATTCTTATAAATCATCTTTTTTGAACTAATCATGCGAGGGCGTTATGGACAAGAAAACGTTAAATGATCAAGCACTTGAATTTCGTTCTCAGTTTAATAAAGGTCAAAAGAATTGGAGTTTTGCACATCATTTCAGTATCTTCGGTTCAATTCTATGTAGTGTAGCTGCGGGAGCAATTTTACAAATCAAAGACCCAGATTATTCAGGAGTCGCAGTAGTATTAACGACTATTGCAGCAGCACTTACAGCAATCGCAACTGCAGGAGGCTTTGAGCGTAAATGGAGGAGTAATCGTTTAAGCCGAAGTGAGATAGATCTCCTACTTATTGATATAGAGGCTCAAGGAGCTAACTTTGACGCACTAGCTGTAAAACTTAAAAACATTATTTTTAGGCATGATATGGAGATCGTTAAAAAGCCCTAAGTTGCAAGGGGCGAGCACTTCTTTGGCCAAAAAGCTAGACTTGATTGCGCTGCAATCGTCGTGGTCGTAGGCGTATGTAGCAGTGTCTGGTCGCCGGCAGAAACAATTGCAGATGTGAGGTCCTACTGACAATTAACTTTGTTATCCATAAAGGCAGTGATTAACATTATCATAGCCGCTAATAATTTTTTTACTTCATCCGCGTGGAATATTAGGGCTCGCAATTGTGAGCCCTCTAGATCTTACCAACTGATTTGTTGAGCTGAATTTATTGGTAATTCAATCTCTTAATCAAGTGTGGCGAAGAATGATAAATGGAGGAGCTGCATTTCTGTATGCCTGCCCCGGAT
>NZ_PIOG01000235.1:0-1281 GCF_002810545.1 Klebsiella sp. A-Nf5 | reverse complement strand
TGGCAGACCTTTGTCTGGTACGGCGCCTTCTACGGTTGCGCGGTGGCGCTGTCAAAAGGGGGCTTCTATGTTTACCTGGTCGACGTGATTAAAAATTATCTCGATCTCTCGCATTTGAGTGAAATCAGCGCGATTGCCGTGCTGGTGTTTATCAGCCTGGCGGTCCGCTATTTCTTCGTCTCAAACAGCGCCTTTGTCGTCTCTTTCTATCCGGTACTTTTTACCCTGGGTATGACCACGCAGGCACATCCGATGTACGTAGCGCTCTCCCTGGCCTTCTCCGCAGGCTATGGCGCGTTATTGACCCACTATGGCAATGGGGCTGGCGTATTTACATTCTCCAGCGGCTACGTGCCACAGAAAACCTTCTGGATGCTCGGCACCATTATGGTTGTGGTTAACGTGTTAATCTTCTTCTTAATAGGTATTCCTTACTGGAAGCTTATCGGCATCTGACAGGAGCATAAAATGAAACTGGATATAGTGATTAAAAACGGCCAGATCGCCGATAGTGAAAACCGTACGTATCTTAACGGCGATATTGGTATTAAGGGTAACCGCATCGTTGATATTTCTCATCATAGCGACCTGCAGGCAGAAACCGTTATTGATGCCGCGGGCTGTATTGTTCTTCCCGGCCTCATCGACTTTCATGGCCATGTTTTCCATGGCGGAACGGCGATTAGCGTTAACCCTGATATCGTCTGTTTACCAAATGGCGTCACCAGCATGGTCGATGCCGGGAGCAGTGGATGGGTAAACTATCCGCTCTTTCGCAATAGCGTTATTCATCCAGCGATGGTGAAAATTAAGAGCTATTTAAACGTGGTCAACGTTGGTCTCTCCACCCTCGGCGGCGGGCCCACCGGCTACCTTGAAAATACCAATCCGGCAAATTACAACGAGGAAAAAATTGCCCAAACGCTGAGTGACAATAGAGACAACATATTGGGTTTGAAATTACGCTATAGCCAGGATATCGCCCGAGGCAAACAGTATGCCAGCGATCCGCTGTTAGCCACGGTCGCCCTCGCACGCAAACTGGAAACCTCGATTTGCGTGCATGTCACCGACTCCCTGTTGTGCGCCGATGAACTGATCCGCTATTTTGAAGAGGGCGACATCTATGCGCACTGTTTCCACGGTACCGGTCATTCCATTCTCAACGAACAAGGGCAGGTGTATGCCGCCATCAAAGAAGCACAGTCCCGGGGGGTGATCTTCGATTGTTCAAACGGTGTCGCCCACTTTGATTTCAAGGTGGCGCAATCGGCGATGGAG
>NZ_PIOG01000148.1:0-2501 GCF_002810545.1 Klebsiella sp. A-Nf5 | reverse complement strand
TTTGATCGCCATTCTTTTTGAATAAAATTCTGATTTTTCATAATTTGTGAGGATTGCCTCCAGAAATTCTGCACTTTCGTCATCTTCATCAATCATTCGCAGTCCGGTCGCAAGGTACCAGGCCAGATGGTATTTTTCCATACATTCATAACAAGATATTTTGTTGAAGACCATCCGACTGAAGCTTACCAGTTCCTTATAATAATCATTATGATTTAGGTACATACAGTAACCTATGGATGCCATGATAATGGCTTTTGTACCACGACTTTGAGGATCAAACTCTGTCAGTTCAAAGTAGTTACGGATAAGGGTATGGACATTCCCGGGATAAAATTCAGTATGCTGGAGCATGAACTGCGTCACCGGTGCTATTTTTATGTGACCTGCCATCCAGTCAGTACCGATACATATGGACAAGCATTTTGTAACCAGTTGAGTATAATTATCTGTAGATAATGACGTAGAAACATAATCCCTTATCAACGGGTTTATTCTTAGAATCGTTTCATTTTCAATTTGCAGTGAATAAATTAACCCATCCCTCTCCAGCTTAGAGAAATCATTGTATACATAACGGTTTTCAGAGAATCTTTCTCTAATATTCTTAAGTCTTTCCCCACAATCGAGCACAGAAAAAACCTCGAGCAAGCTAAATATTTTTTTATGGTCTATTTTCAGATTTTCGATACGATTAATTAGATAAGTCGGGATCTCTGCCGAAAATTCTTCTTCAGGCAGGGTTATTACGCCGTCATCAAGTACCTCAGCCAGGCTCATTAATCGCAGATACTCTTTGAATTTATCCAGTTTAGAGGGCAAACCAGATGTATTTTCCAGCGTCTTATCCAGCTGCTCACGGGTGATACCGGCTAGCTTGGACTCCCCCCTCAGATACTCTTTAACCTCATCGACTGATAGTGGATTAAGACTTAATTGTTCAATCTGTAGGTTGATGGGATGAGTACCAATGAAAATAATTTTAACATTGCTGTTGTAGTCTGAACAAAGCCTAGATAATTCATGCAAGTAGTTTGTCGCGGGATGAGTAATATTGGAGATATTGTCAAGTACAACAATAAATTTACCTGCCTCGCTATTGGAGAAAATCCAGGTGATGTCGGTACCAATATCAAGGGTGATCTTCTTCGCAATTTCTTCAGGGGTGATGAGTCCCGTCAAATCGCTGTAAAGCACATTGTATTCAGAAAATTCATCGTTAAGAAAGGAATACAGAAAACCTGACTTCCCGTAGCCCCAGCCACAAAGCAGTTCCAGGCTACCGGTACTTTGTAAGGCCTGTATCGCAAAAAGCTGTTCGGATATTCTTACCACTTCATGGGCAGGCTCGTGGGATAAAATATGCCGCGTCAGTCGCGGCATTTTCTGAGTCGGTACCACTGACCTAGAGTTCGGTCGAAATCCCGTGTGAGGTGCAGTTATTTTTTTTTTTGCGCGTTCAGCACATCTTCAAAGAGCTTATGACAGTCTACGCCGCAATATCCCTGGAAACGACCATTTGCGGTGGCATCTGAAACCAGACTGAATAAACTCTGGTTATCTGCCAGCGCTTTTTCAGGCACTGACTCATAAAAAGCCCAGCGGATATTATAAGTTGCATTATCGTCGTTAACAATGCTGGCTAATGCCTGCAAAAAAATATCATCCCAGCCCGCGTAACCTAACACATACAACTTGCTGTCAGATAACACGTTCCTGATAGAGGATTCGATTTTTGGTCGTAATGCTGACAACTGGTGTGTTGAATGCATCGTGTCGCGGTTCCAGAGGCCATGAAGATGCACGACTATCTCTTTCTCCGTATATCCTTGGGTACCACCAATAGGTTGATCTATAGTCAAATCTTTAATTATGGGCTCGCGACCCGCACGGTATAAAGAGTACTCTATTACTTCATCAAAGTTAGTTGTAAGAATAATTCCCACATCGATATTCGTTTCACATATCAGTCTGGTTAGGTCATCAATACATTTTGATATATACCATTCATTCTCTGCTGGCTGTGCTTTTCCCATGATTATGGCCAACACCTCCCTGACCATTTCCTGATCGCCTACCTTCAATAGGTATGCAAAACTTTTCTGATAGGTTTCAACAACACTCATTTCCGGATTATGTTTGATGAATGAATCATATATATTGTATTCAATCATGAAGCCCTTCAGAATTTCATTTATCTCTTTTACACCTGGAACTCCTCTGCCATCTGGTGACATTGTCGTAGCAGAACCCAGAATAAAGGAAATTTTTTTATTACGTCGTATATCAAGAGTTATCGATTCAATTAAATCATCATAGTTGTTCAATTTTTAGCGTCCAGACAGATTTAAGCTATCCCTCTAAAATAGCTCTCAATCTAGCTCTTCTCAATACCCAAAGTAGGAGTTTAGTTGGCCTGTCAGAGGAACCTGCTGACACAGCTGGCCCGGAACCGTGCAGCTGCAAAATGATGGGACCCACCCAGATTGTTCCAGCATAAC
>NZ_PIOG01000008.1:0-1487 GCF_002810545.1 Klebsiella sp. A-Nf5 | reverse complement strand
TTAAACTCAAACGTTCAGAGGCGGCCGCGCTTGAGTCTGCGTACTTTCAGGCATTTAAGCCGATAGTGGACAGACTAACCGGTGTTATTGAAAGAACGGTAAATAAGGCGCTAACGAACCTCGGAAGTAAATAAAGATAGATACGGAATTTTCCCGTATCTAAGCGGTGACTAAAACGTTTGATGCCAGAGGACAAAAAAGTCCTCTGGAACAAAATCAGATGTTTAAAGTAACCAGCCTGGCTATAAGGTTCTGGAGGTGTAAAATTCATGCAATTGCGAATCATAACATCACGAATCCTAACGCTTTTAAGGGAAATGTGAATGCTACTAAACTTAAATTACTATATTAATCATCATGTTACGAGAGGTGATGATGCCTATAACACTGCGTAGAAAACTGCGAATGCGCAGAAATAAGAGTGTTGAAATTGCGCATAAATGCCCTACCCCATGCACTGTTAAGAAAAGTTGATGTTGTGAGGATATGGAGATGGAGATGGATAACAAAGAAAAGGTGCGCATTCTCAGGCTGCGTGATGCTATGTGGCGCAGTCACAATGCCTTGCTGCTGAGTTATATTGAGCGGCGTGATGAAATGACTACCAGTAATATCTTGGCATCACTACTTCACAGGAAGAAACCCACGCTTGAATTTCCGGCTAAACCAGTCGAACCTGATTACCCTGATACAAATGGTTTTACGTGTGGGGCTACCACAAGAGCAGGGACGCCATGCAAACGGAAGGACATCTATTTAAATGGCCGATGCAAATATCACGGCGGGAAAAGTACCGGGGCAAGGACGGCAGAAGGTAAGGCCAGGCAGTTAGAGGGCTATCGCCGATGGCAGGAGAGAAAAAAAGTAATTAGCCCGTGCTAACAGGATTTCACAGAGCGCAATTTTGAGCTTTGCTATAAAAACAATACATTACATATCATGTTTTTTAGATGCTGTTTTATCTGATTTCACTTTTGCTACTATGGTAGAATGGTGTTGAGTAAAAACAGTCACAGTGACAGTATTAATCAATAACAGTCCCTTATAGAGCGTCAAGCTACGAAATTTTCGTAGATGGCCGCGCGGGAGGTTTATTTCATGCTGGATCGTCAAACACTAGAATTAACACTTTTGGCTATGGCGCGTAAAAAAGGAGAGCCATTAGACCGCCACACGCTTTTTTCAGTTAGAAATGATGTGCGCAATGCTTTGGCGGCGAAGGAGCGTTTTAAACAACGGATCACCGCGAAGCCCTATCAGTGGAAGAAGCCCGCTCCCCCTCGCGGGTAAAGCAGAATCGCGGCTATATCGCCGCCGTTAACTTATCGGCATGATTCCGATTACGCTTCCATGCACTGTAAATGTCCTTATCCCACGCCTTGCCTGCTTTGGTCTGATAACCGGCCTCATTGAGCCGCTCAGCGATAATGCGGCCATTATCTAACCCTTCCCGGATAGTATCAGCAACAATCCCTATTACAGCCGTT
>NZ_PIOG01000047.1:0-3218 GCF_002810545.1 Klebsiella sp. A-Nf5 | reverse complement strand
GACACCCTGGCCGCCATCGGCACCGCCGACACCCCGGCGGAACCAATCAGCGGGTTGATTTTGTGTTTACTGAACACGTTCATCAGCTTCGCCATCAGCACCCCGGCCGCGGTCCCCACGCAGAAGGCGATCACCCCCAGCAGCAGAATGCCCAGCGTCTGCGGCTGCAGGAACTTGTCCGCCACCAGCTTGGCCCCCACCGACAGCCCGAGGAAGATGGTCACGATGTTGATCAACGCGTTCTGCACCGTATCACTCAGCCGGTCCACCACGCCGCTCTCGCGCATCAGGTTGCCGAAGCAGAACATCCCCAGCAGCGGCGCGGCGTCCGGCAGCAGGAGAGCCACCAGCAGCAACAGCACCGCCGGGAAGAGGATCTTCTCCCGCCGGCTCACCGTGCGCAGCTGCACCATGCGGATCTTCCGCTCCCTGTCGCTGGTCAGCGCCTTCATGATCGGCGGCTGGATCAGCGGCACCAGCGCCATGTAGGAGTAGGCCGCCACCGCGATGGCCCCCAGCAGCTCCGGCGCCAGCTTGCCCGACAGGTAGATGGCCGTCGGGCCGTCGGCGCCGCCGATGATGCCGATGGCCGCCGCCTGCGGCAGGGTGAAGCTGATGATGCCGAAGTAGTTCAGCGTCAGCGCCCCGAGCACAGTGGCGAAGATACCGAACTGCGCCGCCGCTCCCAGCAGCAGGGTGCGCGGGTTGGCCAGCAGCGGGCCGAAGTCGGTCATTGCCCCGACGCCCATAAAGATGACCAGCGGCGCAATGCCTGAGCCAATCGCCACCTTATAGAAGATGGCCAGCACCCCGGCGGAGTAGCCCATGTCCACCGCCAGCGTCTCCATCTGCCCCTGCACCGACGGCAGGGCCAGCGCCAGCGCCTCCTTGATGGCGTGGACGTCCGGCGCGCAGTGGAGCTTCGCGGCAATCACCGCCAGCTGGACCGGGTCGTGGTGGGCCAGCAGGTTTTCCAGCGCGCTCAGCGCCAGCCCGGCCTCCGGGATATTGGAGAGCAGGCCGCCGAAGCCGATCGGCAGCAGCAGTAACGGCTCGAACTTTTTAGCAATCGCCAGCCACAGCAGCAGCAGGCTGACCAGCAGCATGATGGCCTGGCCGGCACCGAGGTGCATCAGCCCCATGCCCTGAATCAGGGCGTTCAGACTTTCCATTTCCGCTCCTCGTCCTTACGCCAGCTGCAGCAGAGTGTCGCCGACCGCCACCGCATCGCCGGCTTTCACCGCGATGCCGCGTACGGTCCCGGCCTGCGCGGCGCGGATTTCGGTTTCCATCTTCATGGCCTCCAGAATCAGCAGCACCTCGCCTTCCGCCACCGCCTGGCCTTCGCTGACAATGACTTTCCAGATATTGCCCGCCAGCGGCGCGGTCACCGGGGTCCCGGCGCCGGCCGGGGCGGCAGCGGGCGCGCTGGCTACCGGCGCAGCGGCGCTGAGCTGGCTGACGTCGCCGCCGTCGCTGACCTTCACCACAAAGGCCTTGCCTTCCACTTCCACGGTGTAGACGCCGGAGGCGGCGGCTTTTGCCGGAGCGGCAGGTCTGGCGGCTTCGACCTGCGGCAGCGGCTCAAAGGCCGCCGGGTTGTGGCGGTTTTCGAGGAACTTCAGGCCGGGTTGCGGGAACAGGGCCACGGTGAGCACGTCGTCGATGGCGTTTTCGGCAAGCGTGATACCCTTCTCCTGCGCCTGGCGTTTGACGTCGGCTTCCAGCTGCGCCAGCTCCGGCTTCAGCAGGTCGGCCGGGCGGCAGGTCACCGGGTCAGCGCCGTCAAGCACCCGCGCCTGCAGGGCGGCGTTCACCGGCGCCGGGGTGTGGCCGTACTCACCCTTCAGGATACCGGCGGTCTCCTTCGCGATGGTTTTGTAGCGCTCGCCGGTCAGGACGTTGAGCACCGCCTGGGTGCCGACAATCTGCGAGGTCGGGGTCACCAGCGGGATGAAGCCGAGGTCCTCGCGCACGCGGGGGATTTCCGCCAGCACCTCATCCAGACGGTGGGCGGCGCTCTGCTGCTTCAGCTGACTTTCGAGGTTGGTGAGCATCCCGCCCGGGACCTGGGCGACGAGGATGCGGCTGTCGGTGCCCTTCAGCTGGCCTTCGAAGGCGTGGTACTTCTTACGCACCTCGCGGAAGTACGCGGCGATGCTCTCCAGCTTGTGGATATCCAGCCCGGTGTCATATTGCGTGCCGGCGAGGGTGGCGACCAGCGCCTCGGTGGCCGGGTGGCCGTAGGTGGCGCTCATCGAGGAGATGGCGGTGTCGACGCCGTCGACCCCGGCTTCAATGGCCTTCAGCAGGGCCATCTCCGCCATCCCGGTGGTGGCATGACAGTGCAGGTGCAGGGTGACGTCGTAGCGCTTCTTGATTTCGCTGACCAGCTCAAAGGCGGCCCCCGGCGTCAGAATGCCGGACATGTCCTTGATGGCGACGGAGTCGACGCCGGTCTCCAGCAGCTGTTCGGTGAGGTCGAGCCAGGTCTGCAGGGTGTGGGCCGGGCTGGTGGTGTACGAAAGCGTGCCCTGGGCGTGGGCGCCGTGGCGGCGGACCGCCTGCAGGGCGGCCTGCATGTTGCGCGGGTCGTTCATGGCGTCGAAGACGCGGAACACGTCCATGCCGTTTTTGACGGCGCGCTCCACGAAGCGCTCCACCACGTCATCGGCGTAGTGGCGGTAGCCGAGCAGGTTCTGGCCGCGGAGCAGCATCTGCAGCGGGGTCTTCGGCATCGCCTTTTTCAGCTCGCGCAGGCGGACCCACGGGTCCTCGCCGAGGAAGCGGATGCAGGCGTCAAAGGTGGCGCCGCCCCAGCACTCGAGGGAGCGGTAGCCGACGTCATCCAGCTGAGCGGCAACGGGCAGCATATCGTCGAGACGCAGACGGGTGGCGAACAGGGACTGGTGGGCGTCGCGCAGGACGACATCGGTAATGGCAACGGTCATAAATTCCTCCGTGAATTAAGGGTGAAGACGGCGATGGTGGTGAATGGCGGCGACAATCGCCGGCTTTAAGCGGGCGAAGTCGTCAGCGGGCGCGACGGCGGCCGGCGCCGGTTTGGGGGCGGCGGGCAGCTCAGGGAACAGACGGTTCACGGCGAGGGACATTCCCTGAATGGCAAAGATGAGCAGCAGCAGGAACACCAGCACAAAGCCCATGCCGAGAAACATCAGGGTGAAGCCTTCGCCCAGGAGGACGGCATTGTCAGTCAT
>NZ_PIOG01000289.1:0-2473 GCF_002810545.1 Klebsiella sp. A-Nf5 | reverse complement strand
TTCCGCCTGCTTTGGAATCGGAAGCATACTCTCGACGCATGTATAACCACTGAACACGTAACTGAGTGATAAATTCTGCACCTCGGCGAATTGTGAGAATTGCTGGTGGTCGATGTTTGAATGCATACAGTAAATGACCCAAAATCACACCTAATGTCCAAAGCGGTGCCTTCGTAATACTCATATGATGACTAATACTCCAGCCTCGGTTCATACCTGCCATCAGAATCAGACGAGAGACACGTTTCGCCCAATATCTAGCTGCAAGCCTACCATTATCTAATGATGATTCAGATCTGAAGTAGCAAGCTTCGAACGGTGCTTTACGCGTCTCACCACAAGCGACGATATAGAGTTTACGGGCAAGCAGTGCACCAAAGCTGTGACCTATTAATATAATATTTGTAATTGGATTTGTACCATTTTCTGATTGCTGTATGATAGTATCTAACTGATTTAAATGAAGGTTAACTATCTCATTTGGGTTTGCCGTTGAAAACCATGACAGTGGAAGGTCAGGGCAATACATCTGGGCATTAGGCCATTGTTTTTTAACTGCATCAATAACTGAAGATAAAGAAGTGGCATTGTTGGCATAGGCGTGGAATACAACTACTAGAATTCCTTTGCCGTCATGTGTAAATTTTTTTTCTGTCATACCCCCTCCGGACGACCCAATCATGAAACTACCTATGGCCATTACTCTTTCAAGGCCATATCTATTGGTTAATATATTTGCTTGAGGGCTTAAGAATAAAATAAGCTAAGCCAGTCTGCAGTTGTATCATAAATCCACTCAATCTCAATGTGGATGACTTGGCATGGTTATATTCCCCACTCGTTCAAGTAAAATTAATTTTAAGACTTTCTCCATGCTTCGATTTTTATATATTGCAAGTCAAAATTAATGTATACAGATTGATTTAAATTTAGGAAGATAGTATATCCTCGCCCACCAATTCATCGTAATTGATTATTAAGAGTGAAGGGTAGGGGTATTAACTTTTCATGCAAAATTTCAATGAGTAAATTAATTCATCTTATGAACTTAACACAAAATATGAGCTTATAACTTATAAGAATGCATTAAACCACAACTCTTACAACAACATTGTTTCAAACTCTCTGACCGCATCGCGACGCAACCATGGATCAATTTCGTGTCTTGATACTGGTCCATGATGGTGAATGGTGCGACGCAGCAGTCGTGACACATATTCCATCGCAAGGGGGTGATTCTCTTTCATCGCTTTTTGAAAAATATTACCATCAAATGTCCCAACATCTCTTAATACCAAATCCTTAAGTTCCTGTCCAAAATGCATTGAGTTTGCACTTACCTGCCAAGCTCCAGCCTCAATAGTTTCTGGTGTTACTGATGTCGGATTATTTTTGTCTCGCCCTGCATTCCAGTCCCACGACGATTCAAAACCAGCGAGTACGCGCATGACTTCGAGCATTACTGCGCGGCGATGGTTAATATCACGCCATGGGCCTAGTATATTTTTAATGCTTGAGTAGATATCACTTTCAGAGTTTGGTGCAAATATTTCATCGGGAGCATTTTTTCCCCAATCAATTAACTGTTCCAAGAAATCATTCGTCGGTACACCTCGGTTTGAAACATGTTGCTTGGTTGAGATAAATTTTATTTCAATCGGCTTCTTCAATGCTTCTGTCTGAAAAAACTGATTAACCTCGAAATGCATAGGGTCATTAAAAGACTTTCCCCAAGTAAATCCAAAAGACTGAAAAATAGGAGCGAAGGGAGCAACCGAGTCGCCAAATCCAGGATCATCTTCATTTAAGTCGATCGCGATTCCAAAAGCATGATTCGAAGGAAGCTTGCTTAAGGCGCCACTGGTGGGTTTTCGTAAGCGTGGATTCAGTGTTCCAGCACATGATTTAACAAGGTGAAGATAGCCTTGCTCTTCAATTGCTTTAAAAACCGCGAGTATTTGTTGATGGGCAAGTCTATGAAAATGTAATTCTCCATCATTTGAACCTGGAATACCTTTAAGCTGCGGAATTGTAATAGGTGTAACATCGTTAATGTTAAAGCCACTAATAAAGAAAATAGCATCCCCACGTTTCCATTCAGGACTGGCTGTTCGGAATGTAACTTCACCAAATAATGGATGAATAAAACTGCTAAGAGGCATGATTCACTCCTGTTATGTTGGGATGTTAATAAGATGAAATCAAGCTATACCATGCTGGAACGTGTCTTTTTATGAAACATTCTTTTGAATGGTAAAATCAGTGTAATCTATAGGTGCAAGGCGAGCAAGTTGTACTGCATAAGTTCGATATAATAATTCTTTTAGATAGGAATTAAAACCATCTGCTAATCATTAGTATGGTTACAATTAAAGGTGGTTTGGGTGTTCATTATTAGTAATTTCAATTATATGACGATCATTTACGGGTCAAGAATGCAGTGCCTTGTGACTATTATCCGAAATCCTGTTCC
>NZ_PIOG01000219.1:0-1849 GCF_002810545.1 Klebsiella sp. A-Nf5 | reverse complement strand
CTGGCATACTGCTTAATCGCCTCACTACTAAAGTCAGAGCACAACTCAAACGCACCCTCAAAGGAAATAAGACATATAAGAAGCATCGCTGGAACCTTGTTGAAAGGGCGCAGGTTTACTGCTCCACGCATTATCTGAAGGCCATGTTTTTGCTATGGTCTATGGCAGGCAGTGCTGTCCTAATAGCGATAGGCTTTCGTGCTGAATTTAGTAGCTTTGCGGCTAATTACCTAAAAAACGTCACTAAACTTCCTGAATGGATGTCAAACCTGCTGGGCGCCCAGCTGACGATAATCGGGATTGTGTTCCCGCTTGTTGTCGGACTGATCAGTGTGCTCTTTCAGAAAAAATCCTCGCGAATCCACATTCAGACCGCCTATCAGTTGCATTCCGGTTATATGTTTGCGGGACTCAGTGGGCTATCACTTGCTGCTTTTATACTGATAAGTGGGTTATTTTTATCTGCAGGTGACAAATATCTTGATACGGTATTTGCGGTTACGGCCTTAATCTGGATGTTTTTCAATATTGTACTTTCGATATGGTTCTTTATTACCAGTCTTAACATTTTAGATGACAAGAAACGCGATCACCTCATGCTGAAGTATTTTCAGTCCCAAATTGTAGAAAATCATATTCTGCATTCCCTTAAATGCTCATGGATACAGTATCCTGGTTCACACATAGGTAAGGATTATATAAAGGGAATAACCATTCTTCCCTACTCTGTCTCAAGCGAAGAAAGTTTGGACTCGGTTAAATTCCATATTGAGGATCATATGGAAATCAGCGATGTGTATCTTGGACCACTAAATTTTCTTTTACACCGGCTGAAACCTGTGCAGGATAAGAATGGCTCGATTGTTATTCTGCCGTCCCTGGCAAAAAGGGATAACAAAATGACACTGTTTACCTCAACTGACGTGATTATCCCTGGGTGGTGGCCGTTCTTTTTCAGAAAATGTTTTATAAAAGACCAGAAAGTAAACTGGAAAGAGTACAGACACATTACCCGTGATTTTTATGGTGAGGTTTATGATGCTCTGGGAGACAAAAATATAAGTACCTTTATCATCGCAACAGACCGGCTGATTGATACATACACAACATTGAAAAAAAGCTTCGGGTATGCTGATGGAAATTATATTGATGAATGTCATGGTTCAGGTATGTCATTTACATTCAGCCAGTCATTCTATCATGATTTTTACAGTTTCAGTAACGAGGTGGTAAAGTCACTGGAAACAACGGGTGAATATTTCCGTAAAATTATTGATGTACCATTCTCTGTATATCGTGATTCAGACAGCCGTGAAATCGTCGATTTTCAGCAGTGTATGGAATCTCTTTTCTACGTATGGTACGTGTTGAACAACTGGAAAAGAGGATATGGAGAAACTCTGTCGGTCAGTCAGGAGCAGCGTCACAGGGAAGTTGTCAAAGATTTTATAGGTGAATGGGAAAGCTGGTACATGTGGCGACGTATTAAGGCCCGTGGCGAGAACCGGTTTGATGATGACTCGGCCGAACTACTTTATCATCTTTATGAGACAGCCCGGATAGTCATGACGGCTGTGATGTCAGACGACCGCTATGCCTCAGATCACAGTGCGGATATGCTTTTACTCTGGTTCAGCCGGAATCGGTTTAAACAGCACTTTGAACAATACCGCTGGCACAGCTTTTTCCTGACGCCGTCGTATCTTACTCAGGCATCTGACAAACCGGCCTGGCAGGCCATCCTCAGAGGAAATGCATATTCAGAAACAGCTGCACTGGCAATCATTTTTTTCAATGCACTGACAGATATTCGACTGCTTACTGCCGGATATATTCTTTCGCATGTTCA
>NZ_PIOG01000282.1:0-92570 GCF_002810545.1 Klebsiella sp. A-Nf5 | reverse complement strand
ACGAGCGTAACCATCATGACCCGGCGCAGCAGTGGCTGCGGGAGCTACTCCTGCAATCCAGCCAGCAAGAACAATAAAAAAGCCCGGCGCAATGGCCGGGCAAGCTTACCAAATACCTGGTGAATCAGGCAGTCTGCAAAATACGGTTCTTTTTCTCGCGGCGAATTTTACGCTCTTCGAAGATAGCCACGATGGCCATCAGGCAGATACAGCCGATGGCGGCGGCGTCCAGCGCCGCAAAGGTGCCGGCCCAGCCGGTCAGGCCGAAGACCGGCGTACCGTCGGCGATCATCCCGAGCCCCAGTTTGGCGAAGCTATCGCCGATCAGATAGGCGAAGGTGCCCTTGATTCCATCGGCGGCGCCGATCGCTTTTTTCGGCACGAAGCCGACGGCGGCGACGCCGATCAACAGCTGCGGACCAAACACCAGGAAGCCCAGCGCAAACAACGAGGCCAGATAGACGTACTGGTTGCTGGCATGTTGGTAAACCCCGAGGGTGGCGATAATCAGCGCCAGCGCGACGCAGGCCACCAGCGCGCGGCGGCCGTTGGCCAGATCCGACAACCAGCCCCACAGTAGCGTGCCAACCAGCGCGCCGACTTCAAACAGGGTAAAGCCCTGAATCGCCACCTCTTTAGACAGCTTCAGCTCCTGGAAGGCATACACGGTGGACCACTGATCGATACCGATACGCACCACGTAGAGGAAGATGTTGGAGAAGCACAGCAGCCAGATCACTTTGTTTTTCAGCACGTACTCAACAAAGATCTGCCACTTGGTCATCGCATTTTCTTCGGTCTCTTTGTCCTCTTCGCTGATCGCTTCGCCAAACAGCTCTTCCGCCGTACCAAGGCCGTAGGATTCCGGCGAGTCGCTACCGTAGCGCAGGCCGATAAAGCCAACGATCAGCGCAATAATCGACGGGAAGACAAACATGCCGATCACGTGGCCGTCGAACAGATAGTTGGCGCCAAACAGCGCCACGCCCGCCGCGCCCGCGCCGCCGAGGTTGTGGGAGATATTCCAGAAGCCGAGGAAGGTGCCGCGTTTGCGTCTGGGCGTCCACTTGGTGATGGTGGAATAGCTGCACGAGCCGCCGGTGCTCTGGAAGAAGCCGCTCAGCGCATAGAAGGCGATCATCAGGAACAAGCTGGTGGAGCCCGCGCCCATGCTGGCGCTAAAGCCCAGCATACAGATGGCGGAGAGGATCAGCATAAACGGCAGGAACTGCTTGGTGTTTTTGCCGTCGGCATAATAAGAGACCAGCGTCTTGCCCACGCCATAGGTGATGGAGAAGCCCAGGCCAATCATCCCCAGCTGCGTCATGCTCAACCCGTAGGTGGAGATCATGTCGTTCTGCGCGATATTAAAGTTCTTGCGGATCAGATACATGGTCAGGTAGCCGATGAAGACCACCAGATAGGACTGCATGAAAGGTTTGAACCACATTTTGCGCCGCACATCGAGCGGCAGATCCAGGGTCGGCTTGCGCACCTGATTCAGAAAGGCCAGCATGGGTATCTCCTGAGCTGATTTTTTATGCCTGCGTAATAACCAGGCATTGTAAAAACCAGCGCGCCGTCTGGCCTGAGACGGCGTCCAGGTGAAACCGGGAAAATTTCTTAGTTTTGCCCCGTTCGCGGCGAAAGGGTGAGCTACATCACGCTTCGCTGGCGGTACGCGGCGCCTGCGCGTTTAAAAACGGCAGCAGCAGCAGCGCGGAAATGCCGGCGGCAATCGCAATCACCACGAAGAATCCGGTCCAGTGCCAGATATCCATCACCTGCGCCAGCGGCCAGCCGGAAAGCGAGGCGCCAAGATAAGCGAACAGGCCGACAAACCCGGTTGCCGCCCCGGCGGCTTCTTTATGCGAACATTCCGCCGCCGCCATGCCGATCAGCATCTGCGGGCCGAAGACGAAGAACCCGGTGGTGAAGAAGCAAGCCGCCTGCATGACGTAGCTGGCAAACGGCATCAGCCACAGCCCGCCAACCGACAACAAAATTCCGGCGGCGAAAATCAGATTCATCGGCCCACGGTTGCCGTTAAACAGCTTATCCGAGCCCCAGCCCGCCACCAGCGCGCCGATAAAACCGCCCAGCTCAAACATGGTCACCGCCGAGTTAGCGGTCACCAGATCGACGCCGAGCGTCTCCGACATATACAGATTACCCCAGTCGTTAATCGCCGCCCGCACCACGTACACCAGCACATAGCACAGCGACAGCAGCCAGATATAGGGATTGGCCAGCACGTAGCGGGTCAGGATCGCTTTGCGCGTCAGCCCGGCCCCCTCCTGCTGCTGGGCGATTTCCAGCGCATCGTGACGCCAGTCGCCCACGGCGGGTAACCCCACCGCCTGCGGGCGATCGCGCAGCCGCCAGCACAGATACAGCCCGGCGAGGATCGCCAGACAGCCGGCAATGGTCATCCCGGCACGCCAGCCGTAGTGCAGCGCCGCCGCCCCCACCACCATCGGGATCAGCGCGCCGCCGACGTTATGCGCGGTATTCCATAGCGCCCACCAGCCGCCGCGTTCGGTCCGCGAATACCAGGCCGTCAGCAGCCGGGCGCACACCGGCGAGCCCCAGCCCTGGAAGAAGGCATTCAGCGCCCACAGCAGCGCGAAAGCCCATAGCGAAGTGGAAAAACCGAATAGAATATTCACCACCCCGGTGGCAATCAGCCCCAGCCCCATAAAATAGCGGGCGTCGGAGCGGTCGCTGACGATACCGGAGAAAAATTTCGACAGCCCGTAAGTGATGTAAAACAACGTGGCCAGCAGGCCAATATCGCTGCGGGTCAGGACGTTGCTGGCAAGAATTTCCGGGACCGCGGCGTTAAAGCTTTTGCGGGTGAAATAAAACAGCGCGTAACCAAGCCAGATAGTGAGCAGAATATGTCGACGCCAGTAACGATAACGCTCGTCCAGCTCGCGTTTATCGCTAACTGGCGCGGCGTCCGGCGGCGCTTTTAAAAAGGCAAACATCGGCGCTCCTCTCAGGCGTAACGCAGCGGTAAATTGACGCACACGCGGGTACCATGTGTGCAAGAGATCGTTAACGTACCGCCCAGCGCGGTCACACGTTCGCGCATGCCGGTCAGGCCGAACCCCTGCAGATTCGAGCCCGGCGGCAGGCCGCAACCGTCATCTTCCAGCACCAGCATCAGACGCCCATCCTGCTGCCAGCCCTGGAGGGTGACGGCGCTGGCGCTGGCGTGCTTGACGATATTATTGAGTCCTTCCTGGCAGACGCGAAACAGCGTCACGCGCTGGTTTTCGCTCAGCCCCGCTTCGTTAATCCGCCAGTCGAGATGGCTGACAATACCGCGGTCTTCCAGTTCCATTTCGCGCATCAACGAACGTATCGCCTGTTCAAGCGGCAGATCGTCAAGCTGGCGCGGACGCAGACGACCAAGCAGTCTTCGCACCGAGTCGTAAACTCCCAGCGACAGCTGTTCTATCAGCTGGCCGCTCTGGCGCACGCTGCCGTTATTCGGCGCCAGACGCTGGACGATCCCCGCCTGGGTGCGAATTGCCGTGATCGTCTGGCCAATATCATCGTGGAGCTCGCGCGCCACGTCACGCCGCACGCTCTCTTCCGTTTCCAGCAGGCGTTCCGCCAGCCGCCGATTACGCGCCAGCTCGTTCTGTAGCGACAGGTTAAGCTCGCGCAATCGCTGGATCCCCGCCCCCAGCAGCAGCCCGGTGAGGCTCTGGGCCAGCAGTGAAAGCAATAAATCGACCGGGTGATCGTGCCAGGTCTGGCTGGCAATCAGCGCGATGGCGTTCATCAGGGTGGCGATCAGCGCCCCCTGCCAGCCGTAGTGCCAGGCGAGGGCGATAATCGGCAGCGCGAGGCAAAACGGGGTAAAGCGGGAGAGCTCGGCGGGCAGCCCAAGCTGCAGCCACAGGCTAATGGTGAATAACAGCAGGTACCAGATCAGATGCCGGCCGCGCCAGTTAATCGGCTGCGAGACCAGCGCGGGCCCCAGTGGCCGCCAGACGGTACTGGTAAGATAGTGCCAGATAACCAGGCAGGTCGGCGCCAGCGTCAGACCACCGGTCAGCGTCAACAGCAGGGCGGTCAATCCTTCGCTCCCTTGCGCCAGCCACGGCAGCGATTGCAGCAGCGAGGCGGCGATCAGCGCCCCGCCCTGGCGCAGCAGCGTCAGCCAGTCGCGCTGATGGCGATAGCGTGAAATCAATGCCACCGGCAGCAGGGTCAGCAGACTTCCGGTCATCAATATTATCGGGTGCGCCAGCGCCACTTCCTGCGCCAGCCAGAAGATAAGCAGCCACTCGGCGCCCAGCAGCACCGGCCAGTAGCCGCGCGGGCATTGCAGCATCAGCCCTAAACGCAGGCCAAAGGGAAACAGCAGCACCGCTAAATCCGCACGTTCCACCAGATGCAGACTGATACTCCACAGGCAAAACCAGGCTGCGGAGAAGATAAAGGCGCAGCCGATCACCGACAGCAATCGTGAGACGACAGCCTTCATTGCCAGCTATCGAACATGCGGCGCGCCAGCTCAACGTCGTTACTGACGCCCAGTTTTTCCAGCAGGTTGGCGCGGTGAACGTGAACGGTTTTCGGCGACAGGCCGAGCTCGGCGGCAATCTCTTTCACCGCCATCCCCTGCGCCAGTTTTTCCGCCACCTGGCGTTCGCGTTTGGTGAGTGGATCCTGGCGCCCGGCGGCCAGCTTCATGGCGATATCCGGCGTGAGATAGCAACCGCCCGCCGCCACCGTGCGCACCGCGGCGATAAGTTCATCCGGGCTGCAGCGTTTCGACAGGAAGCCTCGCGCGCCGGCGTTCAGCGCCTGCTCGATCAGCGCCGGGCTGTCGTGTACCGACAGCATGATGGTCGCCATCCCCTTCGGCAACTGGCTGAGCAGCTCCAGCCCGGAAACATCCGGCATGGAGATATCGCAGATACAAATCTGAACGCCGCGCCCCGGTAGCCCCGCCAGCGCCTCGCGGCCGCTACCAAATTCGGCGACAACCTGAAAATCAGCTTCCAGCCCCAGCAGCTGAGCAAAGCCGGAGCGGACAATCAAATGATCGTCAATAAGGGCGATGGTGGTCATGATAGGGTCCTGGTGCCTGAGACGAAAAAGCGCTGTGTCCGTAGGCCGGATAAGCGCAGCGCCATCCGGCAAAGGCGCTTACCTTAACCATAAGCACCTTACCGTTCAAGCCTTGCGCGATTTACTCGAAGAACACTGCAATTTTGTTAAACATGGTGGGATCGGACTGGTTGCGCGCCACTTTGGTGACATCTTCCAGCTTTTCAATCTGGCTAATCATCTGCCCCAATCGCTGGTCATCATTCACCAGCAGCCAGATACGGCTGTGTTCACTGCCCTGAATTGGCAGACAGAGAATGCCTTCGACGTTAAACGCCCGACGGGCAAATAGCCCGCAAACGTGGGTCATGACGCCGGGATGGTTGCGGACGGTGAGTTCCAGAATGACGTTATCACATTGTTTTTGCATGGCTTATTCCCCCACCATTTCAGTATTGGCCGCACCCGGCGGTACCATCGGATACACTTTCTGCTGTGCGTCGATACGCACGTGGATCAGCGCCGGCCCCGGACGGTCGATAATTGCCTGCAGCGCCGCCTGCGGATCGGCTTCGTTATTTAAATCACAGGTTTGCAGGCCAAAACCGGCGGCAATCTGCATAAAGTTAATCATCCCCGGATAGGTGGCGGCGAACACGCCCTGCTGATAAAACAGGCTCTGCTGCTGGTGCACCAGCCCCAGCGCTTCGTTGTTCAGCAGGATAATTTTGACATCCAGCTGATTTTCGGCGGCGGTAGCCATCTCCTGAATATTCATCATCAGGCTGCCGTCGCCGGAGAAGCAGATAACCTTGCGCTGCGGATTCGCCAGCGCCGCGCCGATGGCCGCCGGCAGGCCGAAGCCCATGGTGCCGAGGCCGCCGGAAGTCAGCCACTGGCGCGGACGGTTGAGCGGGTAGGCCTGCGCTGTCCACATCTGATGCTGACCCACATCGGTGGTGATGATCGCCTCATCGTCAACGCAGGCGGCCACGGCGTTAATCAGGCCGTAATGGGAGAGCGGGTCGCTTTCCTGCGGGATGGCGCAGGGGAATTCACGCTGCAAATCGGCCACCAGCTGGCGCCACTCGTCGCGCGGCTGCGCCTCAATCTGCGGGATGAGCTGGGCTAAGACTTCCGCCACATCACCCTGAATCGCGACGTGCGGTTGCTTGATTTTACCCAGCTCAGAGCGGTCGATATCGACGTGGATAATCTTCGCGTTCGGGCAGAACTGCTCGGTCTTGCCAATCGCCCGGTCATCAAAACGCGCGCCTAAAACAATCAGTAAATCCGCTTCCTGCAGAATAAAGTTGGTGCTGCGCGCGCCGTGCATGCCCAGCATCCCCAGCGACAACGGATGCGCCTTGGGCAGCATGCCCAGCGCCATCAAGGTCATGGTGGTCGGCAGGTTGGCTTTTTCCGCCAGCTCACGAATCGGCTGCGGCGCGTTAATCACCCCGCCGCCCAGATAGAGCACCGGACGCTTCGCCGCGTTGATCATCGCCGCTGCTTCACGCACACTTTCAGGGGCGAATGCCGGTGCCGGGGCGCGCTCGCCCGGTTCTGGCAAGGTCTCCAGTTCAATAGTGGCCGACTGTACGTCCTTAGGAATGTCTATCCACACCGGTCCGGGACGCCCGGACTGGGCAATACGGAAGGCATCGCTCATCACCTGCGGCAGCTCGGCGATGTCGCGCACCAGATAGTTATGCTTGGTGATGGGGATAGAGATGCCGTAGGTGTCGACTTCCTGGAAAGCGTCGGTGCCGATCATGGAGGCCGGCACCTGGCCGGTGATGCACACCAGCGGAATTGAATCGAGGCGGGCATCGGCGATCGCCGTAATCAGGTTGGTGGCGCCAGGGCCGCTACAGGCCATACAGACGGCGGGTTTGCCTTCGGTTCGCGCCATCCCCTGAGCGATAAAACCCGCGCCCTGCTCGTGGCGCGCCAGGATGTGGCGGATCTGCGTGCTTTGGCTTAAGGCATCGTAGATAGGCAGGATAGAACCGCCCGGGATGCCGCTGACCATAGTGATGCCCTGGCGTTCCAGTAAATGAACAACCAGCTGCGCGCCGGTAAAGCGCATTGTGTTTGATGTTGTGCCCGAACTTGCCATGCTCCAGTCCTTTTATTCTGGGCCGACTTTACCGGGGGGCTCGCCAACAAAAAACCCCGCTCGGTTTGCGCCGGCGGGGTTTGGAATTCGTGTTGTTCCGGACCCTACGGCGCGTTGCCGACGACGACCACCACAGACACGACGACCACCGCGGCAGGCGCGGTTTTTAGTAGGGTCGAAGCGATCAGGGTTGCGTACATTAGGGACCTGTTGTGTCAATAAATAAGCTGAATTCATACAAACACAGGTTTTCCATTTTCACAATGGATTTATTTTCATCCAGGAAAATTTGCGCGAAAGATCACAATTCGGCGCAAAAGGGCAGAAAACAAAAAACCCCGCCGGAGCGAGGTTTTTATCAGCATTGTTACGGGTGGTAGCCGCAAGCACACTGTATTACGTCAACGCCAAAAGTATACGCGATCGCTGCAGTTCGCGCAATTTAAGGACGATATTTCTCTGTCATAGAGTATGGACGAGGGGGGCGAACTTGTCCAAAAAATACTGTTCATCCATACAGTATTTATCTATACTGGGTGTGTTCACTTTGTGCCATTCGGGGGCCGCAAGTTTGACCGGCGCAACGAAGTCCTGGCTGAAACGGGTGGTGCCGTCAGTGCCTTAACCCCGAGAGAGCACACTGTGTTACGTCAACAACGTGCAGTATCTGAACCGCGCGGCAACGCGTGGGTCAACGCTGCGCACCCCTGCTGTTGCAGGCGGCGGGCCGGGAAGCCGTCTACGGAAAGGACGAACTATCGGCCAGGGCAGACGCCGCCGGCGACAGGCAGGGATAAGCTGGCCACAGGCAGCGGAAAGGTACGTCAGCTTATTGTGCTCCTTAACCACAGGAGACGCGCGTATGGGCGGAATGGATATTATTATTTTAATCCTGAAACTCATGGTTGCTGTGTTGCAACTACTTGATGCAGTCCTGAAACAGTTCCGCTGATTCAGGTTCAAGTCGCACCTGAGGGGGGCGGGCAACCGCCCCCCTGCAGGCGCCCGCCGGGCGTCCCGGGATGACTTGATGGAGGAAGCTATGCCACCCCTGTTAATTGCCGCCACGACGCCGGATGTCCCGGGGTTCGCGGCGCTACGAATCGAAAGCCTTGAACAGCATTTCAATATGCTGCGCCGCCTGGCGGAAAACTGGCAGAGCGGCAAAAACCGCTTTAACGCGCCGGGCGAAACGCTGCTGGGCGCCTTCGTCAACCACCAGCTGGTAGGGGTATGCGGCATCAATAGCGATCCCTTCAGTCCGCAGCCGCGGGCCGGGCGCATTCGCCACCTCTACATCAGCGAACGCTATCGTCGCCGGGGGATCGGCCAGCAGCTGCTGGTCTCGGTCATTACCCACTCCAGCGCCTGGTTCGATTTTCTTAACACCCATGCCCCGGCGCAGGCCTGGCCCTTTTATGAAAAGCTTGGTTTTCGCCCGGTATACGATGAACCCCGGGTCACGCATCGTCTGTTCTGCTCGCTTTAGCCGCAGCTGGTTGGCTGCGCGGGCGCATGTTACAGTCCGAAGACCTTAACTTCTGAATCGTTTTGCGATGACCCTCACCGTATTCTGCATTTTGCTGTTCGCCGCCCTGCTGCATGCCAGCTGGAACGCTATCGTCAAAGCCAGCGGCGATAAAATGTACGCGGCGATAAGCGTCAGCGGATCGGCCGCGCTGCTCGCCCTGGTGATGCTGCCCTTCGCGCCGCAGCCGACGCTGGCCAGCGCGCCTTATCTGGCGGCGTCCTGCGCATTGCAGGTGGTGTATACGGTGCTGGTAGCGAAGACCTACCAGGTGTCGGATATGAGCCAGACCTATCCGCTGATGCGCGGCACCGCGCCGCTGCTGGTGGCAGCCATTAGCGTCATTTTTCTTGGCGATCGCTTATCGCCGCTGGCCTGGCTGGGCATCGGCGTTATTTGCCTGGCGATTCTGGCGATGGCCTTTCACGGCCGCGTTAGCTCCCGCAAAGGCATCGTGCTGGCGCTGATCAACGCCTGCTTTATCGCCGGCTACACGCTGGTGGACGGCACCGGCGTCCGGCTGGCGGGCTCTGCGCTGGGTTATACCCTGTGGACCTTTTTTATGAACGGTTTCTGCCTGCTGTGCTGGGCCATGGTGGCGCGACGGCGAGAGGCCAGTCGTTATTTACGTCAGCACTGGAAAAAGGGCATCCTCGGCGGTGTCGGCACCATGGGCTCCTACGGTCTGGCGCTATGGGCGATGACGCAAGCGCCGCTGGCGGTGGTCGCCGCGCTACGTGAAACCTCCATTCTCTTCGGCGCGCTGATCGCCTTTATCGTCCTGAAAGAGCAACTGATACCGCTGCGCATCGTGGCCGCCTGCGGGATTGCCGCCGGGGCGATCCTCCTGCGGCTGTCATAGCCTGAAATGGCAACATTAGTTGCCGAACCTGTTTACAAAATCTGCCTCGACTCCCCCCAGCAATCGGTACTTTGCAGTTGTTCTGTCATTTTTATATGGTAGATTCCTCCATCGTTTACGGGGTGTGCCAGTCACATATTCTTCACTTCTAATTACTCACAAAGTATTCATCGACATGAAACGGCATAAGAACTTCAATTTGTTGTTGATGCTGGTACTGCTGGTGGCCGTCGGCCAGATGGCGCAGACCATTTATATTCCGGCCATCGCCGACATGGCGGTCGCGCTGAACGTCCGCGAAGGGGCGGTACAAAGCGTGATGGCGGCCTATCTGCTGACCTACGGTATTTCACAGCTGTTCTACGGTCCGCTCTCCGACCGCGTGGGCCGCCGTCCGGTGATCCTCGTCGGGATGTCGATTTTTATGCTGGCGACGCTGGTAGCCATTACCACCCATAGCCTGCCGGTGCTGATCGCCGCCAGCGCCATGCAAGGGATGGGTACGGGGGTCGGCGGCGTGATGGCGCGCACCCTGCCCCGCGACCTGTACGAAGGCGCTCAGCTGCGTCATGCCAATAGCTTGTTAAATATGGGTATTCTGGTCAGCCCGCTGATTGCGCCGCTGCTCGGCGGCATCCTCGACACCCTGTGGAGCTGGCGCGCCTGCTACGCTTTCCTGCTGGTCCTGTGCGCTGGGGTGACCTTTAGCATGGCGAAGTGGATGCCGGAAACGCGCCCGGAAGGCGCGCCGCGCACCAAACTCCTGACCAGCTACAAAACGCTGTTCGGTACCGGGGCGTTTAACTGCTATCTGCTGATGCTGATCGGCGGCCTGGCGGGGATAGCGGTATTCGAAGCCTGCTCCGGGGTGCTGATGGGCGCGGTGCTCGGTCTGAGCAGCATGGCGGTGAGTATTCTGTTTATTCTGCCGATCCCGGCGGCATTCTTCGGCGCATGGTTTGCCGGCCGGCCGAACAAGCGTTTCCCGACGCTGATGTGGCAATCGGTTATTTGCTGCCTGTTGGCAGGTTTGATGATGTGGATCCCTGGGCTGCTGGGCATCATGACTGTCTGGACCCTGCTGGTGCCTGCGGCGCTGTTCTTCTTCGGCGCCGGGATGTTGTTCCCGCTGGCCACCAGCGGCGCGATGGAGCCATTCCCGTTCCTCGCCGGTACCGCCGGGGCCCTGGTGGGCGGTTTGCAGAATATCGGCTCCGGCGTACTGGCCTGGCTGTCAGCGATGATGCCGCAAACCGGTCAGGGCAGCCTCGGCCTTCTGATGATGCTGATGGGCCTGTTGATTCTGCTGTGCTGGCTGCCGCTGGCCTCGCGCTTTACTCGCCATCAGCAGCCGGTATAAGCGCGTCGGCCGTTCCCCGGATGGCGGCTGACGCCTTATCCGGGCTGCCGTTCTGATGAAGGCCCCGGCGATGGGTTCCGTAGAACCGTAGCCCTGCTAAGCGTAGCGCAAGCAGGGAAATCCCCGGATAGCGGCTTACGCCTTATCCGGGCTACCCCCGGGTGGCGGCTTTTACCCTATGTCAGGCTGTGCAGCCATTCGATAAAGGCGTCGATTTTCGGCCACTGACGGCCCGGCAGGGTCGTCACGTAATAATGCTGATGGCATTTCAGCGTCATGTCGCCGAACGGCGCGATAAGCTCCCCGCTTTCTAACCGCTTCTGCACCAGCCGCTTGCGCCCCATCGCCACCCCTACATGGTTCATTGCCGCAATCACTGCTAAATCGGAACGATCGAAGCCAATGCCCGACGATGGCGGCAGTTCCACCGCAAACTGCTGCGCCCAGCTATACCACTCATCGGTCCCCGAGTCGTTGCTCCATGCCTGGCGATCGTGGAGCAGTGTGCAGTGGCGCAGATTGTCAGGATGCTGCGTTAACTGGTGCTGGCGGGCATAATTCGGCGTACAGACCGGCACGATCGCCTCATCCATCAGAAAATGGTGGCTAAGTTGCGACGACGGCGCATCATCAAAATAGATTGCCAGATCGATACCCGCCCGCTGCAGATTGACGTTATCGTTGCCGGTCAGCACGGTCAGCGAGATGGCCGGGTAGCGGCGGCTAAAATCCCCCAGCGCGGGCACCAGCCAGCACTGGGCTATCGACGGGCGCGAATAAACCGTCAGGCTGCCGGAGAGTTCCTGGTTTTTGATGTCCAGAATCTCCTGATTGAGGCCATCCAGCGACGACTTCAGCGCCCAGTAAACGCGCTTCCCTTCACGCGTCAGCTCCACTTTGCGGTGCGAGCGGACAAAGAGCTGGATCCCCAGCTCTTCTTCCAGCTGATTAATCCGGTGACTGACAGCACTTGGCGTGAGCGCCAGCTCGTCTGCGGCCAGGGCGAACGACTCATGCCGCGCCGCCACTTCAAACGTCGACAGCCTGGAGAGCTGCCAGCCGTTGAGCAACCGGGTACCTAAGGTTTTTAGTGCATCCATAACGCGATCCTGGCGAGAAGAGGAGTCTGGATAATAAAAAAATAACGCCGGGACTTCCGCTAAAGGATGAATTAATTTGACTCACTGCAAGTTTAAAGGTCACTTTTAGAGCTAAATCACCTTCTTGATTCAATTTGGCTCATCTGAAAGGCCATTTATATCGTTTGTCAGCCCATGCCGGTTTTCTGTTCAATAACCACACGTTATTTACGGCGAGGTGGGGTATGGAATCGCAAATCTGGGTTGTGAGCACGCTGCTGATAAGCATCGTGTTAATCGTCTTAACGATCGTCAAACTGAAGTTTCATCCGTTTCTGGCGCTGCTGCTGGCGAGCTTTTTCGTCGGCGCGATGATGGGGATGGGCCCGCTGGAGATGGTCAACGCCATTGAGAGTGGGATCGGCGGCACGCTGGGCTTCCTGGCGGCGGTGATCGGTCTCGGCACCATTCTCGGTAAGATGATGGAGGTTTCCGGCGCGGCGGAGCGTATCGGCCTGACGCTGCAGCGCTGCCGCTGGCTGTCGGCGGACGTGATTATGGTGCTGGTCGGCCTGATCTGCGGCATTACGCTGTTTGTCGAAGTCGGCGTGGTGCTGCTGATCCCGCTGGCGTTCTCCATCGCTAAAAAAACCAATACCTCACTGCTGAAGCTGGCCATTCCGCTGTGTACGGCCCTGATGGCGGTACATTGCGTGGTGCCGCCGCACCCGGCCGCGCTGTTCGTTGCCAACAAACTGGGCGCCGATATCGGGACGGTTATCGTCTATGGTCTGCTGGTCGGCCTGATGGCCTCGCTGGTCGGCGGCCCGCTGTTCCTCAAGCTGCTCGGCAACCGTCTGCCGTTTAAATCGGTACCGGCCGAATTTTCCAACCTCGACGTTCGCGAAGAATCGACGCTGCCGTCGCTCGGCGCCACGCTGTTTACCGTACTGCTGCCGATTGGCCTGATGCTGGTGAAAACCGTCGCCGAACTGAACATGGCGAAAGGTGGCACGCTGTATATGTTGCTGGAATTTATCGGCAACCCCATCACCGCCATGTTTATCGCCGTCTTTGTCGCCTATTACATTCTCGGCATTCGTCGCCAGATGGGGATGGGCGTCCTGCTGACCCACACCGAAAACGGCTTCGGATCGATCGCCAACATTCTGCTGATTATTGGCGCCGGCGGCGCGTTCAACGCGATTTTGAAATCCAGCGGCCTGGCCGATAGCCTGGCGGTGATCCTCTCGAATCTGCATATGCATCCGATTCTGCTGGCCTGGCTGGTGGCGCTTATCCTGCACGCCGCCGTCGGCTCCGCCACCGTGGCGATGATGGGCGCTACCGCCATCGTTGCGCCGATGCTGCCGCTTTATCCTGGCGTAAGCCCGGAGATCATCGCCATTGCCATCGGTTCCGGCGCCATTGGCTGCACGATCGTCACCGATTCCCTTTTCTGGCTGGTAAAACAGTACTGCGGCGCCAGCCTCAGTGAAACGTTCAAGTACTATACGACGGCGACATTTATCGCTTCACTACTTGCACTAGCCTGCACCTTCCTGCTTTCTTTCATCATCTAAGCGAACGAGACGTAATATGAAAAACGCTGACCTGACCCAATTAACCGCGACCTTCCCGCTTGTGCAGGATCTGATCGCCCTGAAAGAAACCACCTGGTTTAACCCGGCAACGACAACGCTGGCGCAAGGTTTGCCCTATGTCGGCCTGACCGCCGCAGATGTAAAAGACGCTCACGAACGCCTTCAGCGCTTCGCGCCCTATCTGGCGGAAGCTTTCCCGGAAACGGCCGCCACCGGCGGGATTATCGAATCGGAAGTGGTCGCCATTCCGGCAATGAAACGCCGCCTTGAGCAAAAGTTCGGCCAGCCGATTAGCGGCGATCTGCTGCTAAAAAAAGACAGCCACCTGCCGATTTCGGGTTCCATTAAGGCGCGTGGCGGGATTTATGAAGTGCTGACCCATGCGGAAAAGCTGGTGCTGGAGGCCGGACTGCTCACCACCGCAGATGATTATCGCAAATTGCTGACGCCGGAATTTAAACAGTTCTTCAGCCAGTACAGCATCGCCGTCGGTTCTACTGGCAACCTCGGGATGTCGATCGGCATCATGAGCGCGCGCATCGGCTTTAAGGTTACGGTACATATGTCTGCCGATGCCAGAGCATGGAAAAAGGCCAAACTGCGCAGCCACGGCGTAACGGTCGTTGAGTACGAAGAGGACTACGGCGTCGCCGTCGAACAGGGGCGCAAGGCAGCGGAATCAGACCCGAACTGCTTTTTCATCGATGATGAAAACTCGCGCACGCTGTTCCTCGGCTATGCCGTAGCCGGCGAGCGCCTGAAGGCGCAGTTTGCCAAAGCAGGGCGCGTGGTCGATGCCGATCATCCGCTGTTCGTCTATCTGCCGTGCGGCGTTGGCGGCGGCCCCGGCGGCGTGGCATTCGGCCTGAAGCTGGCCTTCGGCGACCACGTTCACTGCCTGTTCGCCGAACCGACCCACTCGCCATGCATGCTGCTCGGCATCTATACCGGGCTCCACGACCAGATTGCGGTGCAGGATTTAGGCATTGATAACCTGACCGCCGCCGATGGTCTGGCGGTCGGCCGCGCTTCCGGGTTCGTTGGCCGGGCGATGGAGCGCCTGCTCGATGGCCTGTATACCCTTGATGATCAGACGATGTACGACATGCTGGGCTGGCTGGCGAAAGCGGAAAACATTCGCCTTGAACCGTCCGCGCTGGCCGGAATGGCCGGGCCGCAGCGGGTCTGCGCCAGCCAGGCGTACCATCAGCTACAAGGTCTGAGTGAACAACAGCTGCAGCACGCCACCCACCTGGTGTGGGCGACCGGCGGCGGCATGGTGCCGGAAGAGGAGATGGCGCAGTATCTGGCGAAGGGGCGCTAACCTTCAGCGCAGCAGCGGCATCAGCGCCTCTGGCGGCCGCTGCTGTCGGCGTAAGTCTCGCATCACTCGCATATAAGGCCCGCTAAGATCGTAGAACTGCCGGTAACCCGCGCACAGCGGGTCTTCCTGTTCGCCGCAGCGGCACAGGCGCAGCCACGGGCAGCCGTAGCAGGTGCTGTTGGCCGCTGGCGCGCCTGGCTGGGTCAGCGTCTCGCCGCACCAGGCGCTCAGCGTCTCACTAAACAGCAAAATATCGATTCGCCCAATATCTTCCCGCACCCAGCGGTGAAAGACAGTGCAAAGAAACTCACCCCAGAGCGCGGCATCGCCGGCCGCCAGCTGCGGAATAAAATGGATAGCGGTGAGACCCTGTTTACGCAGTTGCGCATAGAACGCCTGCGGCTGGTGGCAATGATGCGCCTCCACCACGACAGCCTGAAAGGGAGTGTCATGTTGCTGGCCGGGGGCATGAGTGAGAGGCAAATTCGCCGGACATCCTGTCATGACATATCCCTAATGAATAAAACGATCTGTTGAAGGTGAGTAACAGCAAACAGGAATGCCAGAGAAAGTACTGCGAGAGCGATCAAAAATTTGTCACGAACCACCCGCGGCTGAAAAAAATCGCTGTCATCGACGTCCATCAGATGACGACGGCGGGTATAGCCCCAGAGGATCACCGCCACTATCGCCAGCACGCCGATCGACAGCCAGAACGGCAGGCCGGCGCGGTGCCAGCTGTGTTTAATCGCCAGCGCCATCAGCGCGCCATAGCCCAACAGAGTGCGAAACCAGGCCAGCGAGGTGCGCTCTGGCTGTAGTCCCGGATCGCCTTCCCGCCGCGCCCGGCGTTTATCCGCCATACACCACCAGCAGCATCACCGCGGCCACCACCGCCAACAGCAGGATGCTAATCACCAGCAGCGTGCGGGTATAGGGAAGGTCCTGCTTCAGACGCATCGCCTTCTCGTTATTCAGCCAGCGCAGATAGCCATAGATGACCATGCCGCCGGCAAAGAGACACAGCAGCAGGGCAAGAATTTCACGGATCAGCGGCGTGGCAAAGTCCGGCGCTAACTGGTCAAGGCCGACGCCAGCAGCCAGAAAACCGAGCGCCGTGCGGATCCACGCCAGAAAGGTGCGTTCGTTAGCCAGCGAAAAGCGGTAATCTGGCGCTTCGCCGAGGCGGGAGATTTTCATTACAGTTCCTTGTTCATCGCGCAGGCAGGCTTCAGCATAGCGTAAATCAGGAACCGGGGAGAAGAACCGGCGCCCCGCGGGCGCCGGTCAAACAGCGGGGATTAATGCAGCTCAGGCCAGTAATCTTTGTTGGCCGCAATCAGGTCGTCGAGGATCGCTTTCGCCACCGAGGCGCTCGGTACGGTTTTCGACAGGGTAATCGCCTGCCACAGCTTGTGGTAAGAGCGTTGTTCCCAGGCATCGACCACCAGTTTTTCCACTGCCACCTGCTGGCTCATCATCCCTTTCTGGAAGTGCGGGATGTCGCCGACCGTCAGCGGTTCCGGTCCGTTGTGGCCCACCAGGCACGGGATCTCCACCATCGCGTCGGCGTCAAAGTTATGGATCGCGCCGTTGTTTGGCACAATCAGCAGCATCCTTTCCTGCGTGTTAAAGGCGATGGCCGTCGCCAGATCGACGATATACGACGCATGCTCGTCAATCTCCAGATCGCCGGCAGTGGATTTCCCGGCGGCAATAATCGCCCGGCAGGCACTGAAGACGTTTTTCTCCCGATGATCCATTACCTCGTTGGCGCGGGTGCGTTCCGGGTTGGAGTGAGCTACCACGTAGTCCGGGAACAAGTAATATTTCAGGTAGGTGTTCGGCATGGTCTGCGGATCCAGCGCCTGCACGTCTCTCGCTTTGGCGAAGGTATCGTTCCAGCTGGCCTCGGTGTGCGGATCGTTAGAGGGCGGCACATAGCCATATTTCGCCACATACTCGCGCAGCTTCGGCATCAAATCGTTGCCGTCGAGGTCTTCAATCGACGTCCACCAGCCAAAGTGATTGAGGCCGTAGTAGCGCACGCGCATCTGTTTGCGATCTTTGAGGCCGACAATCTGCGCCATCCGCCCTTCAATGCCGATCGGCATATCGCAGATGTTGAGGATTTTGGCGTTCGGCCGCAGACGCCGGGTGGCTTCCGCCACAATCGCCGCCGGGTTGGAGTAGTTGAGCATCCAGGCGTTCGGCGAGTATTTTTCCATATAATCCACCAGCTCCAGCACGCCTCCGATAGAGCGCATACCGTAGGCGATCCCCCCCGGTCCACAGGTCTCCTGGCCCAGCACGCCGTGGCGCAGCGGGATTTTCTCATCCTGTTCACGCATCGGATATTTACCGACGCGGATATGCGCCATGACGAAATCAACATCGGTAAACGCCGCCTGCGGATCGGTGGTATAGCTGAATTGAATATCCGGCGCCTGCTCTTTGAGGATCACTTTGCACGCCTCGGCGATTGTCTCCTGCCGCGCGCCGTCGTTGTCGTAAAATTTCAGCGACCGCAGCGGAAAACGATCCTGGTTTGCCAGCAGCATCAGAACAATGCCCGGGGTGAAGGTGCTGCCGCCGCCTGCGATAACAACTGAGAATTTTTTCATGATACTGCCTCCGTCATGGTGGTATGTTCGGTCGAAAGAGAATCTTTCATCAGGTTTTCCAGCTGGTCGCGCACCTGGGGAACGTGCAGGCCGACGATGACCTGAATCCCGTTGCCGCGGCGTACTACCCCGTGGGCGCCCAGCGCTTTAAAGACGTCGTCACTTTGCGTTTTCGCCATATCGACCAGCGCGATGCGCAGTCGGGTGGCGCAGTTGTTAATGCTTTCAATGTTGTCGGCGCCACCGAGGGCCTGTAGGAAGCCAGCAGCCTGACCCAGCCGGGTCTCTGGCGCGGCGGCGGCCGTGGTTTTACCTCGTGCCGCCTGGTAATCGGCCTTGCTGTAGAGCTTGATTTCGCTCTCTTCCCGACCAGGCGTCTTCAGGTTCAGACGCAGGATCAAGGTGCGGAAGACCACGAAGTACAGGGCGGTGAAACAGAGGCCGATGCCTATCTGAATGA
Source organism: Klebsiella sp. A-Nf5 (assembly GCF_002810545.1). Classification (NCBI taxonomy): domain Bacteria; kingdom Pseudomonadati; phylum Pseudomonadota; class Gammaproteobacteria; order Enterobacterales; family Enterobacteriaceae; genus Klebsiella; species Klebsiella sp. A-Nf5. Next base: position 74,534 of record NZ_PIOG01000282.1, on the reverse strand, counting down.
ACATCATCGAGGCGTGGTGATGGAACATCGGGATCCAGTTTTGCGGCAAGAATTGATCGAGCAGGCCGCCGCCGAAATTGCCTACCACCCCGCAGATGTACATCACCGTCGCCATGGTCGCCGCCAGCACCGCGTGAACGGCAAACAGCAGCGGCGAGATGAACAGGAAGGTGAACTCCAGTGGTTCGGTGATCCCGACCAGCATCGCGGTCAGGGTGGCAGGGATGAGCAAGCCAGCAACCTTGACGCGGTTTTCCGGCGCGGCGGTGAAGTAGAGCGCCAGCGCAATCCCCACCGAACCAAACACTTTCGAGTTACCGTGCAGGGCAAAGCCGCCCTCCGGGAACAGCGTCTTCAGTGGTTCCGTACTTTGACTAAACGCCTGCAGATGCTCCGCCCAGTAGACCTGCAGACCGCCCTCCACCACCGCCGGGCCAAAGATGAACGGACCATAGACGAAGTGGTGCAGACCGGTGGGGATCAGAATGCGCTCAAGGAAGATGTAGACCCACACCCCAAGCGCCCCGGCTGAGCGCAGGAAGGCCTGCAGCGATTCAATGCCCAGCTGGACCTTTGGCCAGCCGAGCAGGGTCAGCCAGGCGCAGGGGATCATCGCGAGGAAGGCGACAATGACCACAAACGATGAGCCCTGAAAGATGCCGAGGAATACCGGCAGGGGTTTATCGAAATAGCGATTGTGCAGGGCCGTCACCAGGCCGGAGATGACGATGGCGCCGATAATGCTGGTGTCGAGGGTTTTGATCCCGGCAATCATCGTCAGGCCGCTGCCTGCCGTGGGTTCAACGGCAAAGTCGACGCCAAAGAAGTGGCCCCAGGTCATCCCCATGGCGTTGATAAAGTAGTTCCAGGTGAGAAAGCTCACCAGCACCGCCAGACAGGCCCGGCCCTGGGCCTGTTTCGCCAGGCCGATCGGCAGACCGACGGCGAAAATCAGCGGCATATTACGAAAGACAGTCCAGCCGCCCTCTTCAATGATGTGAACGATCTGGGCAAACAGGCTGTCGGGTGCGGTCAGCGCTTCGCCGACAAACATCGGGTTGCGCAGCATGATGGCGATACCGACCACAATCCCGGCAAAAGGAAACAACAAAACCGGGGTAAACATGGCGCCGCCAAAGCGTTGTATTTGACTGAGCATTTGAAAATCCTCATGTAACAACTCGTAGGGTGAGTGGCCTTCTTTTTCTTGATTACCGGCCTCACTCGAGAATAGAAATTTGCCCGTCCGACAACATGCCGCGCCGTTGCGATTCGTGATCCCATTCATGGTTTTAATTTGGCCAAAGTTGTCTACTTCTATAACCAAAGTTAGACATCAATAAATCAGACAGTGGAATTAACGAAATGAATGAGTACTAATTACTTGTAATAAATCTATTTTTTTAACGAAAAGAGAAGACAGCGACATTCCATTTTCCTGCACAAGAGGACTACTGGTGATCTACAAATCCATTGCTGACCGCCTGCGGCTGCGGCTGAATTCCGCCGACTTCGCCATCGGTAGCCCACTACCGGGAGAGAAAAAACTGGCCGAGGAGTTCGGGGTGGCGCGCATGACTATCCGCAAAGCCATCGACCTGCTGGTGGACTGGGGATTGGTTGTGCGTCGCCACGGCTCGGGAACGTTCGTGGCACGTAAGGACGTCCATCATGAAACCAGCAATCTCACCGGCCTGGCGGAAGTGCTGCGCAAGCAGGGCAAAGAGGTGGTGAGCCAGGTGCTGGCCTTCGAGGTGATGCCTGCCCCGCCGGCCATCGCCAGCCTGCTGCGGATTAAAATTGATGAACGGATCTACTTCTCACGGCGGGTGCGCTACGTCGATGGTAAGCCGCTGATGCTGGAGGATAGCTATATGCCGGTGAAACTGTTCCGCAACCTGTCACTGAGCCATCTGGAGGGTTCGAAATTTGATTATATTGAGAAGGAGTGCGGGATCATCATCAGCGGGAACTATGAAACGCTGACGCCGGTGCTGGCGGACAAGCAGCTGGCGCGCTCAATGAACGTCCCGGAGCAGACGCCGCTGCTGCGTATTACCTCCCTTTCCTACAGCGACAGCGGCGAGTTTCTTAACTATTCCGTCATGTTCCGCAACGCCAGCGAGTATCAGGTGGATTACCACCTGCGCCGCGTCCAGGCGCAAAGCCCGCTAGCTCAGCCCCCAGAACAGCACGGCGAGTAGCTGCGGAGTGATAATCCGCAGGAACATCACCAGCGGATAGACGGTGGCGTAAGAGAGCGCCGCCGCGCCGCTGGTGGCGTGCAGATTGTTGGCGAAGGCCAGCGCCGGAGGGTCAGTCATGGAGCCGGCCAGCATGCCGCACAGCGTCAGATAGTTCATTTTTGCCAGCATGCGCGCGAGGATCCCCACCGTCAGCAGCGGGATGGCGGTGATGAAAATGCCGTAAGCGATCCAGCTCAGACCCTCGCCCTGGGTCAGGGTCGCGACAAAGTCGCCCCCCGATTTTAGACCGACCACCGCCAGAAACAGCACGATCCCCAGCTCGCGCAGCGCCAGGTTGGCGCTCGGCGGCATAAACCAATACAGCTTGCCGATGCTGCCGATACGCCCGAGGATCAGCGCCATAATCAGCGGCCCACCGGCCAGCCCCAGCTTCAGCGCGACAGGGAAACCGGGAATAAACAACGGGATAGATCCCAGCAGTACCCCGAGGCCGATACCGATAAACACCGGCAGCATCTGGACCTGCTGCAGCTTCTGCTGAGCGTTACCCAGTTCGGCGGCCACGGCGTCAATCGCCTCCTGACGGCCGACCAGGTTGAGGATGTCACCAAACTGCAGGCTGGCGCTGCTGCTGGCCACCAGCTCGACGCCAGCGCGATTCAGCCGGGAGATCACCACGTCATAGCGCTGTTTGACGTGCAGATCGCGTATTTTCTTCCCCAGCACTTTTTCGTTAGTGACCACCACCCGCTCGACTTTCAGATCGGTGCCGCGCGTCGACAGCGAGGTGGCCACCTCCTGGCCAATCACCAGCTGCGCATTGTGCAGATCCTCAGGTCGCCCCACCAGGTGCAACAGGTCGCCCGCCTGGATAAGGGTGCCCGGCGCAGGCACCATCAACAGCTCACCGCGCTTCAGCCGCGAACAGACGATGTTGTCGCTATTGAGCATCGGCACATCCTGAATCGCCATCTGGTTGAGGTTGGGGTTCTCCACCCGCACGTTAATGGTGTGCAAATGAGCGTGGCCGTTGCCGCTGCTCTCTTCAAACCGCTGGGCCTCTTTCTCCACATTGATGCGGAAGAACAGGCGCACCAGCCACATGGTCAGCAGAATGCCGCAGATGCCGAACGGATACGCCATCGCGTAACTCATCCCCATCTGATCGACCACCTCGAACGGCACCCCAAGATCGCGCAGGATTTGCTGCCCGGCCCCCAGCGCCGGCGTGTTGGTCACCGCACCGGAGAAGATACCGAGCACTACCGGGAGAGGAATATTGAACAGTTTATGCAGCACCGCGGTCACCAGGCCGCCGAGGATAACGATAAGGATAGCGAACAGATTGAGCCGCAGGCCAGAGACCCGCAGCGAGGCGAAAAAGCCCGGCCCCACCTGAATACCGATGGTGTAGACAAACAGGATCAAGCCGAATTCCTGAATAAAATGCAGCATTGGGCTGCTGAGGGCGACACCCGCCTGATCGACAAAGTGGCCGACAATAATCCCGCCAAACAGGACACCGCCAATGCCAAAGCCAACGCCGCGGATTTTGACATTGCCGATCCACAACCCCACTACCGCCACCAGCGCCAGCACGCTGACCGTCAATGCTATCTCACTCATGGTATCGTCCCTGTGAATAACACCATTAACTACAGGGATTATGACCACTGCCAGACGGGTTGTATGCCGCCTGGCGCACAATAATCATGGAGTAAGATACGCTACTCAGGCGCGTTCTTATTTTTCGCTGCGATAGTGAGTTGCTGAATACTTTTCTCCGGGGAAGGAAGCGCTTCAGGCATAGTGCCACCCAGGTCTTTAATAGTCTGGCGTACTTTTTGCCCTACCTCATAATGCGTTTTGTTGGCGAGTTACTTCGAATCAACCGCGTCCCGACGTAGTTTTTCTTCCGTTTGGGTAGCACGAAACAGGTTGGCCGCGAGCCCAGTCGATCCCATATAGTCGAGTATTTTTTGGCTTTTCTTTAGGCCCTTACGCTCATGGATTGCTTTTTGGTCAAGACCACCATAGAGACCTTTATAGCCATGGTTTTGAAAGACAGCAAAATCAAGAGTCGTCTCAACACTGGCACGTTGGGCCGTTTCAACCAGATGTTTATTATGCTCTTTGAGCTCATTGCGCAGGAACAGTCGCTTTTCATCCTCTCGTAGAGACTTAAATATTTGATCATCTTGCAATTCCTGGCGCCGGGTTTGCAAGGCAAAGTACGTTTTCCCCGCAGCAATCACCGGTTTCGACGGATCGCCATTTTGCACTACCAGATAGCAGGCGTAGCGTGAGAGGTGGAAATCTTCAAGATTCCTGCTGGCGCCAGAACCTAATTCGACCATTTTGTTGGTTTCAACAAAATGGTCTGCCGAGGGATGACCACTCGCCTCACATGAAATTATCGCTTTTGCAATGACCTTATAAAAATTCCGCCACTCTTTATAGTCAAGCAGGGGACCAAGGTTGCGGGCAGACCAATACTCCCGCCCCGCCTCATCGCTCTTTCTAATCGCTTCAAATGGCTGCTGTTCGTTCATAACGTATCCTTGTTTGAGTGAGTCCCAAAGTATGATTGTTTTTTAAACTGAAACACCCGTTGCAGCAAGGAAGTTTATTGCGCTCTCGCACGCAAAAAAGCCCCGAAAATCGGGGCCTTATCAGTAGGTTGCTTTATTAGCTATTTAACGCTGGTCGTTCGCTGATGGCGATACGCTGCGGGGCAATCTGCTCAGGCTCATTGCGGGTCAGATCGATATGCAGCAGGCCATTGGTGAAGGTCGCGCCAGAGACCTCCATGTTGTCGGCGAGGGTGAAGCTCAGGCTGAAGGCCTGGCTCACCAGCCCCTGGTGCAGCCATGTGGTCTCTTTTTCCGGCTGCTGCGGCGTGCCTTTCACCACCAGACGGGTACCTTCCAGTTGAATATCCAGATCTTCCTGACGGAAACCGGCCAGCGCAAGGGTAATGCGATAGTGGTTATCGTCGCTTTTTTCGATGTTATAGGGCGGGAAGCTCTGGCTTTCACCGGCGGTTTGCAGGGCGTTGGCCAGTTTGTCAAAACCGATCCATTGACGCAGCAGGGGGGATAAATCGTAGTTACGCATAGTGTTTTCTCCTTCTATGAAGCGAGTGAATACCTGCGAATTCTGTAAATTCGCATCTGCTCCCTGACGGCGAGCAGGTTGTGACATCAGGCCGCCACGCGGCCTGAAACGGACAATTAGTTGATTTCGATGCGGCGCGGCTTGTTCGCTTCCGGGATCACGCGTTCCAGATCGATATACAGCAGGCCGTTCACCAGGTTGGCGCCGCGGACGTGAATGTTTTCCGCCAGCTGGAATTTGCGCTCGAAGTTACGCTCGGCGATCCCCTGATACAGGTAGGTCCGCTCTTTCTGCTCGGCGGCGTGGGCGCCTTTGACGATCAGCAGATTGTCCTGGGCCGTGATCTCCAGCTCGCTTTCGGCAAAGCCTGCCACCGCGATAGCGATACGATAGTGGTTTTCGTCTACCAGCTCGACGTTATACGGAGGATAGCCGCCGTTGCTCTGACTTTGATTGTTTTCCAGCAGGTTGAACAGGCGGTCGAAACCAATGGCTGAACGATATAGCGGGGAGAGATCGAAGTTACGCATAGTAAATAGCTCCTGAAAATCAGCGAGAATCAAATGACCTTCCATCGTGGACAGGCCGCGGTAATCCGGAATACCCCTCAGGCGTATTCTCAGTGGGTTACACCTATAAAATGGGTTTCTCCCCGTGCTTTTCAAGGGATTGAGGGCGAATTTTTTTGCAGTTTACCGATGATTGCTTAGACTGGGGGGAGGAGCACAAAAAGCAAAGTGCGATGCCCGCCACAGTGCGACGCAATAACGCTATGCATTCACGGGTTGGCCCGATATAACCGCTGAAAGGTTATCTCAACGCCCGAAACGACGATGGAAGAACAATGAAAAGCAGACGACTGTTAAAGCTGGTCCTGTTCAGCGGGATAATAAGCCTGAGCGGTTGCTCCAGCGTAATGTCACATACCGGTGGCAAAGAGGGAACCTATCCGGGCACGCGATCCAGTGCGCAAACGCTGGGGGACAGCGACACCAACTGGGGTGTGAAATCACTGGTGGCGTTGGACATGCCGTTCACCGCCGTCATGGATACCCTGCTGCTGCCGTGGGATATGTTCCGCACCGACAGCTCAATCAAATCGCGGGTTGAAAAGAGTGAGAAGGCCACGCTGGCGACCAACTCGGTTATCCCGCCAGCGTCGATGCCTGCCCAGTAAGTTATCGCCCGGTCTGCGTGACCCACAGCTGGCGATAACTGTCCACCTCCTCCATCCAGGCAATCTGTGTCCCGTCTGGCGAAAAGACGATCGCGTCTGCTGAGGGCGGATGACCGTGCACATCGGTTAAAAAGGTAATCTCCCCCGTGCCGGCATGACAGCAGGCAATCCGATCCTCCAGCACAAAGCCCAGCCATTCTCCTGTTGGATGCCAGTTAAACGCCGACTGGATACCCGATGCGTGATACGTCAACTGTCGCGGCTCGCCCCCCTGCGGTGAAATAAGCCACAGCTGCACCACGCCGGCGTCATCGCGCATCAGAAAGGCTATCGCCGTCGCCTGTGGATTGGCGCGCACCCAGTGGCGCGGAACGTTCACCAGCCCCGGATAGCGGCGATGCTGGGTGAAGGTCAAACGACGCTGACTGACGCCCGCCGGCGGGGCCGGCATCGTGGTTGCGGTACCGGCCAGCGGCGCCCCGCCAGGCTGCTTCCAGCCGGCTTCTTCCTGTGGCAGATCGACAATAAACAGCTCAGGCACTTTATTGCCATTTTCCGCCAGGGTATCGCCAATAAACGCCAGCGCCTGGTTCCCAACCCACCCCTCTTCATAGGCGCGATTAATCTCATCGCTGCCTGGCGCTGGAGTCGGTGTCGTACGGCTTACCAGCACGCACCAGTGGCTGCCGCTATATTCGCGCGGATGCTGCCCCTGCGGCGTCACCGGTCCATACGGCGTCGCTACGCCGACGTTGCGCAAGTCCAGCGCCGGGTCGCGTTCGTGCAGCACGTGGTCGTTGTAGGTAAAACTGACGAACTGACCATTGGGGCTATAGACATGGACGTGGCTGCCGCCGCGCAGCGCGCCGGGCGTGTAAGGGGCGGTAATGTCCATGGCGTCCAGATTCTCGACGGCCCCCTGAAAGGCCACCACTCCGCGGCGATGATGAAAATCATACTGCCACTGCGCATCCGGCCGCTCGGGGCCGTGAATAAACACGTAGCGCTCCTGGGTGGGATGCACAGTCACCACGCCGACGTGCGCGCCTTGCGTGGCACGATAAATGGTCTCCACAGTACCGCTGTTTACGTTCACTCGCTCAATGGTCTCGCCGGTGAACGACGCGCCGGACGGGCGGACGTCGAACACCAGCCACTGGCTGTCGGGGGTCCAGGTGCGGGTGTTGGTAAGCTGGTGGTTGCGAGGGGCAAAGGTGACTTGTTTCATGGTGTGCTGACCGGGCCGATATAAGAGTGGCGTTAGCATACCGCAATCCGCACGGGGTTGAATGCCCGGCAACCTGCTTAAAACGCTTCCCCAACCTGGAAATAGAACCCGCTGCTGCCTTTGCCGATGCCATAATCAAGACGGATATTGACCCGCGGCTTGAACTCGAAACGATAGCCAACGCCGCCGGTGGGCAGCCAGCGGCCATTGTTCAGCGATGACAGCGACGGCCCCATGGTTCCCGCCCCGACCCAGGCGACAATCCCGTGCCGCCAGGTGAGCTGCCGGCGGTATTCCAGTTGGCTGCTGACGACGTTGTTATCCCGGTAGCGCCCCTGATAGTAGCCTCGCATCCGCTCGTCGCTGCCCAGCAGGGGCATCATGCTCCACGGAACATCGCCCTGGGTGAAGGCACCATCGGCCTCCCAGGCGAGCACGCTTTTCTCGCTCAGGGCATGATAATGGCTATAGTGCAGCTGAAATTCATCAAAGCGGGTATCGCTGCCTAACCCGGGGGCGTAATGGGTGTAGCGGAAGTTGGCATACTGGCCCCGGCGCGGGTTGGGGACAAAGTCGCGATCGTCCCAGTTGATATCGATGCTGGCGCCAGAGCTGAATACCGACGGTCCCTGTGGGGTACTTTCTATTTTCGGTAAATCGTCGTGGTCCATCTCATCGGCATTCTGCGCCGCCAGCGACCACCCAGCGCCGAGATAGAAATTGTCGATCAGTTGCCGGTAGATTGTCGGGCGCAGGGTCAGCACCTGGGCGGTATATTTTTCCTTCTCGTTGTCTTTATCTCCGGCGTGAAAACCCTGCCCCCAGAAGTAAGTCGGGGTATTGGCCATCGACCCTTCAACAAATACGCGCCACAGATCGTTATCGAAAAAGGCGTAGTTTTTCACGCTGAGGCCAAACGCGCCGGTGGAGCTGGCGTAGCCGCTGAGCGTCAGGGTGGAATTCTGGCTGGTGGTATCCTGCGGATCGGGGCGATACATGCCGACGACCGCGGTGCCGATGCCCAGCCCCAGCTCCGGCGTATAGAACGGACCGGGCATCACGCCCCAATCGATCCCTTTACTGGCGTCGAACTTATCGCTGGCGCCGAGATGCTGCAGCCAGTCGTCGATTTTCTCGCGGCTGAGCATCTCGGCCTTGCTGCCAATCGGGCAGGTCATCAGCAGCAGAAAAGTGATAAACAGTCGGCTCAAAAGCGGTACTCGCCGGAAATAAAGAAACTGTTACGTTCGGCAAAGCCAAACTCCGTGGTGATATTAACGTTTTTCGTCAGCTCATACTGCGCGCCCACCAGCACGTTCCACGGCGACTGCAGATGCTGTTTCACATCGAAGCGGCCGTTATTGTCCTGATTGGCCAGATTGACCATATTTTGCAGCATTGGCGACGGCATCGAGAGATCGTTGAGGCTGCCCTTAAACTCCTGCTGTACGTCCTGATACATGCTGCCGACCCACAGGTTCAGCTTTCCGGCGGGGAGATGCAGCGCCTCGACCGATGGCGTATTAAAACGATAGCCTACGCGCGGCGAAAAGGTAAACGCGTCGATACTGCCGTCGAGGATATCAAAACGCGTTTGCGTGTAGTTGGCGTCGAACACCGTAAACCAGTTGCCAACGCCGCCCACCAGCGTGGTGCCCATCCCGTAGGTGGTGCCTTTAAAATCGAGACGAAAGTCGAGATCCTGCATCCCCGGCATGGGCACCACTTTACCGTTTGGCCCCTTCAGGCCGACGGCAATTTGCGAAATCGAATGCCCTTCGGTGTGTCCGACGAGGCCATAAACGTTCATAAATGGCAGCAGCCAGGCATCCAGCTTAAGCGTCTCGGTTTTGCTGCTTTCCCGGGTATTACCGACGCCAATCTGGAAGGCGTTATCCAGCGAGACCGGCCCATTAGCGAAAATGGTATTCACGGCGTGTTTGCAGACAGGATCCTTACCGCAATCGATGTTACGGCCATCCAGCGACAGCCCGGTGAAGTTAATGCTGTCGACATTAATATTCTGCCGCATATCCATATAGTTAATGCTGACGCCGAACGGCAGCGGCAGGACGTAGCCGCGTTTTCTGGCCTCATCGCCTAAAAAAGGCAATATCGCGGTTGGTTCCGCTACTGCAGTCTCGGTTTTGACCGGCGCAGGCAGATCCGCCGGTTCTGCGCCGTGATAGGCGTATACCGGCTCGAGCGGCGTCGTTGGTTCCGCGGCCGCGCAAATCTGAACAGAGGCGAATGGCAGCGCAACCAACATCAAACGGTGGTATATATTCATGAAAACTATGATGTTAGTGATGAATTGCGAAAAAGAGGGCGGGTAGCTTATAGAATCCCCTGCGCGGAATAAGGGATTTAAATGCGGATTAACATCTGTTCATGAAAAAAGAGAAGACTGGCCCGGACATCGCCGGGCCTGAAGAACGCTTACGCTAAAACGTATTTTTCAATGGCGAAGGCGACGCCATCTTCGAGGTTAGATTTGGTGATGAAGTTCGCCGCTTCTTTGACCGCGGGAATGGCGTTATCCATCGCCACGCCGACGCCGGCAAACTCAATCATCGCGATATCATTTTCCTGATCGCCAATCGCCATAATCTCTTCCGGTTTGATACCCAGCGCATCGGCCAGGGACTTCACGCCAGTGCCTTTATTGACGCGTTTATCCAGAATTTCGAGGAAGTACGGCGCACTTTTCAGCACGGTGTACTTCTCTTTCACTTCCGCCGGGATACGGGCGATGGCCTTATCCAGGATCGCCGGCTCATCGATCATCATCACCTTCAGCAGCTGGATCTCAGGGTCCATTTTTTCCGCTTCACAGAACACCAGCGGGATGGTCGCCACGTAGGATTCGTGGACGGTGTAGTAGCTGATATCGCGGTTCGCAGTGTAGAGCGTGTTGCGATCGAGCGCGTGGAAGTGAGAGCCGACCTCGCGGGAGAGCTGCTCGAGGAAGCGATAGTCGTCATAGCTCAGCGCGGTTTGTGCGACAGTACTGCCATCACCGGCCTTCTGTACCAGCGCGCCATTGTAAGTAATGCAGTAATCACCCGGCTGTTCCATATGCAGCTCTTTCAGATAGCTGTGGACACCGGCGTAAGGGCGGCCGGTGGTCAGCACCACGTTGACACCCCGCTCGCGCGCCGCGGCGATGGCGGTTTTCACCGCAGGAGAGATGGTATGGTCTGGCAGCAGCAGAGTGCCGTCCATATCGATTGCAATCAGTTTAATAGCCATAGGATCCCCGGGTAAGATGAGTCTTCCCTCATGCTAACGCGATTCCGCTCAAAAAACAGCTGATTAAAGAGGATGGCTAGTTATGCGATCTCTCCCCTTTTAAAAATAAACCAATGCGGGATAGAATAAAAAATAACCTTATATTCTCATGGGATGCGCATTTATGGACTTCACTACGCTGGATACCATGCGCACAAATCATCCTGCATGGAAATTACTACGAGCAGAATCCGCTGCGCTGATTGCCAGTTTTCTCTGGCAAGCTTTTGCTTTGCCTAACACACGCAGCATTACCCAGGATGAGTTAACTGAACAACTGGAAGATACGCTCTATATTTTACGCCAGCAGTATGGTGATAATTTTTATCCTCGCGCGGCACGAGATTATCTTAACGACTGGGCAGCACCTGAGCGCGGTTGGTTACGTAAGTTTTACCCGCCAGGCGATGACCGCCCCTGGTTTGACTTGACCCCAGCCAGCGAAAAGGCGCTGAGCTGGCTGGATAAGCTGGGCGATTCCGCATTTATCGGTACGGAGTCCAGGTTGGTCACCCTCTTTGAGCTACTTAAGCAGGTGATCTCCGGCAGCGAAAATAACCCTGAACTGCGTATTCAGGAACTTGAGCTGCAGCGCAAAGAGATTGATGCGGAGATAAGCGCAATCCGCAATGGCAAACTAACGCTACTGGACAGTACGGCACAAAAAGAACGTTTTCAGCAAATAGTCTACCTATCTCGTGAATTACTCTCAGATTTTCGCCAGGTAGAACATAACTTTCGTCAGCTTGATCGTAACGTCCGCGAGAGAATTGCATTATGGAATGGCGCCAAAGGCGATCTGCTGAAACAAGTCTTGGGCGAGCGCGATGCCATCACCGAATCTGACCAAGGGCGGAGTTTTCGCGCGTTTTGGGATTTTTTGATGTCACAGTCAAGGCAGGAGGAGTTTTCCCAATTACTGGAAAAACTTCTCTCGCTAGAGGCTGTTGCAGAAATGCAGCCTGATACTCGTATCAAACGTATTCATTATGACTGGCTGGAAGCTGGCGAGTATACCCAACGAACCGTGGCACAGCTTTCGCAGCAGTTACGGCGCTTTCTTGATGACCAGGCATGGCTGGAGAATAAGCGTATTATGGAAATCCTGCATAATATTGAACACAATGCCGTCGCCTTAAAGTCCACGCCGCCGGAAGGCGACATCATGGATATTAGTGATTTTCAACCACAGATCATGTTGCCTTGTGAACGCCCGCTTTATACCCCACCAATAAAAGCCAAAATTATCCAGCAAATACTGGAACAAGGTGATGAATCAATCGATATCGATATTCTTTTCTCGCAAATCACCATCGATAAACCCCGGTTGTTGCGCAATATCCGCAAGGCATTGCAAGCCCGCTCTCAAATCAGTCTTCACGAACTGGTCTCTTTATATCCATTACAGCAAGGGCTTGCTGAACTAGTCACCTACATTCAACTTGCCAGTGAATCGACCACCGCGACGTTTGATGAAAGTCGTAGTGAAACGATTTCCTGGCTCACCGTAACGGGGACAGAAAAAATGGCGCGTATTAACACCGTTATTTTTACACGTGCGCAGGGGATAAATAATGGAGCAGAATAATTTCCCAGTTTCATCGGATAATACACTTTCGTCACTCATTATCTCACTTCTGAAAGGTGTCATATACCAGGAAAGTGACCCTTATCTCTGGGGGGCACTGTTGCGTTTACAAATTCAGATTCGTGATTATTTTCGGGCGATGAATCTGGAGCTTTACCTGGACGAAGCGGAAGGCTACGCCTTTTTGCGCTCTAACCCAGATAACGCTGATGATGAATCCATGCCTCGCCTCATTTCCCGCCGTCCCCTGTCATTTCCTGTAAGCCTCTTACTCGCACTATTGCGCAAAAAGATGGCCGAATTTGATGCCAGCGGTAGCGAAACACGTTTGATTTTAACGCAGGAACAAATCGTCGATTTATTGCGTGTCTTCATGGCGGAAAGTACCAATGAAGCACGTCTGGTGGACCAGATTGGCCGCCATATCAATAAAATTGTTGAGATGGGTTTCTTACGCCCATTGCGTAACCAAAATCAAACATGGGAAGTCCGCCGTATCCTTAAAGCGTTTGTCGATGCACAGTGGTTATCCGATTTTGATACGCGCCTGCAATCCTATCACCAGCATCTCAGGGGAGAGAATAATGACTAATGCGCCGGAACTCGATTTTAGTACCGATGAGTCTTCTGCTGGCTTTCGTCTTGAACGGCTGGAGATTTTCAACTGGGGTACATTTAATAACCAGGTCTGGTCCTTCAGCCTACAGGGTAAAAATGCGCTTCTTACTGGCGATATTGGTTCAGGAAAATCAACGCTGGTGGATGCGGTAACGACGTTACTGGTACCTGCTCACCGTATCGCCTATAACAAAGCGGCTGGTGCAGAAAACAAAGAGCGCTCATTACGATCGTATGTATTGGGGTACTATAAATCTGAACGCCTGGAAAATAGTACCGGCGGAAAACCCATTGCACTGCGAGACCACCGAAATTACTCCGTTATCCTGGGCGTTTTTCGCAATGAAGGATTTGATCAGGTCGTGACTCTGGCTCAGGTTTTTTCATTAAAGGAGCCAGCAGGAAAACCAGTCCCGTTTTATGTAACGTCGGAAAAAGCGTTATCTATCGCGCAAGACTTCTCCAGTTTTGGTAGTGATATTAATAACCTCCGTAAACAGCTACGAAAAAATAACGCAGAAATATTTGATTCATTTCCTCCCTACGGTACCTGGTTCCGTCGTCGTTTTGGCATAAACAATGAGCAGGCGCTGGAGCTGTTTCATCAAACGGTATCCATGAAATCGGTGGGTAATCTCACTGATTTTGTCCGTAGCCATATGCTTGAGCCTTTTGATGTCGCTCAACGTATTAAACATCTGATTGAACACTTTGAAGATCTTCATCGCGCCCATGAGTCGATACTGAAAGCACGTCGTCAGGTGGAGCACTTAACACCACTCGTGGATGAGTGCGACAGGCATGCTCTATTACTTCAGGAAACAGAAACCATGCGCGCCTGCCGCGATGCTCTGGCAGGTTGGTTTGCTCATCAGAAGCAAGTACTACTCGAAAAAAGGCTTACTATCCTTAAAGATGACCTCCTGCGATATCAAAACATACTTGCTGTCACGGCTGAGCAGTTACAGGAAAAACGAAACCAGGAAAGGATGCTACGCGCTGATATTGCCGCCAATGGTGGCGACAGGCTGGAGCAGCTCTGCCTGGATATCAGTCATCGTGAACAGGAGAAAAACCGTCGGCTGAAAGCTGCGGAGAATTATAACGCGCTGCTAAACAAAATAAATCTTTCACCGGTGAAAGATCATGAGGAATGGCTGGCGACTCGCCAGCTACTGCAGAATCATGCAGAGGAGCTTGCAGACCGCGACGCCGAATTACAGCAACAAAAAAACGAGCTGCATATCGCCTTTTCCCGCAAACGCGAGACACACCAGCAACTGAACGCTGAAATAACTAACCTCAGCTCACGGCGCAGCAATATTGACGCCCGACAAATACATCTCCGTTCGGGTATATGCGACGCACTTGGGCTAGACGAAAAACAGCTTCCTTTTATCGGTGAATTACTGACCGTTCGTGAAGAGGAAAAGGCATGGGAAGGGGCAGCAGAACGCCTATTACACAACTTTGGTCTTTCTATACTGGTTGCCGACGAGCACTACCCTCAGGTTACCCAATGGGTTGAAAACAACCACCTTCATGGCCGGTTAAGTTATTTCAGGGTTAGTGCTGGTGTGCATCATACCGCTTTAACTCCGCTTCCCGGCGCGATTAGCGAAAAACTGCAAATAAAACCCGACACCATCTGGTATGACTGGCTGGAAAGACGCCTACAACAATTTAATCATATTTGTTGCGAAACGCTGGAGCAGTTCCGTCGCGAAAGTAAGGCGATTACCCGCAGCGGTCAGATTAAATCACCAGGCGATCGTCACGAAAAAGATGACCGCCATAATATCAACGACCGCAGCCGCTATATTTTGGGATGGAGCAACCAGGAAAAAATCGCCGTGCTGGAAAAGCAGGCCCGGGAACTTGAACAAGAGCTGGCGGATCTCGGCAATGAATTAGCCTCTGTTGAACAAAAACTCAAAAACTTGCAGCAACAACGCGACATTTATAATCGCCTCAGTGAACATAACGATTTTCAGGCCATGAACTGGCAGCCGTTGGCTCAGGAAATTGCCCAACTGGAAGCCGAGAAACATGAGCTTGAAGCCGCATCTGACCAGTTGGCAGTACTAAACCAACGGCTGAATGAAATGATGACAGAAATTCAGGCGTTGGAGACAACCCATGCAGATAAAATCGATTTACGTGCACGCACGCAGGAAAAAATCGATCGTGCAGAAGAGAACCTGCGAGAAACGGCATCGGCGCAAGAAGCTGCAATCGCTCAGGAAATGCCGCACTATTATCCTCAGCTGGAACAGTGGCGTGAAGAGGCCTTGCCCGGCAAGCAAATCAGCGTAGAGTCCTGTGATAACTGCCAGCAGATGATGCGCGGCTGGTTGCAGGATAAAATCGACAGTGAAGATAAAAAACTAAGCCGTTCTCGCGACAAAATTATCAATAGCATGTCGGGATATAATAACCAGTTCCCTCAGGAAACGCAGGAGCTTGACGCCAGTCTTGAGTCTGCTTATGAGTACCGTCAAATGCTGAACGCATTGCAAGCCGACGATCTTCCCCGCTTTGAAGCGCGCTTTAAGCAACTCCTCAACGAAAATACCATCAATGATATCGCCAGCTTTCAGAGCCAACTCAACCGGGAAAGAGAAACTATCCGGGAGCGTATTGAGAAAATTAATGACTCGCTGGTACCTGTGGATTATAACTCCGGTCGCTATATTTCTCTGGTCGCTCAACTCAGCCTTGATGCGGATATCCGTGATTTCCAAAGTGAGTTACGCGTTTGCACTGAAGGTGCGCTGACAGGTTCAGAAGATGAGCAATATTCCGAAGATAAATTTCTGCAGGTGAAACGTATCATTGAGCGCTTCCGCGGCCGGGAAGGATTAAGCGATCAGGACAAACGCTGGACCGCTAAAGTGACGGATGTGCGCAACTGGTTTACCTTCTCCGCCTCCGAACGCTGGCGAGAGGATGATACCGAGCATGAACACTACTCAGATTCCGGTGGTAAATCCGGCGGTCAGAAAGAGAAGTTGGCTTACACCATTCTTGCCGCCAGTCTGGCTTATCAATTCGGACTTGAATGGGGTGAGAAACGGTCACGTTCATTCCGCTTCGTCGTGATTGATGAGGCATTTGGCCGGGGCTCAGATGAATCTGCGCAGTATGGGCTTGAGCTTTTTAAACGTCTAAACCTGCAATTGTTGATCGTCACGCCATTGCAAAAAATCCATATAATCGAACCCTATGTAGCAAATGTCGGTTTTGTGCACAACGAGGCAGGGAAAATATCTCGTCTGCGCAACATCAGTATTGAGGTCTATCAGCAGGAAAAAACAGAGAAAAAGCATGAGCTGGACAACGCCTGAGGAGTTAAAAAGCCAGATATATAAACTATGGGAAAAAGGCGTACTGTTGCGTGAACTGGCAGAAGACAGTCGCTATTTCCCACTGCGGTTGAGATGTAAAAGACCCACCTCAGACGACCTCTCTTCCCGGTTTAATGAGGTTCGCCAGTGGATAAGCACACTCATTCAGGCTGAGGCAAAAGGTTATCGAATCGAATGGCGTGAAGTCAGGCACAGAGTTATAGGCATGAACCGCCTGCCGGCGAGTATTTGGGTTGACTCAGCCATTGACGCAATACGCATTCTCGGGCTGCATAAGCAATCAGAATGCTATCAGCGCCTGTTTCTGCAGATCATCACCGCCCAACCAACATTGCGCAGTTGGTTAATGAAATATCCATTACGCGCGTTAGAGCAAGACTGGGCAAAGCTTTTGATGATTATCACCTGGCTGCAGAGTAATCCTCGTCCGGACGTCTACTTACGCCAGATTGATCTGCCGGATATCAACAGTAAATTTATTGAACAACATAGAGGCATCTTAACGGAGCTATTAGATCTCGCCTTACCGCCTGACGCGATCGATTTACAGGCGCGTGGCATTACCCAGTTCAATCGCCGCTTTGGTTTTCGTGATAAACCCCAGCGCGTAAGGTATCGTTTCGCAAGCCAGGACAGGGAAATTGACAGCCATGAATTTGCTTCGCTGAACTTACCCGTTGCCAGCATATTTATGATTGAAAACGAAATCAGTTTTTTGACCTTCTCCGAACCAGCGGGATGCATGGTCATTTTCGGCAGAGGATATGGATTTGATATGTTGTCTTCTGCTCGCTGGATTTGCCACAAAAAACTCTATTACTGGGGGGATATTGATACCCACGGTATGGCGATACTGAGTCAATTCCGTCAACTTTTCCGGCATACCCAAAACTTCTTAATGGACGAGGCAACATTGCTGGCGCATCGCTCATCATGGGTAGAAGAAGCTAAACCCTGCTTACGGCTACTGTCGAATCTAACAGACCAGGAACAGCAGCTATACCAGGCACTGACAACACACCATTTCGGTCAAAATATTCGTCTGGAGCAGGAGCATATTTCGATGAGTTGGGTGCAGGCGGCGCTGGAGAAACAATTTCCCGACGAGGGCTAAATAGCCTTTATTGCCCGGTGGCGCTAACGCTTACCGGGCCTACGAAACCTGCAAGCCCGGTAAGCGAAAAGCGGTTTAGATATCTATATTCGCCGCTTTCAGGGCGTTCTCTTCGATAAAGGCGCGACGCGGCTCAACGGCATCGCCCATCAGGGTGGTGAACAGCTGGTCGGCAGCGATCGCATCCTTAACGGTGACGCGCAGCATGCGGCGGCTGTCCGGATCCATGGTGGTTTCCCACAGCTGATCCGGGTTCATCTCACCCAGACCTTTATAGCGCTGGATAGAGAGACCGCGACGGGACTCCTTCACCAGCCAGTCGAGGGCCTGCTCGAAGCTGGCTACCGGCTGACGGCGTTCGCCGCGCTCGATGTAGGCATCTTCTTCCATCAGGCCACGCAGTTTCTCACCCAGGGTACAGATACGGCGATATTCCGGCCCCATGACGAACTCGTTATCCAGCGGATAGTCGGTATCCACCCCGTGGGTACGGACGCGGATAATCGGTTCAAACTGCTGCAACTCGGTGTTCTCACGGACATCAAATTTCCACTGGCTGCCGTGCTGCTCTTTCTCATTCAGCTCGGAGACCAGGGTGTTCACCCAGCGGGTCACCTTCTGCTCGTCAGCCAGATCGGCCTCGGTCAGGGTCGGCTGATAGATAAGCTCTTTCAGCATCGCTTTCGGGAAGCGGCGCTCCATGCGGCCAATCATTTTCTGGGTGGCGTTGAACTCGGCAACCAGTTTTTCCAGCGGTTCGCCCGCCAGCGCCGGCGCATTGGCGTTGGTATGCAGGGTCGCACCGTCAAGAGCGATAGCGATCTGATACTGATCCATCGCTTCGTCGTCTTTAATGTACTGTTCCTGCTTGCCTTTCTTCACTTTGTACAGCGGCGGCTGGGCAATGTAGACATGGCCGCGTTCGACGATTTCCGGCATCTGACGGTAGAAGAAGGTCAACAGCAGGGTACGAATGTGCGAGCCGTCGACGTCCGCATCGGTCATGATGATGATGCTGTGATAGCGCAGTTTATCCGGGTTGTACTCATCGCGGCCGATGCCGCAGCCAAGGGCGGTGATCAGCGTCGCCACTTCCTGGGAAGAGAGCATTTTATCGAAGCGGGCTTTCTCAACGTTGAGGATTTTACCCTTCAGCGGCAGGATCGCCTGGTTCTTACGGTTACGACCCTGTTTAGCAGAGCCGCCCGCGGAGTCCCCTTCCACCAGGTACAGTTCAGACAGCGCCGGGTCGCGTTCCTGGCAATCCGCCAGTTTGCCCGGCAGGCCTGCCAGGTCAAGGGCGCCTTTACGACGGGTCATCTCACGGGCGCGACGCGCAGCTTCGCGGGCGCGGGCGGCGTCGATAATTTTGCCGACCACAATTTTGGCATCGGACGGGTTTTCCAACAGGTATTCGCTCAGCAGTTCGTTCATCTGCTGTTCTACCGCCGATTTCACCTCGGAAGAGACCAGCTTGTCTTTGGTCTGCGAGGAGAATTTCGGATCCGGCACTTTCACGGATACCACGGCGATCAGGCCTTCACGCGCGTCGTCGCCGGTGGCGCTGACTTTCGCTTTTTTGCTGTAGCCCTCTTTATCCATGTAGGCATTGAGGGTACGGGTCATCGCCGCGCGGAAGCCCGCCAGGTGAGTACCGCCGTCGCGCTGCGGAATGTTGTTGGTAAAGCAGTAGATGTTTTCCTGGAAACCGTCGTTCCACTGCAGCGCCACTTCCACGCCAATACCGTCTTTTTCGGTGGAGAAATAGAAGATATTCGGGTGGATCGGCGTTTTGTTCTTGTTGAGATACTCAACAAACGCCTTAATGCCGCCTTCGTAGTGGAAATGGTCTTCTTTGCCGTCGCGCTTATCGCGCAGGCGGATTGAAACCCCGGAGTTCAGGAACGACAGCTCGCGCAGACGTTTCGCCAGGATCTCATATTCGAATTCAGTAACGTTGGTGAAGGTTTCATGGCTCGGCCAGAAACGCACCATGGTGCCGGTTTTATCGGTCTCGCCGGTCACCGCCAGCGGCGCCTGCGGTACACCGTGCACATAAATCTGTTTATGGACTTTGTTATCGCGCTGGATAACCAGCTCCAGCTTCTGCGACAGGGCGTTAACCACCGAGACGCCTACGCCGTGCAGACCGCCGGACACTTTATAGGAGTTATCATCGAATTTACCGCCGGCGTGCAGGACGGTCATGATAACTTCCGCTGCGGAGACGCCCTCTTCCGGGTGAATGCCGGTTGGGATGCCGCGACCGTCATCCTGTACGGAGACGGAGTTATCGCTGTGGATGGTCACAACGATATCTTTGCAGTAACCCGCGAGCGCTTCGTCGATAGCGTTATCCACAACCTCGAATACCATGTGGTGCAGACCGGTGCCGTCATCCGTGTCGCCGATATACATACCCGGGCGCTTACGCACCGCATCCAGCCCTTTCAGGACTTTGATACTGGAGGAGTCATAAGAATTCGACATCAACGTTTCTCGCTCATTTAATCTTGGGTTAATCCGTTATTTTACCTTTTTCCACGCGGAACATCTTCGAATTTTTGTCCGACATGTCCATAACGTGTTCAGCGCTGATCGCGCTGACGAAAACCTGCGACTGCGTCGCTTTCAGGCGGCTGGATAACAGACCGCGGCGGGCATCATCAAGTTCCGAGGCAAAATCATCTATCAGGTACAGGCAGCGCCGCCCGCTGACGCGGGTGAGGAACTCACCTTGCGCCAGACGCAGGGCGCACATCAGCAGCTTAAGCTGCCCGCGCGACAAGGTATCTTCCACCGGCGCCCCGTCGGCGCGAATACGGAAATCCGCTTTATGCGGGCCGTGGGCGGTGTAGGTTAACATTCTGTCGCGCTCGAAATTCCGCTCCAGCACCTCCGCGTAGTCGGTCTCTTTTTCCCAACCGCGCTGGAAAGAGAAGGTGAGCGTGAATTCTGGTAAAAATTGCTGACAAGTATCCGCCATGTCTTCGACGATAGCGGCGCTGTATTCGGCACGCCAGCGGCTGATTTGTTCCGCCAGCGGAATGAGTTCCAGATCCCATGGTCGCAGCTGGGCATAGCGGCTGACCTGACGCAGCGCGGCGTTGCGCTGCTTGACCAGGCGCTTCAGGTTGCTCCAGGCGGTGAAGAATCCGGCTTCGTTATGAAAACATCCCCAATCGAGGAATGCTCTTCTGTATTTGGGGCCGCCATTGAGTAAAGTAAACCCCTCCGGCGTAATCAGTTGCATCGGCATCAGGTGCGCCAGCTCCGCCACTTTGTGGCCGTCGGTGCCGTCGATGCGCACCTTGCTGTCGCCCTGTTTGTCTTTGGTCAGGCCGATGGCGGTTTCCCGCTCTTCGCCCTGCAGGCGGCCGTGCAGGACAAAAGCCTCCTGCTCGTGGCGGATCACCCGGCCAATTTGCAAACTACGAAACGCCCGGCCATGACCGAGCGTATAGATAGCTTCCAGCACGCTGGTTTTGCCGCTGCCGTTTGCGCCAACCAGGAAGTTAAAGCTGGGGGATAAAGCGAGATCCGCATTTTCAATATTGCGGAAATCTTTGATGAGCAAGCGCGTCAGTGACATATCAGCGTTCTTTGGGCCAGGGCGTTATCGGCGCAGCCAGTTTCAACGCGGACTGCGCGCAGACCCTGGAGCGTACACGAAGTACGTGACAGGGGCGAGCACAGCCCAGATTGAAAATGGCAAGTAAGATAGCCCGATATTTTCCACTACAAT
The DNA here is from genome assembly GCF_002810545.1 of Klebsiella sp. A-Nf5. NCBI lineage: Bacteria > Pseudomonadati > Pseudomonadota > Gammaproteobacteria > Enterobacterales > Enterobacteriaceae > Klebsiella > Klebsiella sp. A-Nf5. Next base: position 53,081 of record NZ_PIOG01000282.1, on the reverse strand, counting down.
CTCATAGGCATGACGACATAGGCTGCGGATTGCGAAGCCGCATCCTCAATCTGCACGCTCGACACCGAATCCGTCAGCAAAATGCGCACATTCTCGCACTTCAGCGCATTCAGCACATCCAGCACATAGCTAACGTTGAAGCCAATCTCCATCTCCGTTCCGGCGTAGGTCACATCCAGAATCTCTTCCGCCTCTTCCTGCTCCGGGTTATTGGCGGTGATTTTCAGCTGGTTTTCACTGACGTACAGCCGCACGCCGCGGAATTTCTCGTTCGAGAGGATTGCCGCGCGGGCGAAGGCCTGCTTGAGAATGTCACAGCCAGCATCGAGATGTTTATCCGGATTTTTCGGCAATACGCGGCGATAATCCGGGAAACGGCCATCAACTAGCTTCGACGTAAAGATAAAATCGCCCACGTGAGCGCGGATATTGTTGCTGCCAATCTGCACGCGCAGCGGGGTATCGCCGCCATCGAGCATCCGCATCAACTCAATCACCCCTTTACGCGGCACGATCACCGAATGGTTCGGCAGCGACGCTTCCAGCGGCATCGAACAGACCGCCAGGCGGTGACCATCGGTGGCCACCGTGCGCAGTTCGCTACCTTCGGTTTCAAACAGCATACCGTTTAAGTAGTAACGAACATCCTGGTGCGCCATCGAGAACTGAGTGGCTTCGATCAGACGCTTCATGGTCGCCTGCGGCAGGGTAAATTCCACTTCGCTCTGCCAGTCATCCAGATTCGGGAAGTCGGCAGCAGGCAGCGTCGACAGCGAGAAGCGGCTGCGGCCGGAACGCACCAGCATCCGATCGCCTTCCAGCTGAACCGCGATCTCCGCGCCTTCCGGCAGGCCGCGGCAGATATCAAAGAATTTACGCGCCGGAACGGTCGTTGCGCCCGCTTCGTGCGGCTGAACCAGCGCCACGCGCGCCACCATCTCCATTTCAAGATCGGTACCGGTCAGCGACAGTGCGCCGTCCGCGACCTGAAGCAGCAGGTTACCGAGAATGGGCAGCGTCGGACGACCACCTAACGGACCGCTCACCTGTTGCAGCGGTTTTAATAAATGTTCACGTTCTACGGTAAATTTCATAGCGTCACGAGGATAATGTTCTGATTAAATTGGAAAAATCTTCTTTAATGTCGTGGCTTTCTTCACGCAACTGCTCAATCTTACGGCAGGCGTGCAGCACGGTGGTATGGTCGCGGCCGCCAAACGCATCGCCGATTTCCGGCAGGCTGTGGTTGGTCAGCTCTTTGGCCAGCGCCATCGCCATCTGGCGAGGACGCGCCACCGAACGGGAGCGGCGCTTGGACAGCAGATCCGCTACCTTAATCTTGTAGTACTCCGCCACCGTCTTTTGAATATTGTCGATGGTGACCAGTTTTTCCTGCAGCGCCAGCAGATCGCGCAGCGCTTCGCGCACGAAATCGATGGTGATCGCCCGGCCGGTGAAGTTGGCGTTGGCGATAACGCGGTTCAGCGCCCCCTCCAGCTCACGCACGTTTGAGCGCAGGCGCTTGGCAATAAAGAACGCCACTTCGCCTGGCAGGCGAATGTCGTTTTCATCGGCTTTTTTCATCAGGATCGCGACGCGGGTTTCCAGCTCCGGCGGCTCGATCGCCACCGTCAGGCCCCAGCCGAAGCGGGATTTCAGACGATCTTCAACGCCATTGATCTCTTTTGGATAACGATCCGAGGTCAGGATGATCTGCTGATTACCTTCCAGCAGGGCATTGAAGGTGTGGAAAAACTCTTCCTGGGATCGTTCTTTATTGGCAAAGAACTGAATGTCATCGATCAGCAGGGCGTCAACGGAGCGGTAGTAGCGCTTAAACTCTTCGATGGCGTTGTTTTGCAGCGCTTTGACCATGTCCTGGACGAAACGCTCGGAGTGCATATAGACCACTTTCGCGTTCGGCTTACGCGCCACAATGCCGTTACCCACCGCGTGCAACAGGTGGGTTTTCCCCAGACCGGTACCGCCATAAAGGAACAGCGGGTTGTAGGCGCCGCCCGGGTTATCGGCCACCTGACGCGCCGCCGCGCGGGCCAGCTGGTTAGATTTACCTTCGACGAAGTTATCAAACGTGTGTTTCACGTTAACGTTAGAGCGGTAGGTCGGCTCCGCCGGTGCCGGAACATTATCCCAGCCAGGGCGCACGATCGTCGGCGCCACGCGCGCGGTCTGCACCTGCGCTGCCGGGATGGCCGCTGTGGCCGGGCTTACCGCTCCTTTCTGCAGCGAGCTGGCTGGCTTAGCACCCACCTCAAAACGCAGCTGCGGGGCATCAGCACCGCAAAAATCATTGAGGAGTCCATTGATATTATTGAGGTATTTGTCCCTTACCCAGTCGAGCACAAAACGGTTTGGCGCATACAGTGCCAGCGTGTTATCGCTCAGTTCCGCCTGCAATGGGCGGATCCACATGCTGAATTCTGTGGCTGGTAACTCATCCTGCAATCGGGCAAGACACTGCTGCCAAAGCGAAAGTGACACGGCGGACTCCACTCGAACATAAAATCGATATCAAAGAAAAACAGAAACAATCGTGATTGTTGGCACACGTCGACAAGACCCTGCATTAGCCGAAAAGCCCCTGCACTAAAGGGGTGACGTGCGAACCGCTATCTGCGGTTATTACCCGTTGCGGATCCGGGGATCGCGATCGGGACCGGGGATCATAGCCTAAACTGAGAAAGAGATCTTGTGTTTCTCAACAGATTCTTCCCGATTTATCCACAGGAAGGATCGAAACCGGGTAAGTGTAATCGATCCTGGGGAGAGTGAAGCACGATTTCCGCCGCATATTGGAAAAATTAATGAGCTATGCTGGTTTTGGGCGGAAACGATCTAACAAAGATCCTTCCGGATCCTTGCGCTTTACTGGCCAGGCCGTATAATCCCCCACCCGGCGCGTAATGCCCGTTTTCGTCACGCGTCTCAGCTTATTTTTTGTGCGACAAGGTGCGAGAAATAAGGAAAGAGAATTGACTCCGGAGTGTACAATTATTACAATCCGGCCTCTTTAATCACCCACGCTGAGGCGTAAGTCGTTCGAAGTTCGTTCGGGTCTACGCAAAAGTCAGTGAATTTATTCAAGTTTAGGTAGAAATCGCCATGAAACGCACTTTTCAACCGTCTGTACTGAAGCGCAACCGTTCTCACGGCTTCCGTGCTCGTATGGCTACTAAAAATGGTCGTCAGGTTCTGGCACGTCGTCGTGCTAAAGGCCGCGCTCGTCTGACCGTTTCCAAGTAATAAAGCTAACCCTGCGTGGTTAAGCTCGCATTTCCCAGGGAGTTACGTTTGTTAACTCCCAGTCATTTCACTTTCGTCTTCCAGCAGCCACAACGGGCTGGCACGCCGCAAATCACCATCCTCGGCCGCCTGAATTCGCTGGGGCATCCCCGCATCGGTCTTACGGTCGCCAAGAAAAACGTAAAACGCGCACATGAACGCAATCGGATTAAACGTCTGACGCGTGAAAGTTTTCGTTTGCGTCAACATGAACTCCCGCCAATGGATTTCGTGGTGGTGGCGAAAAGAGGGGTTGCCGACCTCGATAACCGTGCTCTCTCGGAAGCGTTGGAAAAATTATGGCGCCGCCATTGTCGCCTGGCTCGCGGGTCCTGATCGGCCTGATTAGAGTTTATCAGCGCCTGATTAGTCCGCTACTCGGGCCGCATTGTCGTTTCACCCCAACCTGTTCTCAATACGGAATTGAGGCCTTACGCAGGTTTGGTGTGATAAAAGGCAGTTGGTTGACAATGAAACGCGTATTAAAATGCCACCCTTTACACCCTGGTGGTGACGATCCCGTCCCGCCCGGACCATTTGATACCAGAGAACACTAACGATGGATTCGCAACGCAATCTTCTTATCATCGCTTTGTTGTTCGTGTCTTTCATGATCTGGCAAGCCTGGGAGCAGGACAAAAATCCGCAGCCCCAGCAGCAGACCACGCAGACTACGACCACAGCAGCGGGTAGCGCCGCCGACCAGGGCGTACCGGCCAGTGGCCAGGGGAAACTGATTACGGTTAAAACCGACGTGCTTGAGCTGACTATCAACACCAACGGTGGTGATATTGAGCAGGCGCTGCTTCTGGCGTATCCAAAAACGCTGAAGTCGACCGAACCGTTCCAGTTACTGGAAACCACGCCGCAGTTTGTCTACCAGGCGCAGAGCGGCTTAACCGGCCGTGATGGTCCGGATAACCCGGCGAATGGCCCGCGTCCGCTGTACAACGTCGATAAAGAGGCGTTTGTGCTGGCTGATGGCCAGGATGAAATCGTCATTCCGCTGACCTACACCGATAAAGCCGGCAACGTCTTCACCAAAACCTTCACCCTGAAACGTGGTGGCTATGCGGTGAACGTCGGTTATAGCGTGCAGAACGCCAGCGAGAAGCCTCTGGAAGTCTCGACCTTCGGTCAGTTGAAGCAGACCGCGGCGCTGCCGACCAGTCGCGATACGCAGACCGGCGGCCTGTCCACGATGCATACTTTCCGTGGCGCAGCGTTCTCCACCGCGGATTCAAAATACGAAAAATATAAATTCGATACCATTCTGGACAACGAAAACCTGAACGTCAGCACCAAAAACGGTTGGGTTGCCATGCTGCAGCAGTACTTCACCACCGCGTGGGTGCCGCAGAATAACGGGACGAATAACTTCTACACCGCTAACCTCGGCAACGGCATTGTGGCTATTGGCTACAAATCGCAGCCGGTACTGGTGCAGCCTGGTCAAACCGACAAGCTGCAGAGCGTGCTGTGGGTCGGCCCGGCTATTCAGGACAAAATGGCTGCCGTTGCGCCGCACCTGGATCTGACCGTCGACTACGGCTGGCTGTGGTTCATCTCCCAACCGCTGTTTAAGCTGCTGAAATTCATCCACAGCTTCCTCGGCAACTGGGGCTTCTCGATCATCGTTATCACCTTTATCGTTCGTGGCATCATGTACCCGCTGACCAAAGCGCAGTACACCTCCATGGCGAAGATGCGTATGCTGCAGCCGAAGATTCAGGCCATGCGTGAGCGTCTGGGCGACGATAAACAACGTCAAAGCCAGGAAATGATGGCGCTGTATAAAGCGGAAAAAGTGAACCCACTGGGTGGCTGCTTCCCGCTGATTATTCAGATGCCGATCTTCCTTGCGCTGTACTACATGCTGAGCGCCTCGGTTGAACTGCGTCATGCGCCGTTTATCCTGTGGATCCACGACCTGTCTGCACAAGACCCGTACTACATCCTGCCGATCATCATGGGCGCGACCATGTTCTTCATCCAGAAGATGTCGCCGACCACCGTGACCGACCCGATGCAACAGAAGATCATGACCTTTATGCCGGTCATCTTCACGGTGTTCTTCCTGTGGTTCCCGTCTGGCCTGGTGGTGTACTACATCGTCAGCAACCTGGTCACCATTATTCAGCAGCAGCTGATTTATCGTGGTCTGGAGAAGCGTGGCCTGCATAGCCGCGAGAAGAAGAAATCCTGATACTCTTCATTCTTCAAGCCGCAGATGCGTTGGTTTCATTAGTTCGCCCCAGTCACTTACTACAGTAAGCTCCTGGGGCCTCACTAACTTGCCGCCTTTCTGCAACTTGAATTATTTCGAGTATCTACGGTAGCGTTAATGCCAGAGAAGGCGGTCAATGGACCGCCTTTTTTACATCTACATAGAGAGTCACCATGAGCCATAACGACACTATCGTCGCCCAGGCCACCCCTCCGGGACGCGGTGGGGTGGGCATCCTGCGTATCTCCGGCCTCAACGCGCGCGATGTCGCGCAGGCGGTGCTGGGCAAGCTGCCGAAGCCGCGTTATGCCGACTACCTGCCGTTCAACGACGTTGACGGTACGCCGCTGGATCAGGGGATTGCGCTGTGGTTCCCCGGGCCGAACTCCTTTACCGGGGAGGATGTGCTTGAGCTGCAGGGTCACGGCGGCCCGGTCATTCTCGATCTGCTGCTCAAACGTATTCTGACGTTGCCCGGCGTACGCATCGCCAGGCCGGGCGAGTTTTCCGAACGCGCGTTCCTCAACGACAAGCTCGACCTGGCGCAGGCAGAAGCCATCGCCGACCTCATCGACGCCAGTTCAGAACAGGCGGCGCGCTCGGCGTTGAACTCCTTGCAAGGGGCCTTCTCCGCGCGGGTTAACCACCTTGTGGAAGCGCTCACTCACCTGCGCATCTACGTGGAAGCGGCGATCGATTTCCCGGATGAAGAAATTGATTTCCTCTCCGACGGCAAAATTGAAGCCCAGCTGAACGGCGTGATGGCCGACCTCGACGCCGTCCGCGCGGAAGCTCGTCAGGGCAGTCTGCTGCGCGAAGGGATGAAAGTGGTGATCGCCGGGCGACCAAATGCCGGTAAATCGAGCCTGCTGAACGCCCTGGCGGGCCGCGAAGCGGCGATCGTCACCGACATTGCGGGCACCACCCGCGACGTGCTGCGCGAACATATCCATATCGACGGCATGCCGCTGCATATCATCGATACCGCGGGCCTGCGCGACGCCAGTGACGAAGTGGAGCGTATCGGCATCGAGCGCGCCTGGCAGGAGATTGAGCAGGCGGATCGGGTGCTGTTTATGGTCGACGGCACCACCACCAGCGCCGTTGACCCGGCGGAGATCTGGCCGGACTTTATCGAGCGCCTGCCCGCTAAACTGCCGATTACCGTGGTGCGCAATAAAGCCGACGTCACTGGCGAAACGCTGGGGCTCAGCGAAGTCAATGGCCACTCACTGATCCGACTGTCGGCACGTACCGGCGAAGGCGTGGAGGTGCTGCGTAACCATCTCAAGCAGAGTATGGGCTTCGATACCAGCATGGAAGGTGGCTTCCTCGCCCGCCGCCGTCACCTGCAGGCGCTGGAAGAGGCGGCGAACCATCTGCAGCAGGGCAAAGCCCAGCTGCTGGGCGCCTGGGCCGGGGAGCTGCTGGCGGAAGAGCTGCGCCTCGCGCAGCAGGCGCTGAGCGAGATCACCGGGGAGTTCACCTCCGACGACCTGTTGGGCCGCATCTTCTCCAGCTTCTGCATCGGCAAATAACGTTTAGTCCGTAAACGTTCACTCACCCGCATTAACGCCGCGTTAATGCGGGTTTTTTCTTGCCCTTTGCGGCGCAACGTTCTCTACTTTTATCTCCCCTTTTACCACGAGACTAAAGCATGACCGTTGAATATACCGTGATCGAGAAGGTGCCCTCCGCCGAAGCGTTTTGCCACCTGCGGGTGGCGGCGGGCATGTCGCCACGCCCCCTGGAAGGCGCCAGAGCCGGACTGCCGCATAGCTGTTACGGCGTACATATCCTCTGGCAGGAGACGCCGATCGCGATGGGACGCATCGTCGGCGACGGCGCGATTAATTTCGATATTGTCGACGTCGCCGTCGATCCGGCTCATCAGGGAAAAGGCCTGGGCCGGCTGGTGATGGAGAAGCTGGTCGCCTGGCTGGACGCTAACGCCTTTGACGGGGCCTATGTCACGCTGGTGGCGGATGTGCCGGAGCTGTATGCGAAGTTCGGCTTCGAAAGCGTCAGACCGGAGAGCGAAGGGATGGCCCGCGTCTGGCGAACCCGGAGTCGTTAGCTCGCATTTCCTGCCAGGAAAAGAGCGTTGTCCAAATGGCAACTCGTCTTGCGGCACGTTCCTCACTATGCTGAACGCCATTCACATCGCGAGGATCCCATGACACGCTTTCTTCTCTGCAGTTTCGCCCTGGTTCTGCTCTATCCTTCCGGCATCGATATGTATCTGGTCGGCCTGCCGCGTATTGCTCAGGACCTGGGAGCCAGCGAGGCACAATTACATATCGCCTTTTCGGTCTATCTGGCCGGTATGGCCTCCGCAATGCTGTTTGCTGGTCGCATCGCCGACCGGTCTGGACGTAAGCCTGTCGCCATTGTGGGCGCGGTGATCTTTGTTGTCGCCTCCCTGCTCTGCGCCCAGGCGCACACCAGCAGCCACTTCCTCGCCGGACGCTTTATCCAGGGGATCGGCGCCGGCAGCTGCTACGTGGTGGCTTTCGCTATCCTGCGCGATACGCTGGACGATCGTCGCCGCGCCAAGGTGCTGTCGTTGCTCAACGGCATTACCTGCATTATCCCCGTCCTGGCGCCGGTGCTTGGTCACCTGATTATGCTGAAATATCCGTGGCAGAGCCTGTTCTACACCATGACCGGCATGGGCGTCATGGTCGGTTTGCTGTCGGTCTTTATCCTGCGCGAGACGCGCCCGACGGCACACCCGCAGACTGCGACACCACAGCATGGCGGCAGTGAGTCGCTGCTGAACCGCTTTTTTCTCAGCCGCATTCTCATCACCACCCTCAGCGTGACGGCGATCCTGACCTACGTGAACGTCTCTCCGGTACTGATGATGGAAGAGATGGGGTTCGACCGGGGAACTTACTCAATGGCGATGGCCCTGATGGCGATGATCAGCATGGCAGTCTCCTTCTCGACGCCGTTCGCCCTGTCGCTGTTTAACCCCCGCACCTTAATGCTGACCTCGCAGGTGCTGTTTCTGGCGGCAGGCCTGGCGCTGAGCCTCGCCACCCGCCAGTCCGTCACCCTGATCGGGCTGGGCATGATTTGCGCCGGCTTCTCCATTGGATTCGGCGTCGCGATGAGCCAGGCGCTGGGGCCCTTCACGCTGCGCGCGGGCGTCGCCAGCTCGGTTCTCGGCATCGCGCAGGTGTGCGGTTCATCGCTGTGGATTTGGCTCGCCGCCATCATCGGACTCAGCGCGATGAATATGCTGATCGGGATACTCATTGCCTGTAGCATAATGAGCCTTGTTTTATTACTGGTCGTCACCCCACCGCGGGTTGCGCAATACGATGAAGAAGCCGCTGTCGAGTCTTGATCTTAATTTACTCCTCTGCCTGCAGCTCCTGACCCAGGAGCTCAGCGTTACCCGTACGGCGAAACGGATGAACGTTTCGCCGTCAGCGGTGAGCAAGTCGCTGGCCAAACTGCGCGCCTGGTTTGACGACCCGCTGTTTGTGAAAACCCCGCTGGGTCTGGCGCCTACGCCGCTGGTCAGCAGCATGGAGCAGGATCTGGCGGACTGGATGCAGATGGGCAACCAGATCCTCGATAAACCGCACCACACCATGCCCAGCGGCCTCAAATTCGAGCTGGCGGCGGAAACGCCGCTGCTGATGATCCTGTTTAACACCCTCTCCCAACGCATCTATCAGCGCTATCCGCAGGCATTGATTCGTTTGCGCAACTGGGACTACGACTCCCTGGACGCCATTATTCGCGGCGAGGTGGATATCGGCTTCTGCGGGCGCGAAAGCCATCCGCAGTCGCGGGAGCAGCTGAGCCTGCTGCCGTGGTATATCGATTTTGATGTCCTGTTCACCGACCTGCCGCAGGTCTGGCTGCGCGCCGATCATCCGGCGCTCAGAGAGGAATGGGATCTGGCGGCATTCTTGCGCTATCCGCATATCACCATCTGCTGGGAACAGAGCGATACCTGGGCACTGGACGATGTGCTGCAGGAGCTGGGGTATAAGCGTAACGTGGCGCTGACCGTGCCGGGGTTTGAACAATCGCTCTTTATGGCCGCTCAGCCGCAGCACACCATGCTGGCCACCGCGCCGCGCTACTGCCAGCACTATAATCAGCAGCACCAGCTACCGCTGGTCTCTCGCCCGCTGCCGCTGGAACCTCAGCTTCTGGAAAAGCTCCGCGTCCCCTTCACCTTGCTATGGCATAAGCGCAACAGCTACAACCCCAAGCTCGTCTGGCTTAGAGATACGTTAAAAGAACTCTATTCCGGTACGCTGTAAGCCTTGTTTCGTGTCCATCGCACCTTATTGCGCAAGAATTTGTAAAATTCAAACAAATTCTCTTTTCAACGGGGCATTTCGGCATTAAAACCTGTTAATACCAGGCGATAATAACGCGCGCAATTTTTACCAGACCATTACTCACGGAGCGACGTATGGCAACGCATTTTGCACGAGGGATACTCAGTACCGGGGAGCCGCTATCGACACGTTTGTCGGCGGCCTGTCATCAATCCGCACGTCTACTCCCTGAATACCGCCAGGCTCGCTTTCGTGCTTCGCGTTCGCTGCTCGCCGAACTGCTGTTTATGCTATACGGCATCAGCGAGCTGCCTGAAATCGTCAACGCCGCCAATGGCAGACCGGTTTTTAGCGATCGTCATCTTCCCCACTTTTCTATCTCTTATACTGGCAATATTGTTGGCGTCGCGCTGACCACCGAGGGGGATTGTGGCCTCGACATGGAACTGCAGCGCACGGTGCGTGGACACGACGCTGACCGGCACAATTTCAGTAACAATGAAAATCTGTGGATTAACATTCAGCATGACCCGGATGAAGCGCGTAGCCAGCTGGTGGCGCTGCGGCGAAGCGTGTTGAAACTGACCGGCGAAGCATCAACGCAGCTGCTGCCGGGTTCTGGCCGCCTGCGCACCGCCGGTAGCCAGTCGATCGAAGCCGTCTGTGACGCCGAATCGCTGCTGGTGTGGTCGATTGCCGCCAGCCCAAATATCGGCTCACTGAAGGTCTGGGAATATGACGCTAAGGGGGGCGAATGGCATAGTCTGCCGGATGCTCAGCGGCGCGCACGCGAACCGTCGGCCCGCCTGATGCGCTTTACCAGCTTACCGATGGAAAAAACCTTATCCCTCAATTGACCGGTTTTGCCGGCATCATGATACAAAGGAGCAATCATGTCAGATACCTTAAAAGTGGTTACGTTACTCGGCAGCCTGCGCAAAGGGTCGTTTAATGGAATGGTCGCGCGCACTCTGCCCGGCATCGCGCCCTCGGGCATGGACATCTCCGCGCTGCCGTCGATCGGTGATATCCCGCTGTACGATGCTGATATTCAGGAGGAAGAGGGGTTCCCACAGAGCGTGCAGGATATTGCGCAACAGATCCGCGAGGCGGATGGCGTGGTGATTGTCACTCCCGAGTATAACTATTCCGTGCCTGGCGGCCTGAAAAACGCTATCGACTGGCTGTCACGCCTGCCCGAGCAGCCGCTGTCCGGCAAACCAGTACTGATTCAGACCAGCTCAATGGGTGCCATCGGCGGCGCACGCTGCCAGTATCATCTGCGCCAGATTCTGGTCTTCCTCGATGTGATGGTGATGAATAAACCGGAATTTATGGGCGGTGTGATCCAGAACAAAGTGGATCCGCAGTCAGGTGAAGTAGTCGATCAGAGCACCCTCGACCATCTGCGCGGCCAGCTGACCGCCTTTGGCGACTATATTCAGCGGGTTAAAGCATAAAAAAAGCCCGGCAGCGATGCCGGGCTTTTTCATCATGCGTGCGGATTAATGTGCATCGATAAAGACAATCTTCAGCACAAACAGCAGCGAGACGATCACCACGCACGGGCTGAGCTCGCGCAGGCGGCCGGTTCCGATCTTCATCACGCAGTAAGAGATAAAGCCTAAGGCGATACCTTCGGTGATCGAGAAACTAAACGGCATCATCACCGCGGTGATAAACGCCGGTACCGCTTCCGTCAGGTCATCCCACTTCACGCGCGCCAGGCTGGAGGTCATCAGCACGCCAACGTAAATCAGCGCGCCGGCGGCCGCATAGGCTGGAACCATCCCCGCCAGCGGAGACAGGAAGATAACCAGCAGGAACAGGATCCCAACGACAACGGCGGTCAGGCCGGTGCGCCCGCCCACGGAAACGCCGGAGGAGGATTCGATATAGGCCGTCACCGACGAAGTACCGATGAAGGAACCCGCCACCGACGAGACGCTGTCGACAAACAGCGCTTGCTTCATGCGCGGGAATTTACCCTGTGCATCAGCCAGACCCGCTTTATCGGTAACGCCAATCAGCGTCCCGGAGGAGTCAAACAGGTTGACCAGCATAAACGAGAAGATCACGCCGGCCAGGCCCAGGTTCAGGGAGCCCGCCAGATCGACATGACCAATCACCGACGTCACGCTCGGCGGCGCGGAGACGATGCCGGTGTAGTGCACATCGCCCAGCATCCAGCCCAGCAGGGTGGTGACCACAATAGACACCAGGACCGCGGCATGAATGTTACGTGATGCCAGAATTGCGATGATAAAGAAGCCCAGTATGCCCAGCAGCACACTGTGGGAGGTCAGATGACCAATGCTGACCAGCGTTTCCGGATTAGCGACGATAACCCCGGCATTTTTCAGACCCATCATGCCGATAAACAGGCCGATACCGCTGGTGATACCGACGCGCAGGCTCACCGGAATATTGGCGATCATCCAGTAGCGTACACGGAAAATCGTCAGCAGCAGCAGACCGACGGCGCCCCAGAAAATCGCGCCCATGCCTACCTGCCACGGCAGGCCCATCGCCTGTACCACCACAAAGGCGAAGAAGGCGTTCAGACCCATCGCCGGCGCAAGAGCCACCGGCAGGTTCGCGAACAGACCCATCAGGATACTGCCGAACGCAGCAATCAGACAGGTAGTCACAAACACGGCGCTGGTATCCATGCCCGCTACGCCAAGAATTTGTGGGTTAACAAAAACGATATACACCATCGTCAGGAACGTGGTGAAACCGGCGATCGCTTCCGTACGCACTGTGGTGCCGTGCTCGCGCAGCTTAAATACGCGCTCCAGCAGACCCTGGCCAGAAGACTGGCTGGTTTGTTGTTGACTCATTATCGGTTTCCGAACGTAAAGGAGGGAAAATTCGAGGCTATCCTATACCAAAACAGGGCACCCGGCGCAGTTGTATGGTAATTTTTTTCATTTATTTTGCTTATACGGCAACGATTGCGTCGCGGCATTGGGCATGACGAAAACGTTAAACTTGTTAATACGGAAAGACTATGACTCAACCAGAAGCAGTATTTTTTGACTGTGACGGCACACTGGTCGACAGTGAGGTGATTTGCTCCCGCGCCTACGTTCACATGTTCCAGGAATTCGGCATTACGCTGGACCTTGCCGAGATTTTTAAGCGCTTCAAAGGGGTGAAGCTGTACGAAATTATCGACACTATCAACGCTGAGCATGGCGTTAACCTGCAAAAAGCGACGCTGGAGCCCATTTACCGTGCGGAGGTCGCTCGCCTGTTTGATAGCGAACTGGAGGTGATTGCCGGAGCCCAGGCGCTGCTGGATGCGGTAAGCGTCCCGATGTGCGTGGTTTCCAATGGCCCGGTCAGTAAAATGCAGCACTCTCTTGGCCGCACCGGCCTGCTGCACCATTTCGCTGACCGCTTGTACAGCGGCTACGATATTCAGCGCTGGAAGCCTGACCCGGCGCTGATGTTTCATGCGGCAGAGGCCATGCAGGTAAAAGCCGAAAACTGTATCCTGGTGGATGACTCCAGCGCCGGTGCTCAGTCGGGGATTGCCGCCGGTATGGAGGTGTTTTATTTCTGCGCCGATCCGCACAACCAGCCGATCGATCATCCCAAAGTGACCACCTTTACCGATCTGGCAGAGCTGCCGGCATTGTGGCAAGCGCGCGGCTGGGATATCACGCGTTAAGGGCCTGGTGAGCGGCACATTGGCATCGATGTAGCCCCGCTAAGCGTCTGCGCAAGCGGGGAATAGAACCAGCGACTGGTTATGGCTGCAATTCAGTGACTGCCGCCTTATCGGCAATAATCACCAGTGAAGGGTGTAATTTGAGCACCGACGCCGGCACCTGCTCGCTGACCGGGCCTTCAACCACCTGCTTAAGGACTTGCGCCTTCGCCGCGCCGCTCACGATCAACAGCAGATTTTTTGCCGCCATCACGCTTCTCGGCCCCATGGTGACATAGCTATCGGGCACGACGGAAAAATCCCCACCCATCTCGCCGTTAGCGACAATATCAATCATTTCCCCATGAATCGGCACTTCAACCGTCTGATCATGAAAGCGGGTGGTATTCGGCAGGTTGCCGCAAAAATGGCCGTCGGCCCCCAGCCCCAGCACCATCAGGTCAAGGCCACCAGCCTCTTCCAGCTGGCGATCGTGCTGAGCGGCGTTGTCCAGCGTCAGCTTGTGAATATTCTCTTCTTTGATCTGCGCCGGGGTAAAAAACAGCTGGCGCAGATTAGATATCGTGACGCCTTCTCGCGACTGGCCGCGAAAGGGTATCTCATCGAAGTTGTAATAGTGCACCCGATCATAGAATGCTTTGCCTTTCACGGCGGCGGTTAGATGCTCATACATCCGCTTTGGCGTGCTGCCGGCCGTCACGGCGAGATTCACCCGCCGCGGCGCCGTGATATAGCCCAGAACATGATGGCTGGCGACCAGGCTCATCTCTTCATAATCTTCAGTCACAATCATTTTCATCTTGTCGTCCTTCACAAGCACAAAACGGGGGCTGAAGGCCCCCTAACGGTTATTTAAACAGTTTCTGCACAAACTCGGCGTAGGCCGGGCGCCAGACGTCCATTTCATGGTTCAGGCCGGGATACGAGTGATAGTCGAAGTTGATCTTCTGTTTTTCCAGCTCGCTTTTCAGACCAGCGATGTCTTTACCGGTTACGGAATCTTTTTCCCCGACGACCACGGTAAAGTTACGCAGTTGCTTATTGATCGCGTCAGGATGCTTCAGCTGCGCTTCCACGCCGGCATTCGGCACCGTGGTGGTCGTGACACCGCTAAAGGTGGCAAGCCAGCCAAAACTATCCAGATGGTTCATTCCGGAAACCAGCGCCTGATAACCGCCCTGTGACAGGCCAGCCAGCGCCCGGCCATCGGCATCTTTACGCGCGTTAAACCGGGTATCGATCAGCGGAATAATATCCTGCATCAACTCGTTATCCGCCGCCTGTGCATTGAGCGGATAGAAGTTTTTGCGCCGCTCCTGCGGCGGGAAGTTTTCCGCGACCGCTTCCGGGGTGTCGGTTTCGGTATCCGGGACCACCACCAGCATCGGCTTGATTTTGCCCTCCGCCAGCAGGTTATCCATGATCTGCGGGATACGCCCCTGATCGATGGCCGACAGACCGCTGTCGCCAAAGCCATGATAGAAATAGAGCACTGGCAGCGGATCGCCGGTTCCGCTATAGCCCGGCGGCGTCCAGACATAGAGACGACGTTCGGCGTTCAGTGCCTTCGAGTGATAAGTGAGGGTGCGCAGATCGCCATGCGCGACCGCCCGATCGTCGAGAATACTACCAGGTACCAGAATCAAGCTGGTATTCACCTGGCGCTGCGGCTTCTGATAGCGACTGCCGGTATCCACCGAGCGGAAGCCATCCACATCGAAATAGTATTCATAGAGATTGGGTTTCATCGGCTCACTTTTCCATGTCCACACCCCCTGAGCCTCTTTGGTCATGTCGTGTGAGACAAAGGAGTCCGGCGTGGCGCCGGTCACTACCGAGACCCGCCGGGCATCGGGAGCAAACAGGCGATAAGTGATACTCTTATCCGCGTTAACCTGGGTAATAAAGTGGCTCACCGGCAGGGTGGGATCCGGCATCGCGGGTAATGGCGCCGCCTGGAGGGTAAACGCCGCGCCCGCCAGCGCCAGTGCGAAATAAATTGCATGTCGTTTCATCGTTATTCCTCTTCCGTTGTGTCCGTTCTGTTATCGTCTTACCACCAGATTTCCGCCTGCGCCCCCACGGCAAACTGATCGTTTTTACCGTCTTCAAAAATGCTGGTGGTATTATTCGCTGCCTTATCCAGGTCGATATCCTTCGCTTTAATATAGGTGGCATAGAAGCGAATTTCCGGGCGCGAGGTCAGCATACTGGTATTGACTTTGAAGGTATGGAACAGCGTGGTCTTGTAGCCGGACTCGTTATATTTCTTGCCGGTAACATCTTTGTTTTGCTGTTTGAAGTATCCCAGCTCGACGCCGGTCTGGTTATATTTATCCCAGATATAAGCCGGTCGCAGGACCGTGCGAATGGATTCAAAATCGGAGTGGGCCCCGGTCTCGTAGCTATAGACGTCGTTACCAAAGGAGTAGACGATGGCATTCGCCATAATAATGTCATCGCGTAAATAGGTTTCTCCCTGCGAGGTTAAGCGCACCGCGGTGCCATTGGTATGATCGCCATAATAGCGGCCGTTAAAAGTGGTATAGGGGCTGGATCCGGCATAGCGCGAGAAGCTGCTGGCAATAGAATTATTCGCCAGTAAGAAAGAGAATTCGTTAAAGCCGCCGTTAGCCCATTTCTGCGTTAACGAGGTGCCTGCCATCCAGGTATCTTTCCACGGATAATAACCTTCATTGCCCTCTTTATATTTCTCCGAGGAACTTTGGTTGGCAGCGACATAGCGCCCGCTGACCATCAGGCTGGCTTTATCCCACAGCGGAATCGCTTTGTAGCGGACGTCCAGGGTGTTGGTGTTAATTTGCTGCTTATTGCTCAAAGAACGGTCGTAATCATCGACATCTTCTCGGACCAATGCGATATCGAATTTCCCGGCGCCCACCTGCCAGTTTTCCAGCCCCACGCCGGCCGCCGCATCGGTTCTCTGCGTTTTCCAGTCCAGCATCTGGATTTCGATTTTTGGCGCCCCGTGTTTGCCGACCCAGAAATCGGCTTCCGGGGCAAACGGCAGGAACCCTTTGGTGTTAACGTACATATCCGAGAACTGGATGTAGTTTTCGCCGCCAGCGTTGTCACCAAACCAGCCAGCGGAATACTGCTGGCCGACGTTACCGTCGAGCATCACGATGGCATCAACGCGTTTATCGCCTTCCTGAAACACCCGCTGCTTCAGCTGCAGATCGAACCAGCCGGAATATTCATTGCCCAGGCGGCCAAGCGAGCCAATCGCCCACGATTTTGGCGAGCCGTGCGAGGCGGTACCCCATCCGGAACGGAAGTAGCCGTTATAGCTAAAGCCAATTTCATCTTTCACGAACGTGCTAAAATCTTTCAGCGTCATCGCGCTATAGGCTGGCGCGCCGTCCGTGGCTGGTTGTTGATTTTTGACCAGCACCGCATCCGGTTTCACCGCTGTTTTCGGCCCGGCGGTCGCCACCCCGGTCTTGCGCTTCTGACCTTCTGCTGGCGGAGACCATGAGGCCCAAATCTGGTCTCTTTTTCTCTCCTGGTCCTGATATTTTTTGAGTTCTTTTTGCGTGTCTTTGAGCGCTTTTTCCAGCAGCTCAAGCCGTTGCTCCACCGTCAACGGGCTCGCTATCAGAGTGGTGGAATAACAAAGCGGTGCCAGCAATACCATCGCCGGAGCGATCCTGGTTTTTCTCATCATAATATTCCCTTATATAAGTATTGGCGTAAATAAAACACGACAGCAACAAGCATCCCGCGCAGGTTCGAATAGCCGTATCCATACCGTTTGAGGTCGCGGCGGCTGTTATTTTTGCAGTTAGACAAAAGCAAAAAAAAACCTGAAGAAGACCATCTGCCTTAACAGATAATCCTCTTCAGGTTTTGCCCGCACATCGCGGTAGCAACCCTCATTCAGCCATTATTGGCCCGCATAAAACAAAAAAACCTGATACCGCCGCCGTAGGGGCAATATCAGGTTTTGCCTGCTGTCGCAGTCACAATCCGTTTAAACCACCCTGAGCGTTTAAGCTCAGGAGTGGGCGTTGATTGTTACGCGATAAAATGAAGAACTCAAACGGGCAGATTGTTAATTGTGACGATAATCTCAGCAATCTCGCTGCCGCGGGAAAAATTATATCTAATCCTGATAAATCCATTTACCAGAATTAGACAGAATGATTATTACTCTTTCGGATCTTTGCCGGCGAGCAGTTTATCCAGCTCATCGCCGCCAACGTGACGGAAATCCTGACCTTTGACGAAGTAGAAAATATATTCGCAGATATTCTGGCAGCGGTCGCCGATGCGCTCGATCGAACGCGCGCAGAACAGCGCGGTCAGGACGCTCGGGATAGTGCGCGAGTCTTCCATCATGTAGGTCATCAGCTGGCGCACGATGCCTTCATACTCCTGGTCGACTTTCTTATCTTCGCGATAAATACGTACCGCTTCGTCGAGATCCATACGCGCAAACGCATCCAGTACGTCATGCAGCATCTGCACCGTGTGACGGCCCAGCGATTCGAGGCTCACCAGCAGCGGCTGGTGCTGCTGGGAAAACTTCTCCAGCGCGGTGCGGCAGATTTTATCCGCCACGTCGCCGATGCGTTCCAGCTCAGCGATAGTCTTGATGATCGCCATCACCAGGCGCAGGTCGCTGGCGGTCGGCTGGCGCTTGGCGATGATGCGCACGCAGGCCTCGTCGATCGCCACTTCCATCATGTTGACCTGCTTGTCGCCGTCGATGACGCGTTTCGCCAGATCGCTGTCCTGGTTATGCATGGCGGTGATCGCATCAGAAAGCTGTTGCTCCACCAGCCCACCCATGGTCATCACCTGGGTGCGGATATACTCCAGTTCAGCGTTGAACTGGCCGGATATATGTTTGTTAAGATTTAGGTTGTCCATGGTGTCTCCTGATTGCCCAACTGGTGAGAGCCTGAAAGCACAAGGGCAAATCAACCGTAGCGGCCAGTAATATAATCTTCAGTTTGTTTCTTCGCGGGCTTGGTGAACAGGTCGTCCGTGTTGCTGAACTCAATCAGCTCGCCAAGATACATAAATGCCGTATGGTCGGAGCAACGCGCAGCCTGCTGCATGTTGTGAGTCACGATAACGACGGTGTAGTCCTGTTTCAGCTCGGTGATCAGCTCTTCGATACGCCCGGTGGAGATCGGGTCCAGCGCGGAGCACGGCTCATCAAGCAGCAGGACTTCCGGACGGATCGCGATACCGCGCGCGATGCACAGGCGCTGTTGCTGGCCACCGGAGAGAGAATACCCGCTCTGGTGCAGTTTATCTTTGGTTTCGTTCCATAATGCGGCTTTGGTCAGCGCCCACTGCACGCGCTCGTCCATATCGGCACGGGACAGCTTTTCAAACAGGCGCACGCCGAAGGCGATATTGTCATAAATGGACATCGGGAACGGCGTCGGTTTCTGGAATACCATGCCAACCTTGGCGCGCAGCAGGGCGATATCCTGGGTGTTGGTCAGAATATTATCGCCATCCAGCAGGATCTCGCCTTCCGCGCGCTGCTCCGGATACAGTTCAAACATTTTGTTGAACGTGCGCAGCAGGGTGGATTTACCACAGCCTGACGGACCGATAAACGCCGTCACCTGGTTTTTGGTGATATCCAGGTTGATGTTCTTCAGGGCATGGAATTTGCCGTAGTAGAAGTTCAGGTTACGAACTGAAATCTTACCCGGAGCTGTATTCACCATACTCATCTCAATCTCTTCCTCATTCAGCGCAGCAGCCGCTGCGCCGCAAAAAATTAACCGTGTTTCTTCTTGGCGAAGATAACGCGCGCCAGGATGTTCAGCAGCAAGACGCACAGGGTGATAATCAATACCCCGGCCCATGCCAGTTGCTGCCACTCCGCAAACGGACTCATGGCAAATTTGAAAATGGTCACCGGCAGGTTGGCAATCGGCTGCATCATGTCGGTGCTCCAGAACTGGTTGGAGAGCGCGGTGAACAGCAGGGGAGCCGTTTCCCCGGCAATACGAGCGATTGCCAGCAGGATCCCGGTCATAATCCCCGAGACGGACGCTTTCAGGGTAATCGCCGAGATCATCTTCCACTTCGGCGTCCCCAGCGCATAGGCCGCTTCACGCAGGCTATCCGGCACCAGCTTCAGCATATTTTCGGTGGTACGAATAACGATAGGCACCTGCAGCAGCGCCAGCGCGATAACGCCCGCCCAGCCCGAGAAGTGTTGCATCTGCGCCACCACGATGGTGTAGACGAACAGGCCGACCACGATAGACGGCGCGGAAAGCAGAATATCGTTGATAAAACGGATGATTTCCGCCAGTACCGACTTGCGGCCGTACTCCGCCAGATAGATACCCGCCATGATCCCCAGCGGCGTACCAAAGACGGTCGCCCACAGGATCAGCAGGCCGCTGCCGGCGAGGGCGTTGGCCAGGCCACCGCCTGCCGTGTTCGGCGGCGGCGTCATTTCGGTGAACAGCGCCAGACTCATGCCATCGAAACCGCGGGTTATCGTCGCCATCAGGATCCAGATAAGCCAGAACAAACCAAACGCCATGGTCGCTATGGACAGCGCCAGAGCGATACGGTTCTTCATGCGGCGTTTGGCCTGCATCTTGCGACGGGACTCCGCCAGCTCGGTAGTGGTTTGCAATTCAATGGTCGCCATTAGCGTGCCCCCTCATTCTTCGCGAGGCGCATAATCATGAACTTAGACGCGGCCAGAACGATAAAGGTGATAACGAACAGGATCAGGCCCAGCTCCATCAGCGCCGCCACGTGCAGTCCGGTTTCCGCTTCGGCGAACTCATTAGCCAGCGCGGAAGTAATGCTGTTCCCTGGCATATACAACGAGATGCTGTCGAGCTGGTAGGTGTTGCCGATGATAAAAGTGACCGCCATGGTTTCACCCAGCGCGCGGCCCAGACCGAGCATCACCCCGCCGATCACCCCATTCTTGGTGAACGGTAAGACAATGCGCCAGATCACCTCCCAGGTGGTGCAGCCGATGCCATAGGCCGACTCTTTCATCATCACCGGCGTCTGTTCGAAGACATCGCGCATGACCGCGGCGATATAAGGGATGATCATGATGGCCAGAATGACGCCAGCGGCGAGAATACCGATACCAAACGCCGGGCCGGCAAACAGCGCGCCGACGAACGGGATGGTCGACAGGACGTTACCGACCGGCTCCTGGAAGTAAGTCGCAAACAGCGGGGCGAAAATAAACAGGCCCCACATGCCGTATACGATACTCGGGATTGCCGCCAGCAGCTCAATCGCAATACCCAGCGGGCGCTTGAGCCAGGCGGGGGACAGTTCGGTCAGAAACAGCGCGATGCCAAAACTCACCGGGACGGCAATCAGCAGCGCGATAAAGGAGGTGACCAGGGTTCCGTAAATCGGTACCAGCGCACCGAAGATTTCGTTTGGCGCATCCCACTCCTTGGTCCACAAAAAGGCAAAGCCAAACTTTTGAATGCTCGGCCAGGAAGAGATGATCAGGGAAACGATGATGCCGCCCAGCATCAACAGGACAATCAGCGCAGCCAGTTTTACCAGCGCACTGAAAATCATGTCACCCTTTTTCCCCGGAGGGGTAAATGCAGGCTTGGTTGCAGCCATAGATTACTCTTTACGTATTAAAACTTGTTCGAATAAATGCCCGGTGGCGTTCGCTCCCGGGCCTACAGTCTGAACCGTAGGGCGGGCAGCGCCTGAACGCCCCCGCCATCTTCGTCAAAAATCTACTGTTAGTACAGCGCTTTACCGCTGCTGTCTTTGACGTTGGTTTTCCATGCTGCACGAACCTGCTCTACCACGCTTTCCGGCAGCGTCGCGTAATCCAGTGCATTTGCTTCTTTCGCGCCGTTTTTATACGCCCAGTCGAAGAACTTCAACACTTCAGCGGTCTGTTCCGGCTTGTTGGTCGCCTTATGCACCAGGATGAAGGTGGTTGAGGTGATCGGCCATGCATTTTCACCTTTCTGGTTGGTCAGGTCCTGTGCGAAGGACTTGCTCCAGTCAACGCCTTTCGCGGCGTTAGCGAAGTTATCTTCAGTCGGGCTAACCGGCTTGCCACCAGCGGACACCAGCTTGGTGTACGCGAGGTTGTTTTGCTTGGCGTAAGCGTATTCGACGTAACCAATAGAGCCCGGCAGACGCTGAACAAAGGCGGCGATACCGTCGTTACCTTTGCCGCCCAGTCCGGTTGGCCAGTTTACGGTAGAACCTGCACCGATTTTCGATTTCCACTCTTCATTCACCTTGGACAGGTAGCTGGTGAAGACGAAGGAGGTACCGGAACCATCAGCGCGGCGAACCACGGCAATGTTCTGTGAAGGCAGCTTCAGGCCCGGGTTGAGTTTAGCGATCGCTTCGTCATCCCATTTTTTAATTTTACCCAGATAGATATCACCGAGGGTTTTGCCATCCAGCACCAGTTCGCCGGATTTCACGCCAGGCAGGTTAACCGCCAGCACCACGCCGCCAATTACGGTGGGGAACTGGAACAGCCCTTCCTGAGTCAGTTTGTCATCAGCCAGCGGAGCATCAGAAGCACCGAAATCAACGGTGTTAGCAATAATCTGCTTAACGCCACCAGAGGAACCAATGCCCTGGTAGTTCACTTTATTGCCCGTTTCTTTCTGATAGGTGTCAGCCCATTTGGCATACACCGGCGCAGGGAAAGTTGCGCCTGCGCCAGTCAGGCTTGCTGCTGCGAAGGCAGAGAAAGCGCTCATCGATAAGGTCGCGGCGACAACTGTTGCGACGGTGGTACGCATAACGTTCATAATGTCTCCTGCTGGGATTCGTAAATCATTGTTTCGAGGCTATGGTGAGCAAAATAGGTCAAAGAGGTGACAGTAAAATGTACGAATTATGACAGTTTTATGACAGGTCGAAAGAAGGGATTTTATAGCAAATAATAGTCATATAACTCAGATGGTTATCTGTAATCATGACCGTGCAATGACAGAATAATTTTCTTTTTATGACAGAAAAATCGAACCGCAAAACGATCGTTTGTCATCTACCGCCAGCCAAAATATTTCGCGCAAGTTCGGTGATGAACAGCAGGTGAAAATAAAAAGGGCTGCCGCCGGCAGCCCTTTGCAAGATATGATGCTTTACTCCACAGTCACCGATTTCGCCAGGTTACGCGGCTGGTCAACGTCAGTGCCTTTGATCAGCGCGACGTGATAAGCCAACAGCTGCAGCGGTACCGTATAGAAGATAGGGGCGATCATCTCTTCGACATGCGGCATCTCAATGATGTGCATGTTATCGCTACCGTTGAAGCCGGCGTCACCGTCGGCGAAGACGTACAGCTCGCCGCCGCGGGCACGAACCTCTTCGATGTTGGATTTCAGTTTTTCCAGCAGCTCGTTGTTCGGCGCCACCACAATCACCGGCATTTCCGCATCAATCAGCGCCAGCGGGCCATGTTTCAGCTCACCTGCCGCATAGGCTTCCGCGTGAATGTAGGAGATCTCTTTCAGCTTCAGCGCTCCTTCCATGGCGATCGGGTACTGATCGCCGCGGCCGAGGAACAGCGCATGGTGCTTATCAGAGAAACGCTCTGCCAGCTGTTCAATACGCTTGTCCTGGGAGAGCATCTGCTCGATACGGTTCGGCAGCGCCTGCAGACCGTGCACGATATCGTGCTCAATCGCCGCATCCTGACCTTTCAGACGCGCCAGTTTCGCCACCAGCATCAACAGCACGGTCAGCTGAGTGGTAAAGGCTTTAGTTGAGGCCACGCCGATTTCAGTACCGGCTTTGGTCATCAGCGCCAGATCGGACTCACGCACCAGTGACGAACCCGCCACGTTACAGATGGCCAGCGAGCCGAGATAGCCCAGCTCTTTAGAGAGGCGCAGCGCCGCCAGGGTATCGGCGGTTTCACCCGACTGGGAGAGGGTGATCATCAGACTGTTGCGACGCACCGCGGACTTGCGATAGCGGAATTCCGAGGCGATTTCCACATCGCACGGGACGCCGGCTAATGCTTCGAACCAGTAACGGGAGACCATCCCGGAGTTATAGGAAGTCCCGCAGGCAACAATCTGAATATGTTCAACCTGAGCCAGCATTTCATTGGCATTCGGCCCCAGCTCGCTGAGATCCACTTCGCCGTGGCTGATGCGCCCGGTCAGGGTGTTTTTAATCGCGTTCGGCTGTTCGTAAATCTCTTTCTGCATATAGTGGCGGTAGATACCTTTATCGCCAGCGTCATACTGCAGATTAGATTCGATCTCCTGGCGCTTCGCTTCCGCGCCGGATTTATCGAAAATCACCACCGAGCGGCGAGTGACTTCGGCAATATCGCCCTCTTCGAGGAAGATAAAGCGGCGGGTCACTGGCAGCAATGCCAGCTGGTCGGAAGCGATAAAGTTTTCGCCCATTCCCAGGCCAATCACCAGCGGGCTACCGGAGCGGGCCGCCAGCAGGGTTCCCGGGTCACGGGTATCCATGATCACCGTACCGTAGGCGCCGCGCAGCTGCGGAATAGCGCGCAGCACGGCTTCACGCAAGGTACCGCCTTGTTCCAGTTCCCAGTGCACCAGATGGGCGATAACTTCGGTATCGGTCTCGGTGACGAAGACATAGCCGCGAGACTGCAGCAGGGCACGCAGCGGCTCATGGTTCTCGATGATCCCGTTATGGACCACCACAATGTGTTCAGAAACATGCGGATGCGCATTGCTCTCAGACGGTTCGCCGTGCGTCGCCCAGCGAGTATGGGCGATCCCGGTACCACCATGTAACGGTTGCTCTTCTACCGCCTGAGCCAGCATCTGAACTTTACCCAGGCGACGCACGCGGGTCATATGACCTTCGCTGTCGACCACCGCCAGACCGGCAGAGTCATACCCACGGTATTCCAGACGACGTAAACCTTCGAGAAGGATTTCAGCAATATCACGCTGCGCGACTGCGCCAACAATTCCACACATAGTTAAATTTCCTGATAATGGCGATATGCCATGCGTTGTCGCTGACCTGTATTTGCCCGTTTTCCGGGCGCCCCGAGCCTTGTAGAGAGTGGGGTTATTGTTATGGTACTGCCTGCGGACGGGGGTCTATATTGACCCTCTCATCCTGGTTCGCCGGGCATATTTCCCCGGCGACAATCCAAATTATTTCTTCTTCACCGGACGCTGCCAGCCCTGCTTGTGGACCTGCGGTACGCGGCTCAACACCAGTTCGTTATCGGCGATATTGCGCGTAACGGTGGTCCCGGCGGCGATAGTAACACCGTTGCCTACCGTGACTGGCGCCACCAGCTGGGTATCCGAGCCGACAAAGACATCATCGCCAATAATCGTTTTGTGTTTATTCGCGCCATCGTAGTTGCAGGTGATGGTGCCGGCGCCGATATTGACGTTATCACCGATCTCCGCATCGCCCAGATAGGTCAGATGACCCGCCTTGGAGCCTTTCCCGAGACGCGCTTTTTTCATTTCCACGAAGTTGCCAACGTGGGCGCCTTCCAGCAGTTCGGCGCCCGGGCGCAGACGGGCAAATGGGCCGATGGTGCAGGCAGCCTGCAGCAGGGCATCTTCCACCACGCTATAGGGGCTAATTTCGCAGTCATCGCCGATGGTGCTATTTTTGATCACGCAGCCGGCGCCGATTTTCACACGATCGCCCAGCACCACATTGCCTTCCAGAATAACGTTAGTATCGATCTCCACATCGCGCCCGTGCTGCAGCGTACCGCGCAGATCGAAACGCGCCGGATCGCGCAGCATCACGCCCGCCAGCAGTAATTTTTCTGCCTGCTCAGCCTGGTAAACGCGCTCCAGGCGCGCAAGCTGCAGGCGATTGTTGACGCCTTCGACTTCGCTCAGGCGCTGCGGATGCACCGCGACGATCTCGTGCCCTTCCTGATACGCCATGGCGATGATATCGGTGATGTAGTATTCGCCCTGAGCGTTGTTATTGGTGAGCTTCGCCAGCCAGCGCTTGAGGTCTGCTCCGCCGGCGATCAGGATCCCGGTGTTGATTTCCTGGATCTGGCGCTGCGCCTCGCTGGCATCTTTGTGCTCAACGATGCCAGTCACCTGGCCATTTTCACGGGTAATGCGGCCGTAGCCCGTTGGGTCATCCAACTTCACCGTCAGCAGACCAATACCACCCTGTGGTTTCGCGGCGCGCAGGCGCTGTAGCGTCTCAACGGAAATCAGCGGCACGTCGCCATAGAGCATCAGGATGTCTTCATCATCATTGAAGAAAGGTGCTGCCTGCTGCATGGCGTGTCCGGTTCCGAGCTGCTCGGCCTGCAGCACCCAATTCAGGTTGTCTTCATGGAGGGTCTGACGCAGCAGATCGCCACCGTGACCGTACACCAGATGCACCGCACATGCGCCTAAATCGTTAGCGGCATCAATGACATGCTGCACCATAGGCTTCCCGGCCAGGGTATGCAGCACCTTAGGAAGATCGGAATACATGCGGGTCCCTTTGCCTGCGGCAAGGATAACCACGCTCATCGCACTATTTGACATACTCATCCTGACGGTAGTTAGAACGGAAAGTAAAAGCCTTTCACGTTGAAATTTCTACATATTTTTCATCATAAAACGAGACGTGGAGAAAACGTCCATGCTCGCGGTTATACACCATTTTATGACGCTATTTTTGACCACTGCAAATCAGTTTAACGCTGAAAAAGGAGGGTGGGGAGGGTAATCATTGACTATCTCACTGCTTTTGCTGTTTTTTCGCCACCTGAATAAAGCGGCAGAGCGCGGCCCTATTGGCGGAGATCAACAGGATATGGGCCGACTGAGTGGAAATCAGCCGCAGGCAGAGGAGAGCTGAAGTGATTGGTGGCATCAATAAAATACAAAAGGCCACCGTCAGGTGACCTTCATTTACCGGTTTCACATCGCCAGTGTTGTCGTTTTGATGGGCGATACGTCGTGCAAGCCGGGGAATAGCGCGTGGCTTAGAAGCTCAGTACGCTGAATTTGGCGATGATTTTATGGAACAGTTTCATGATGATTTCCTGACGCAGGTGCAGTTTGATAACGTTCTTTTATGTGACATACATCACAAAATAGAGTCTACGCCTCATCATTTAACTAATCAATAACAATTAAGGGTGGATCCTGTTTTCACTTTACCCGCTCGCCAGCCGCTGGCCATAAAAAAAGCCAGCCTGGAAACCAGACTGGCTTTTTACGTTCAAGCCGGTGTTACATCGCTTTTTTGGTCAACTCGATAACGCGCAGTTTAGCGATCGCTTTGGCCAGTTCCGCAGACGCCTGAGCGTAATCCACATCGCCGTGGGAGCTCTTAATGTGCTCTTCGGCTTTGCGTTTCGCTTCCAGCGCTCGCGCTTCGTCGAGGTCCTGACCGCGAATTGCGGTATCCGCCAGAACGGTCACGCTGCCAGGCTGCACTTCAAGAATGCCGCCAGACAGATAGATAAACTCTTCATGACCGTGCTGTTTAACGATGCGAATCATACCAGGCTTAATGGCGGTGAGCAGCGGCGCGTGTCCCGGGTAAATACCCAGTTCACCTTCGCTACCCGTTACCTGGATTTTTTCGACCAGACCAGAGAACATTTGTAACTCTGCGCTGACGACGTCCAGGTGGTAAGTCATTGCCATATCACCCTCCGATTAAGGCGTTAAAGTTTTTTGGCTTTTTCCACGGCTTCGTCGATGGAACCGACCATGTAGAACGCCTGCTCTGGCAGGTGATCGTATTCGCCTTCCATGATGCCTTTAAAGCCACGGATAGTGTCTTTCAGCGCCACGTATTTGCCCGGAGAACCGGTAAAGACTTCTGCTACGAAGAACGGCTGGGACAGGAAGCGCTGGATCTTACGTGCGCGAGCTACCACCAGTTTGTCTTCTTCAGACAGTTCGTCCATACCGAGGATGGCGATGATGTCTTTCAGTTCCTGATAACGCTGCAGGATGGACTGAACGCCACGCGCGGTGTCGTAGTGTTCCTGACCAACAACCAGCGGATCCAGCTGACGGCTGGTGGAGTCCAGCGGGTCAACGGCCGGGTAGATACCCAGGGAAGCGATCTGACGGCTCAGTACTACGGTTGCATCTAAGTGAGCAAAGGTAGTGGCTGGGGATGGGTCAGTTAAGTCATCCGCCGGTACGTATACCGCCTGTACGGAGGTGATAGAACCGGTTTTGGTGGAGGTGATACGTTCCTGCAGAACGCCCATCTCTTCCGCCAGAGTCGGCTGATAACCTACCGCTGAAGGCATACGACCCAGCAGTGCGGATACTTCAGTACCGGCCAGGGTGTAACGATAGATGTTATCGACGAACAGCAGAACGTCACGACCTTCGTCACGGAATTTCTCAGCCATGGTCAGGCCGGTCAGTGCAACGCGCAGACGGTTTCCCGGCGGCTCGTTCATCTGGCCGTAAACCAGGGATACTTTATCGATAACGTTGGAGTCGGTCATTTCGTGGTAGAAGTCGTTACCCTCACGAGTACGCTCACCGACGCCCGCAAACACAGAGTAACCGGAGTGCTCGATCGCGATGTTACGGATCAGCTCCATCATGTTTACGGTTTTACCTACACCCGCACCACCGAACAGACCAACTTTACCGCCCTTCGCGAACGGACACATCAGGTCGATAACTTTGATACCGGTTTCCAGCAGTTCCTGAGAGCTGGACAGCTCTTCATAGGAAGGTGCTGCACGGTGGATAGCCCAACGCTCTTCTTCACCGATATCGCCTTTCATGTCGACCGGCTGACCCAGTACGTTCATGATACGACCCAGTGTTGCTTTACCTACCGGGACTTCGATTGGGTGCTCGAGGTCTTTTACTTCCAGACCGCGGCGAAGACCATCGGAAGAACCCATGGCGATGGTACGAACGATACCGCCGCCGAGCTGCTGCTGAACTTCCAGCACCAGAACTTCTTTACCATTCTGCACCTCAAGAGCTTCGTACACGCGCGGTACGGCATCCTGAGGGAATTCGACGTCAACTACGGCGCCGATTACCTGGACAATTTTTCCAGTAGCCATCTTGAATCCTCTACGAATTAACCTGGTTATACCGCGGATGCACCACCGACGATCTCGGTGAGTTCCTGAGTAATGCTGGCCTGTCGAGCTTTGTTGTATACCAACTGCAGCTCTTTAATCAGGCTGCCGCCATTGTCGGTCGCGGCTTTCATCGCCACCATACGTGCGGCCTGCTCGCTGGCCAGGTTTTCTACCACGCCCTGATAGACCTGAGATTCGACATAACGACGCAGGAGGGTATCCAGCAGCGCTTTCGGATCGGGTTCGTACAGGTAATCCCAGGATTTACGTTTCAGATCAGCGTCTTCTGATGCCGGTAACGGCAGCAGTTGAGTGATCGTCGGAACCTGAGACATGGTGTTAATAAATTTGTTGCTGACAACGTACAGCTTGTCCAGACGGCCTTCATCATAGGCCTGCAACATCACTTTTACCGGGCCGATCAGTTCGGACAGGGAGGGGTTATCCCCCATACCAGTCACCTGTGCAACCACGTTACCGCCAACGGCGTTAAAGAAAGAGACGCCTTTAGAGCCGATCATTGCGAGGTCGCACTGAACGCCTTTATCGGACCATGCTTTCATTTCCGCCAGCAGTTTCTTGAACAGGTTAATGTTCAAGCCGCCGCACAGACCACGGTCGGTCGACACCACCAGGTAGCCCACGCGCTTAACGTCGCGTTCTTCCAGGTAAGGGTGCTTATATTCCAGATTACCGTTCGCAAGGTGACCAATCACTTTGCGCATAGTATCTGCGTAAGGACGGCTGGCCGCCATGCGCTCCTGCGATTTACGCATTTTGGAAGCGGCGACCATCTCCATCGCTTTAGTGATCTTTTGCGTGTTCTGGACGCTTGCGATCTTACTACGTATCTCTTTTGCGCCGGCCATGAGCTTCTCCTCAATGCCTTGCGGCCTGCCCTAAGACAGACCGCCAGACGTTACCAGGACTGGGTTGCTTTGAAGGAATCGAGGATGCCTTTCAGCTTGCCTTCGATTTCGTCGTTATAGCCACCGGACTGGTTAATCTCTTGCATCAGCGGAGCGTGATCACGGTCGACGTAAGCCAGCAGAGCGGCTTCGAAGCTACCGATTTTCGCCAGTTCTACATCAGCCAGGTAACCACGTTCTGCTGCGAACAGAACCAGAGACTGCTGCGCAACGGACATCGGCGCATACTGTTTCTGTTTCAGCAGTTCGGTCACTTTCTGACCGTGGTCCAGCTGTTTGCGGGTTGCATCGTCAAGGTCGGATGCAAACTGGGAGAACGCTGCCAGTTCACGATACTGCGCCAGTGCGGTACGGATACCACCGGACAGTTTCTTCATGATCTTGGTCTGCGCTGCACCACCAACACGGGATACGGAGATACCCGGGTTAACCGCAGGACGAATACCGGCGTTAAACAGGTTGGTTTCCAGGAAGATCTGACCATCGGTAATGGAGATTACGTTGGTCGGAACGAATGCGGAAACGTCGCCCGCCTGCGTTTCGATAATCGGCAGCGCAGTCAGAGAACCGGTTTTCCCTTTCACTTCACCTTTGGTGAAAGCTTCAACGTATTCGGCGTTAACACGCGCAGCACGCTCCAGCAGACGAGAGTGGAGGTAGAATACGTCGCCCGGGAAGGCTTCACGTCCTGGCGGACGACGGAGCAGCAGGGAGATCTGACGATAAGCAACAGCCTGTTTAGACAGGTCATCGTAAATGATCAGCGCATCTTCGCCGCGGTCGCGGAAGTATTCGCCCATTGCGCAACCAGCGTATGGCGCCAGGTATTGCAGTGCAGCAGATTCGGATGCAGTCGCTACCACCACGATGGTGTTAGCCAGCGCGCCGTGCTCTTCCAGTTTACGCACCACGTTAGAGATGGTGGACGCTTTCTGGCCGATAGCAACATAGACGCACTTGATACCGGAATCACGCTGGTTGATGATGGCATCGATAGCCAGCGCAGTTTTACCGGTCTGACGGTCGCCGATGATCAGTTCACGCTGACCACGACCGATTGGGATCATGGCGTCAACGGATTTATAACCGGTCTGTACCGGCTGATCGACGGACTGACGTTCGATTACGCCCGGTGCGATCGCTTCTACGGCGGAGAAACCGTCGTTTTCCAGCGGACCTTTACCATCAATTGGCGCGCCCAGGGTGTTAACCACACGGCCCAGCAGGCCGCGGCCAACCGGAACTTCCAGGATACGGCCAGTACATTTAACCTTCATGCCTTCGGCGAGGTCAGCATACGGACCCATCACCACGGCACCAACGGAGTCGCGCTCCAGGTTCAATGCGATAGCGTAACGGTTACCCGGCAGGGAGATCATCTCACCCTGCATACATTCGGCAAGGCCGTGGATGCGGATAACACCGTCACTTACAGAAACAATAGTACCTTCGTTATGAGCTTCGCTCACAACATTGAACTGAGCAATGCGCTGCTTGATCAGTTCGCTGATTTCGGTGGAATTCAGTTGCATGCTCCAGTCCCCTTAAGACTGCAAGACGTCTGCAAGGCGATCAAGACGGCCGCGTACGCTACCATCAATGACCATATCACCCGCACGGATGATAATACCTGCCATAACAGACTTATCGATTTTGCAATTCAGCTTAACTTTGCGTGACAGACGTTTTTCCATCGCGCTGACGATCCTGGCAAGCTGTTCATCACTCAGTTGGTTGGCAGATATTACTTCTACCTCTGCGATGGCCTCACTGGCCGCGCGCAGGTGAATGAATTGCTCAAGAACGTCCGGGAGCACTTTCAGACGATTGTTTTCCGCCATCACCTTAATCAGGTTCTGGCCGTTTTCGTCGAGTTGCTCACCGCAGATAGCGATAAACGCTTCTGAGAGCGTTTCCGGCGCCAAAGCACCGGAGAGAAGCTCTGCCATTTGGTCGTTTTTGGTCACTTCGGCGGCAAACGCCAGCATATCCTGCCAGCGTTCAACACTGTTGTGTTCGACGGCAAAGTCAAAAGCTGCTTTGGCGTAGGGGCGAGCTACCGTTACAAATTCAGACATCAGCCCCTCCCTCCTTACAGTTCAGCGACAAGTTTATCCACGATGTCGCTGTTAGCAGCTTCATCCACGGAACGTTCGATGATCTTCTCGGCGCCAGCAACAGCCAGGATAGCGACCTGCTTACGCAGCTCCTCACGTGCACGTTTACGCTCAGCATCAATTTCAGCCTGCGCTTGTGCAACGATTTTGGTGCGTTCCTGTTCTGCTTCAGCTTTAGCTTCGTCCAGAATCTGAGAGCGACGCTTGTTCGCCTGCTCAATGATTACCTGGGCTTCCGCTTTCGCTTTTTTCAGCTGGTCGGTCGCGTTGGCCTGTGCAAGGTCCAAATCTTTCTTAGCGCGTTCTGCAGAAGCTAAACCGTCAGAAATCTCTTTCTGGCGTTTTTCGATGGCAGCCATTAAAGGCGGCCATACGTACTTCATGCAGAACCATACGAAGATAACAAACGCGATGGCCTGGCCGAGGATTGTTGCGTTCATGTTCACAGCACAATACCTCTTTAATTAACTCTGTGGCTTAGGTTTCTAACAACTTACTACGCGACGGCGAACATCACGTACAGACCCAGACCTACAGCGATCATCGGGATAGCATCCACCAGACCCATAACGATAAAGAACTGAGTACGCAGCAGAGGAATCAGATCCGGTTGACGCGCTGCGCCTTCCAGGAATTTACCTCCGAGGATGCCGATACCGATCGCAGCACCGATTGCCGCCAGACCCATCATCACAGCGGCAGCCATGTACAGCAGATCCATATTCAGGTTTTCCATGACAGTCTCCAGTTTGTTTCAGTTAAAACGTAGTAGTGTTGGTAAAAATCAATGCTCTTCGGACGCCATCGACAGATAGACAATCGTCAGAACCATGAAGATGAAGGCTTGCAGCGTAATAATCAGGATGTGGAAAATGGCCCAAGGCACATTCAGGATCCACTGTGACCACCACGGCAACAGACCAGCAATCAGAATGAAAATCAGCTCACCGGCATACATGTTGCCGAACAGTCGCAGACCAAGAGAAACCGGTTTGGACAGCAGGCTTACCCCTTCAAGGATTAAGTTGACAGGAATGAACGCCCAGTGATTGAACGGCTGCATGGTCAGTTCTTTAACGAACCCACCTACGCCTTTCATTTTGATGCTGTAGAAAATGATCAGGATGAACACGCCAAGCGCCATCGACAGGGTGATGTTCACGTCGGCAGACGGAACCACGCGCAGTGCAGGCAGGCCGAGTATGTGCTCACCGATCCAAGGTAAGAAATCGATAGGCAAGAGGTCCATCAGGTTCATCAGGAAGACCCAGACGAACACGGTCAGCGCCAGTGGCGCGATAACCTTGCTCTTGCCATGGTACATGTCTTTGACGCTGCCATGGACGAAGCCGATGATCATTTCGATGAAGGTTTGGAATTTCCCTGGTACGCCGCTGGTCGCTTTCTTAGCAACGCTACGGAACATGGCAAGGAACAGCAGACCGAGAACCACCGAGAAAAACATGGAGTCAATGTTGAGCGTCCAGAAGGTGGCTGTGTGGTTGTGCGGATCCACCAGCGAGAATGTACGTAGGTCCAGCTGAAGGTTGTTCAGATGGTGTCCTATGTAATCCTGCGGCGTCATATTTTCTGAAGCCATGATGCCTTTACCCTTTGTTGTTAATTACAGCTGGCGCCAGAACT
Organism: Klebsiella sp. A-Nf5; assembly: GCF_002810545.1. Taxonomy (NCBI): domain Bacteria; kingdom Pseudomonadati; phylum Pseudomonadota; class Gammaproteobacteria; order Enterobacterales; family Enterobacteriaceae; genus Klebsiella; species Klebsiella sp. A-Nf5. The sequence continues at coordinate 19,829 of NZ_PIOG01000282.1, read as the reverse complement.
TGTACCACCAGCACCAAAACCCACGTCACGATCAGCGGCATAAATACCACTTTTAAAACAGCCAGCGCCATCGCCAGAAGGGCGAAGGTCAGCAACACCTTGAAGGCTTCACCGAAGGCGAAGGTCCAGGCCACACGGCCTTTTGCTGGTGTATGCGCCTGATGACGCCAGGCAAAAATCATAAACATCAGGTTTGGCAAAACCACTGCCAAACCGCCGCATACTGCGGAAATGCCCCAGAAGGGGTCTTTGAGGCTGAACAGCAGTCCACTTGCTATTACTGCCAGTAACTGAATAAACAGAAGCTTGCGAGCAACGTTTCGACTCAAGAGCGACACTGACATCACGTTTTTACTCCTGCTCCCTTTGAGGTATGTCGCGTGTCGTATAAAACGTCCTTTAAGACGAAGAGTCAAGCATCAAAAAGCGGACAAATTATACGGTGACGCCCCGTGAATTCAAACAATAAGTAGCAAAATAGTGAATAAATGTTTAATTATTTTCCAACGGACAACTTTCCGTGCATTTCAGCGTTCTGTGAGCGGTCATACAAAACTGCAAATAGTGAGTAAACACGGCAATTAAAGCGTGCATTAGATCACATAATAAACATTTCACGTGCCCTTTAATGAATCAAGGACATAAAACACTATTTTTCATGCTTTTGATATTCAAGATAAAAAGTGAGGACATTATCTAAAACAACCCCACATACAATAAAAACCTTTTATTGACATTTATAATAAAAATTTAACATCACTATGCTGTTTATCCGTGTCGATTTTTAGCACCCTGATATTTTCAAAGTTGACTATTTTGTCAGTGAATCACTTACGCTAAGTTAACTGCAAGAAAAGCCATAGTAAAAACATGGTTAAATGCAGCCCGATAACATCGGAAGGTGACCTTTATTTTTGTAACATCCGCAGGCCACATTTTTTCCACATTTTTTGATAAAAACTAACGCGATTTTGGCGTGATCACCACCAGGTGCCGCTCCCCTTCCAGCTGAGGAACATGCAGCTCAATCACCTCGGCAATGGCATACCCTTCCGGCAGATTTTCCATTTCTTCTTTTTGCGCTAACCCTTTGAGCGCATAGAAGTGACCGTTCGCCGCCGGCAGATGATGGCACCAGCTCACCATATCATTGAGCGACGCGAAGGCGCGACTGATGACCCCATCAAACGGCGGTTCGGCAGGGAAGGCTTCCACGCGACTTTGCACCGGAGTAATGTTCTCCAGATTCAGTTCATGCTGCACCTGACGCAGGAAGCGCACGCGCTTGCCAAGACTGTCCAGCAGGGTGAAATGCGACTCCGGACGCACGATGGCCAGTGGAATGCCAGGGAGCCCCGGTCCGGTCCCGACATCGATAAAGCGCGAACCCTGCAGATAAGGCGCCACGATGATGCTGTCGAGGATATGACGCACCAGCATCTCATTCGGATCGCGAACGGAAGTCAGATTATAGGCTTTGTTCCACTTATCGAGCAGCCCGACGTAGGCCACCAGCTGGTTTTTCTGGTGATCGGTGAGCGAAATACCCGCTTCATCCAGCAGACGAGAAAGTTTGTTGAGCACGGTCAGTACCTTCAAAAAATAATGAGCCCGGAGGCGCTAACGCTTACCGGGCTATGAATGATAAAGGCGAACGCTGATTATGCAACTGCGAAATCAGCGCTGGCAGGTGGCCGCAATCAGGCGCTGCGGCGCAGCATCCCCTGCTTTTTCAGCCAGACCAGCAAAATAGAGATCGCCGCCGGCGTGATCCCGGAAATACGTGACGCCTGCCCTATCGACGACGGCTTATGGTCGTTCAGTTTGGCGATCACTTCGTTAGACAGCCCGGTGACCTGGCGGTAATCGAGCGTCGCCGGCAGCACGGTATTCTCGTTACGCTGCTGTTTCTCGATCTCATCCTGCTGGCGCGCGATATAACCCTCATACTTCACCTGGATCTCTACCTGCTCGGCCGCTTGTTGATCCTGCAGGCCTGGCGCGAACGGCGACAGCTGTACCAGCTGTTCGTAGGTCATTTCTGGACGACGCAGCAGATCTTCACCACTCGCTTCACGTGACAACGGCGCGGTCAAGTGAGCGTTCACTTCGGCAGCGCTCTCTGCCTGCGGGTTCACCCAGGTCGATTTCAGACGCTGGCGTTCACGTTCAATGCTTTCCAGCTTCTCGTTGTACCGCGCCCAGCGTTCATCGTCCACCAGACCCAGTTCGCGCCCCTGTTCGGTCAGGCGCAGGTCGGCGTTATCTTCGCGCAGCATCAGACGATATTCGGCACGGGAGGTAAACATGCGGTACGGTTCTTTGGTACCCAGGGTGCACAGGTCATCCACCAGCACGCCGAGATAAGCCTGATCGCGACGTGGCGCCCAGCCCTCTTTTTCCGCAGAGAAGCGGGCGGCGTTAAGACCGGCCAGCAGACCCTGAGCAGCGGCTTCTTCATAACCGGTGGTACCGTTGATCTGTCCGGCAAAGAACAGACCCTGAATGAATTTGCTCTCGAGTGTTGGCTTCAGATCGCGTGGGTCGAAGAAATCGTACTCAATGGCGTAGCCAGGACGGACGATCCGCGCGTTCTCCATCCCCTGCATTGAGCGGACGATTTGCATTTGCACATCAAACGGCAGGCTGGTGGAGATACCGTTCGGATAAATTTCGTTTGAGGTCAGGCCTTCCGGTTCAAGGAAGATCTGATGCTGATTGCGATCGGCAAAGCGCATGACTTTGTCTTCGATCGACGGGCAATAGCGTGGCCCGATCCCTTCGATCACTCCGGCGTACATTGGGCTGCGATCGAGGTTATTGCGGATCACGTCATGGGTTTTCTCGTTGGTATGGGTGATATAGCACGGCACCTGGCGCGGATGCTGATCCGCGGATCCCATGAACGAGAAGACCGGCATTGGGTTATCGCCGTGCTGTTGCGCCAGCACGCTGAAATCGATGGTGCGGGCGTCAATACGTGGCGGGGTACCTGTTTTCAGACGACTTACACGCAGCGGCAGCTCACGCAGACGACGAGACAGCGGGATTGACGGCGGATCGCCGGCACGGCCGCCGCTGTAGTTGTCCAGACCAATATGAATTTTGCCATCGAGGAAGGTCCCGACGGTCAACACCACCGCTTTAGCGCGGAATTTGAGGCCCATCTGAGTGACGGCACCCACGACGCGATCGTTTTCCACAATCAGATCTTCCACCGCCTGCTGGAAGATCATCAGGTTCGGCTGGTTCTCCAGCGCGGTGCGTACCGCCTGACGATACAGCACGCGGTCTGCCTGGGCACGAGTGGCACGTACCGCGGGCCCTTTGCTGGCGTTTAGTATCCTAAACTGAATACCCGCCTGATCGATTGCGGTTGCCATCAACCCGCCAAGTGCGTCCACTTCTTTTACCAGGTGTCCTTTCCCAATGCCGCCAATCGCCGGGTTGCAGCTCATCTGCCCCAGCGTGTCGATATTGTGTGTCAAAAGCAGGGTTTGTTGGCCCATTCGCGCTGCGGCCATCGCGGCCTCAGTGCCTGCATGACCCCCGCCAATGATAATGACGTCAAAAGGATCCTGATAAAACATGGTGATCTGCCTCGCATAACGCGGTTTGAAAATGGATTGAAGCCCGGGCCGTGGATTCTACTCGGCTTTGCTCTTTTGAGAAAGACTCCGGGATCCTGAGTATTAAAAAGAAGATCTTTATATAGAGATCTGTTCTATTGTGATCTCTTATTAGGATCGACTCTCTTTGTGGATAAGTCGGATCCGCGAAGTAAGATCAAATGCTTAAGAAGGATCACTATCTGTGAATGATCGGTGATCCTGGTCCGTATAAGCTGGGATCAAAATGAAGGGTTATACACAGCACAAAAACCATACGACGGTTATTCTTTGGATAACTACCGGTTGATCCAAGCTTTTAAGCATGGTTATCCACAGAAGATCCGACGATCTTTACAATTCTCAGAGCAAATTTTTCCAGGATCCCAGCCAGATTTCCGCTGGATCCTCCGGAATTTCATGTTCCAGTACGTTAATTTTCAGCGTTTCGCCGATCTGTTTTGCGCCGCTGGCCTTCAATGCTGCTTCTAATTTATCGATCGCGCCGCAGAAGGTGTCGTATTCGCGGCTGCCGATCCCGATGGCGCCAAAGCGCACGGCGGAAAGATCGGCCTTCTGCTCCAGCAATGCGTCATAGAAGGGAACCAGGTTGTCGGGAATGTCGCCGGCGCCATGCGTTGAAGAGATAACTAACCAGATCCCTTCCGCCTGCAGATCGTCAACCAGCGGACCGTGCTGGATTTCAGTGCTGTAGCCGGCTTCTTCCAGCTTTTCCGCCAGATGCTCTGCTACATATTCCGCACTGCCCAGGGTGCTGCCGCTGATAAGTGTAATGTCTGCCATGATCGCCGATCGCCCGCTCAACTGTTCAGAGTGGCGTATTGTACGCTGTGAGCGAGCTGGGATCTACCTGTGGAAAAATGTGGGATTAAAAAAAGCGATCAGGGCTTGATGGTACGCATGATCGGGTTCTGCAGCACGATCAGCGTCTCGGTGGACTGAATTTCATCAATTGTTTGGATCTTGTTGATAAGTACCTGCTGCAGGGCATCGATGGATTTACACATCACCTTAATAAAGATGCTGTAGTGGCCGGTGGTGTAATAAGCCTCGGTGACCTCCTCCAGGCTTTCCAGGCGAGCAAGGGCGGAAGGGTAGTCCTTGGCGCTCTTGAGAATAATGCCGATAAAGCAGCCGACATCATAGCCCAGTTGCTTGGGGCTAACGTCAATGCGCGCGCCGGTAATGATGCCCGCCTGCTTCATCTTCTCAACACGTACGTGGATGGTGCCTGGGCTGACGCTGAACTGTTTGGCCAGTTCGGCGTAGGCGGTACGAGCGTTGGCCATCAGCGCATCGAGAATGCCGCGGTCCAGATTGTCGATCTGATAATTTTCCATATCTTTTTCTTATGAAGTTTGAGGGTTCTTGCTATTTTAGCGCCATATTTTGATGAATTAAAAGTCGATGCGGCTTTTTATTGATTGATTATTGTATTGCGGCCCTGTTTTGTTGCTTAATCAATGGCAACAGGACGCAGGAGTTATAAAAATGAAAACCGCATATATCGCAAAACAACGCCAGATCAGTTTCGTTAAATCCCACTTTTCCCGTCAGCTGGAAGAGAAGCTTGGCCTGATTGAAGTCCAGGCGCCAATCTTAAGCCGCGTGGGCGATGGGACGCAGGATAACTTGTCCGGCTGCGAGAAAGCGGTTCAGGTAAAAGTGAAAACACTGCCCGACGCCCAGTTCGAAGTGGTTCATTCGCTGGCGAAGTGGAAGCGTCAAACCCTGGGACAACACGACTTCAGCGCGGGCGAAGGGCTTTACACGCACATGAAGGCCCTTCGCCCCGATGAAGACCGTCTGACGCCTATCCATTCCGTCTATGTCGACCAGTGGGACTGGGAGCGCGTGATGGGCGATGAAGAGCGTCACGTCGGCACTCTGAAGGCAACCGTCGAGGCGATCTACGCCGGGATCAAAGCTACCGAGCTGGCGGTCAGCCAGGAATTTGGCCTGAAGCCGTTTCTGCCGGAACAGATCCATTTTGTTCACAGCCAGGAGCTGCTGAGCCGCTATCCCGATCTTGATGCCAAAGGCCGTGAGCGAGCCATTGCCAAAGAGTTGGGGGCCGTCTTCTTAATTGGTATCGGCGGCAAACTGTCTGACGGTAAGCGCCACGACGTGCGTGCGCCGGATTACGATGACTGGATCACAGAGGTTTCTGAAGGCTTTGCCGGTCTGAACGGCGATATCCTGGTGTGGAACCCGGTGCTGGAAGATGCTTTCGAGATCTCCTCAATGGGGATCCGCGTTGACGCCGAAGCGCTGAAGCGCCAGCTGGCCGTGACCGGCGATGAAGATCGCCTACAGCTTGAATGGCACCAGGCGCTGCTGCGCGGCGAGATGCCGCAGACTATCGGCGGCGGCATTGGCCAGTCTCGTCTGACGATGCTGCTGCTGCAGCTTGACCATATCGGCCAGGTACAGTGCGGCGTATGGCCGGCCCAGGTTCGCGAAAGCGTTTCCGCGCTGCTGTAATGAATTAGCGCCGCCAGCGTCGCAGCAGGCGGCTACGCAGCCCGGTATCAAAGCGCCAGATATGATCGAAGATGCGCATGATGCCGGGTTTGCCGTGTACCGACATCGCCACCGCGTGAAAACGGTGCTGGTGCTTACGCTGTAACTCCCCCACCTGAGCAATCACCTCATCCGGCAACCGCTGGGCGATAAAGTCAGAGATCACGACGGCATCCGCATCCACCCACTGCGGGTTTTGCAGACGTTCAATAATGGCGCGAAAACAGCTGGCCAGATCGGTACCGCCGCGAAAGCGCTGGCTTAAAAAGCGGATCGCCTGCTCCAGCCCGCGCTCGCTGGTCAGTTCGTAATGCACCACTTCGCTGGAGAACAGCATAATAAAGCAGCGACGGTTATCGGCCAGCGCGACGCGCATCAGGGCCAGACAAAAGGCCTTAGCGCACTGCTCGTTAAAACCGCCCATCGACCCTGACGTATCGACGCAGACAATAAAGGGCCCGCGCGGCTGTTCATCAAAATCCTGCCGTGTTACCGGGCGTTCGGTGATTTTCTCACGCCAGGCGTCGCCATGCAGCCGGTAGGTGAGCAGCTGCTTCTCCACCAGCTTGCGATAAAATTCAAACTCCAGCTCCGTGATGCCGAGCGTCGCCAGCTCCGGCGGCAGCAGCCGCAGAATGTCGTCACTCTGCTGAAGGCCGTCGACTTGCTCCGGTACTGTCGCCGGCTCGCGCACCAGGCTGCGAAAGGTTTCCATCGGGGCGTCTTTCTTCGGCACGGATTTCGCTTCCCGTGAACGCCCGAGTTGTTCCGCCAGCTGCAGCAGTTCCGGCTGCTGGTTGAGAAAATCGCCATAGCGCACGATCAGCTGATAGTCGCCGCGTTTGAGTTCGCCAGCGCTCATATCCCACAGACGCCCGGCGGCAGTGTCATTTTCCGCCAGTACCGGATCGAGCTGACCGCTGAGCGTCATTCGTTCCTGGACCTCACTGAGTAACTGGTCGCGTTCTTCATCCAGCAGTTGCTGGTTAAGGCTGGTGGCTTGCACCACCAGGCTCAGGCGCCAGCGCTGTAAAAACAGCGTATGCAGCGCCGGAGTAAAGGTGGCATTGTCATCCACCAGCTTCTGCGCCTGAGCGGCAAAAGGAGACTGTAGCTGGTGTAGTTTGCCGAGGATCTGCGGGAGCTGGACGATAAACTGCGAGGTAGAGAGCAGCTGAGCCTGCTGATAGGTTTGCACTTCGGCGTCCAGATCCGGCGGGACGTTAACTTCTTTCAAACGGGCGCGAACGGCTTCACGCCAGCGTGGAATATCCGCCGCGATGATGTTTTTCAGGCGGGGAAATTTCTCAAAGAACACCGCCAGCTGAGGAGAGGCCAGCAGCGCCAGCAGCATCTCCTCGATCATTCCCTCTTCGCTGACTGCCAGCATGACATTCAGCATATCGAGCGTCATGGCTGCTTCGCCTGTTTAATCTGCGCGCCGACGTCCTGCAGGCTGGCTTCGATTCTTCCCAGCCACTCGACCGGGATAAACAGACACTTTTGCTGCTCGCTGAAGCGGTTGTGTTGCTGGTGCCACTCATCATCGAGCGCCTCCAGCTGTTGGCGAATTTCTGCCGGCATGTTCTCCTGCGATGCGCTACCGGGCAGCGCGAGGCGTGAGCCCTGCAGGCTGACGTCGCGGACGACCAGGTGCTGGCTGGTGTCGACATCCATATTGAGCAGTTGGGCAAAGCCGATCCCGTTGAGCTTACCGCGGATCTCACCGCCTTTTTCCAGCCAGCTGGCTAACGCCTCGCGTTCAAAAGTAATGTGGATCACTTCCATATCGTGAAGTTTGAGCGGCTGCTGCAGCAGCAGCGTCAGGGTGGCCCCCTGGATCTCCGCCGGCAGTTCATAGTGCGGTTTGCGGCTAAACATCCCGCCAAGGCGGGTGACCTTCAGCGCCGTTTTGTCGCTTTGCTGCTGTTGGATCTGAATGCGTCGCTGGACAATGGCCCCCAGCCGCGTCAGCATCGCCTGCTGTTGCCAGGCGTGGCAGGTCATTAGCGTTTCCAGCTGCTGCGACATCAGGTTCATGCTCTCGACGTTGTGCCACAGACAATCTTTCAGCAGGATCAGATCTATCGGCGCGATGCTGTCGCGCCCGCTGAAGAAAGCGCTGGCCTGCAGCAGGCGAATGGCCTTTTTCCAACGGCGATCCGAGACGTACGGCGCATTTGGTAGAGCATCCAGCTGCTGGCGGAGCTGGAATATCAGCTCAAACACCGCGTCTGGCAGTTTGATATTGCCGATCTGCTGCTGCCATTGGGTAAACTCTTCGTCGCTAACCTGCAGCGCGCTGGGCACTGGATTGATGTTTTCATCCTGCTGGCTGACCAGCATTGAACGGAAATTACCTTTATCCTGCACTTTATCAAGCCACAGACGGATCAGCATTCGGTCATACAGCGCTTCCAGACTGCTGTCGGCTTCGGGGAGTTCGTTCGACGCGGCCACCAGCAGGCGCATCGGGATTTTCTCTTCGTGCGCGCCATTGCGGAAGTGACGTTCGTTAATCGCCGTCAGCAGGGTGTTGAGGATGGCCGGACCCGCTTTCCATATTTCATCGAGAAACACGATTTCTGCTTCCGGCAGGTAGCCGGCGGTTAAACGTTCGTAACGGCCTTCATCTTTCAGCGCCTGAATGGACAGTGGCCCAAAAACCTCTTCCGGGGTGGAGAAGCGGGTCATCAGGTATTCAAAAGCGCGCGCCTGCTGGAAGGCGAACTTGAGGCGGCGGGCAATCAGGCTTTTGGCGATCCCCGGTGGGCCGAGCAAAAAAACGCTCTCGCCGCTGAGCGCCGCCAGCAGGCAAAGGCGTATCGCGTGGCTGCGTTCAAAGAGTCCTTTTTCGAGTGCCGCGCTGAGCCGGGAAATTCTTTCAGCCAGTAAATGTGTTTGAGCCATAATTGAGTTGCGTGCTTTGTCATGTATCGTTATTGGGTCGAGTATAGATGTTAGAGCAGGGGCGGTAATAGCCTGAAGAATCGATTTATTTTTTTTGAGCCAGGTTAATATGGTGTCTGTTAGGGGTACGATTTCGCAAATAATCGTGCATACTGTGCGCTTTTTGTGGGCCAAGGGACTAGGCACACATTTGTTTTATAAACGAAAAGACTAGTCTATGAGCACTGATAATAAACAATCGTTGCCGGCATTAACGTTGGCGGCCATCGGCGTGGTGTACGGCGATATCGGTACCAGTCCACTGTATACCTTGCGCGAATGCCTGTCAGGTCAGTTCGGCTTTGGCGTTGAGCGCGATGCCGTGTTTGGCTTTTTGTCGCTGATTTTCTGGCTGTTAATCTTTACCGTATCGATTAAATACATCACCTTCGTAATGCGGGCGGATAACGCCGGGGAAGGGGGGATCTTAACGCTGATGTCGCTGGCCGGACGTAATACCTCGGCCCGAATGACCTCCGTACTGGTGATCCTCGGCCTGATCGGCGGTAGCTTCTTCTATGGCGAAGTGGTGATTACGCCGGCTATTTCCGTTATGTCGGCGATAGAGGGGTTAGAAATTATCGCCCCGCAGCTTGATACCTGGATTGTCCCTATCTCCATTATCGTGCTGACCCTGCTGTTTGTGATCCAGAAGCACGGGACCGGAATGGTCGGCAAGCTGTTTGCGCCGATTATGCTGATTTGGTTCCTGTTGCTGGCAGTGCTTGGCGCGCGCAGCATCCTCGATAACCCGGAAGTTCTGCAGGCGCTAAACCCCTACTGGGCGGTGCACTTTTTCCTGCAGTACAAAACGGTTTCCTTTATTGCGCTCGGTGCGGTGGTGCTGTCTATTACCGGGGTGGAAGCGCTGTACGCCGATATGGGGCACTTTGGCAAACTGCCGATCCGCGTGGCCTGGTTCTCCGTCGTGCTGCCCTCGCTGGTGCTGAACTACTTTGGCCAGGGCGCGCTGCTGCTGAAGCACCCGGAAGCGATTAAAAACCCGTTCTTCCTGCTGGCGCCGGAGTGGGCGCTGATCCCGATGCTGATTATCGCCACGCTGGCGACGGTTATCGCCTCGCAGGCAGTGATCTCCGGGGTCTTCTCCCTGACCCGTCAGGCAGTGCGTCTGGGCTATCTGTCGCCGATGCGCATTATCCACACCTCGGAAATGGAGTCCGGGCAGATTTACATCCCGTTCATTAACTGGCTGCTGTACGTTTCTGTGGTCATCGTCATTGTCAGCTTTGAGCATTCGTCTAATCTGGCGGCGGCGTACGGTATCGCGGTAACGGGCACCATGGTGCTGACCTCCATTCTGTCGGCAACGGTGGCGCGCAAAAACTGGCACTGGAATAAGCTGTTTGTCGGCCTGATGCTGGTGGCCTTCCTGTGTATCGATATTCCGCTGTTCTCGGCGAACCTCGATAAGATTGTCTCCGGTGGCTGGCTACCGTTGTCTCTGGGGCTGGTGATGTTTACGGTGATGACCACCTGGAAGAGCGAGCGTTTCCGCCTGCTGCGCCGGATGCACGAGCACGGTAACTCGCTGGAAGCGATGATCTCTTCGCTGGAGAAGTCACCGCCGGTGCGTGTGCCGGGTACCGCGGTGTATATGTCCCGCGCCCTGAACGTGATCCCGTTTGCCCTGCTGCATAACCTGAAGCACAACAAGGTGCTGCATGAGCGAGTGATCCTCCTGACCTTGCGCACCGAAGACGCGCCTTACGTGCATAACGTTCGCCGGGTGCAGATCGAGCAGCTGTCGCCGTCGTTCTGGCGGGTGGTGGCCAGCTACGGCTGGCGGGAAACGCCAAACGTTGAAGAAGTATTCCATCGCTGTGGCCTGGAAGGACTCAGCTGCCGGATGATGGAGACCTCGTTCTTTATGTCGCATGAGTCGCTGATTATCGGCAAACGACCGTGGTATCTGCGTCTGCGCGGCAAGCTTTATCTGCTGCTGCAGCGTAACGCCCTGCGCGCGCCGGATCAGTTTGAAATCCCGCCAAACCGGGTTATCGAGCTCGGTACCCAGGTCGAAATATGATGTAAAAAAAGCCCTTCCATTGTGAAGGGCTTTTTGTTTCTCACTCCGGCTGTAACGTCCTGTCTATGCTTCGCGAAACGTTTCGATGGCGATCACATTTCTCTTCTCTGATGATGGTTTTCTGCTCACACATTGATAATAATTATTTTAGCGAAACGTTTCGCTAGTGGAGCAAAAGAGAAAAAATGAAAAAAGGCACCGTACTTAACGCTGATATTTCCGCGGTCATCTCCCGCCTGGGCCACACCGATACGCTGGTGGTCTGCGATGCCGGATTACCGGTTCCCCGCAGCAGCACGCGCATTGATATGGCGCTGACGCAGGGCGTACCTTCATTTATGCAGGTGCTGGAAGTGGTGACGACGGAAATGCAGGTTGAAGCGGCTGTTATCGCGGAAGAGATTAAAACCCATAATCCGCAGCTCCACGCGACGTTGCTCACTCACCTTGAGCAGCTGCAGCAGCACCAGGGAAATACCATTGAAATTCGTTACACCAGCCATGAGCAGTTCAAAAAACAAACCGCAGACAGTCAGGCGGTAATTCGCAGCGGGGAGTGTTCCCCGTTTGCGAATATCATTCTCTGTGCCGGCGTCACGTTCTGAGGTCGCCGTCATGGAAGCCTTATTGCAACTGAAAGGGATCGATAAAGCGTTCCCTGGCGTCAAGGCGCTCTCCGGCGCGGCGCTGAATGTCTATGCCGGTCGGGTAATGGCGCTGGTAGGAGAGAATGGCGCTGGCAAGTCCACTATGATGAAGGTGCTGACCGGGATCTACACCCGTGATGCCGGCTCTTTGCTGTGGTTAGGCAAAGAGACGACCTTTAACGGCCCAAAATCCTCCCAGGAAGCCGGGATCGGCATCATCCACCAGGAACTGAACCTGATCCCGCAATTAACGATTGCCGAGAACATCTTCCTTGGCCGCGAGTTCGTTAACCGCTTCGGCAAAATCGACTGGAAGCAGATGTATACCGAAGCCGACAAGCTGCTGGCAAAGCTGAATCTCCGCTTTAACAGCCAGAAGCTGGTGGGCGATCTGTCGATTGGCGATCAGCAAATGGTGGAGATCGCCAAAGTGCTGAGCTTCGAGTCAAAGGTCATCATTATGGATGAACCGACCGATGCGCTGACCGATACCGAAACTGAATCGCTGTTCCGCGTCATCCGCGAACTGAAGTCACAGGGGCGCGGCATTGTCTATATCTCCCACCGTATGAAAGAGATCTTCGAGATTTGCGACGACGTCACCGTCTTTCGCGACGGGCAGTTTATCGCCGAGCGCGAAGTGGCTTCTCTGGATGAAGACCGTCTGATCGAGATGATGGTTGGCCGCAAGCTGGAGGAACAGTACCCGCATCTTGATAAAACGCCGGGCGCGGTACGCTTGAAAGTCGACAATCTCTGCGGCCCGGGCGTGGAAAATGTGACCTTTACCCTGCGCCAGGGAGAAATCCTGGGTGTTGCCGGGCTGATGGGCGCCGGACGGACCGAACTGATGAAAGTGCTGTACGGCGCGCTGCCACGCAGCAGCGGCTCCGTGACGCTGGATGGCCATGAAGTGGTGACTCGTTCGCCGCAGGACGGTCTGGCGAACGGCATTGTCTATATCTCCGAAGATCGTAAGCGCGATGGCCTGGTTCTCGGGATGTCGGTAAAAGAAAACATGTCCCTGACTGCGTTGCGCTACTTCAGCCGGGCGGGTGGCAGCCTCAAACATAAAGATGAACAGCAGGCGGTCAGTGATTTCATTCGGCTGTTTAACGTTAAAACGCCGTCCATGGAGCAGGCAATCGGCCTGCTTTCTGGCGGCAACCAGCAAAAGGTCGCCATTGCCCGCGGGCTGATGACCCGGCCGAAGGTGCTGATCCTTGATGAACCAACCCGCGGCGTCGACGTCGGGGCGAAGAAAGAGATCTACCAGCTCATCAATCAGTTCAAAGCCGATGGCCTGAGCATCATTCTGGTCTCCTCTGAGATGCCGGAGGTGTTAGGCATGAGCGATCGCATCATTGTGATGCATGAAGGGCATCTCGGCGGTGAATTCACACGCGAGCAGGCCACCCAGGAAGTATTGATGGCTGCCGCTGTGGGCAAGCTTAACCGTGTGAATCAGGAGTAAGAAAGATGACAACCCAGGCTGTTACTGGTCGCCGTTATTTCACGAAAGCGTGGCTGATGGAGCAAAAATCGCTGATTGCCCTGCTGGTGCTGATCGCGGTGGTATCGACCATGAGCCCCAACTTTTTTACCGTCAATAACCTGTTCAATATCCTGCAACAGACCTCCGTTAACGCCATCATGGCGGTAGGGATGACGCTGGTCATACTGACCTCGGGGATCGACCTGTCCGTCGGCTCCCTGTTGGCGCTCACCGGTGCGGTGGCGGCGTCGATTGTTGGCATTGAGGTTAATGCGCTGGTGGCGGTCGCTGCCGCCCTCGCATTAGGTGCCGCGATCGGCGCAGTCACCGGGGTGATTGTGGCGAAAGGCCGCGTGCAGGCCTTCATCGCCACCCTGGTGATGATGCTGCTGCTGCGCGGTGTGACCATGGTGTATACCAACGGCAGCCCGATCAATACCGGCTTTAGCGATAACGCCGATCTGTTCGGCTGGTTTGGCATCGGGCGTCCGCTGGGGATCCCGACGCCGGTATGGATCATGGCGATTGTCTTCCTGGCGGCCTGGTACATGCTGCACCATACTCGCCTGGGCCGTTATATTTACGCACTGGGCGGTAATGAAGCGGCGACGCGTTTGTCCGGGATTAGCGTCAATAAAGTCAAAATTATCGTCTACGCCTTGTGCGGGATGTTGGCGTCGCTGGCTGGGATCATCGAAGTGGCGCGTCTCTCCTCCGCGCAGCCGACGGCGGGGACGGGCTATGAGCTGGACGCCATTGCGGCGGTGGTGCTCGGCGGCACTAGCCTGGCGGGCGGTAAAGGACGCATTGTCGGCACGCTGATTGGCGCGCTGATCCTTGGCTTCCTGAATAATGGTCTGAATCTTTTAGGCGTTTCTTCCTATTACCAGATGATCGTTAAAGCGGTGGTGATTTTGCTGGCGGTACTGGTAGATAACAAAAAGCAGTAACTGAGAACTCTACAGGACATCTTAACTATGAATATGAAAAAACTGGCGACCCTGGTCTCTGCTGTTGCGCTAAGTGCGACCGTCAGCGCGAACGCGATGGCCAAAGACACCATCGCTCTGGTTATCTCTACCCTGAATAACCCGTTCTTCGTGTCGCTGAAAGACGGCGCGCAAAAAGAAGCTGACAAGCTGGGCTACAACCTGGTGGTGCTGGATTCCCAGAACAACCCGGCGAAAGAGCTGGCAAACGTCCAGGATTTGACGGTGCGCGGCGCCAAGCTGCTGCTGATCAACCCCACCGACTCTGATGCCGTCGGCAACGCCGTGAAGATGGCAAACCAGGCGAAAATCCCGGTCATCACCCTTGACCGTCAGGCCACAAAAGGCGATGTCGTGAGCCACATTGCGTCCGACAACGTGCAGGGCGGAAAAATGGCTGGCGATTACATCGCGAAAAAAGTGGGTGAAAGTGCGAAAGTCATTGAGCTGCAGGGCATTGCCGGGACTTCTGCGGCGCGCGAGCGTGGCGAAGGCTTTAAACAAGCCGTGGCGGCGCACAAGTTCAACGTCCTGGCCAGTCAGCCGGCCGATTTCGACCGTACCAAAGGGCTGAACGTGATGCAGAACCTGCTGACCGCACACCCTGACGTGCAGGCGGTGTTCGCGCAAAATGATGAAATGGCGCTCGGCGCTCTGCGTGCGCTGCAGACTGCAGGCAAATCCGATGTGATGGTGGTTGGATTTGACGGCACTCCGGATGGCGAAAAAGCAGTAAACAGTGGCAAACTGGCGGCGACCGTCGCACAGTTGCCGGAGCAGATCGGCGCGAAAGGCGTTGAGACGGCTGATAAGGTACTGAAGGGCGAAAAAGTGGAAGCTAACTACCCGGTTGAGCTGAAACTGGTCGTTAAGCAGTAATATGCGATTCGGACTGGCAACGGTCCGAGGGACAATATAAAAAAAGAAAAGCAGGGCATGCGCCACCGGATCCCGGTGGCGCGCTTTCCCGGGAACAGAAATGATGAAAACTGCAGGCAAACTTGTCGTCCTTGGCAGTATCAATGCCGATCACATTCTTAACCTTGACACTTTCCCGACGCCGGGTGAGACCGTCACCGGCAACCACTATCAGGTGGCGTTCGGTGGTAAAGGGGCTAACCAGGCGGTGGCCGCCGGGCGCAGCGGAGCGGATATCGCGTTTATCGCCTGCACCGGCGATGACGATATCGGTGAACGCATCCGTCGTCAGCTGGCGAGCGACAAAATCGACGTGGCGCCCGTGCGCGCGGTCGCCGGGGAAGCGACCGGCGTGGCGTTAATCTTCGTGAACGCCGAAGGTGAGAATGTCATCGGTATTCATGCCGGCGCCAATGCGGCGCTTTCCGTCTCCCAGGTTGAGGCCGAAAAAGAACGTATCGCCAGCGCACAGGCACTGTTAATGCAGCTGGAGACGCCGCTGGAGAGCGTGCTGGCGGCGGCGAGAATCGCTCATCACCATCAGACTACCGTGGTGCTGAACCCCGCGCCAGCGCGTGAGCTCTCAGATGAATTGCTGGCGCTGGTGGATATCATTACCCCCAACGAAACCGAAGCGGAAAAGCTGACCGGTATTCGCGTTGAGAGCGACGAGGATGCGGCAAAAGCCGCCGACGTGCTGCATGCCAAAGGCATTGGTACGGTGATGATCACCCTCGGCAGCCGCGGCGTCTGGCTCAGTGCCGAAGGCGAAAGTCGTCGGATCCCGGGCTTTCGCGTGCAGGCCATTGATACTATCGCGGCCGGTGATACCTTTAACGGCGCGCTGGTAACCGCGTTGCTGGAAGGGACTTCCCTGCCAGAAGCGATCCGCTTTGCGCATGCCGCGGCGGCGATCGCCGTGACCCGCAAAGGCGCACAGCCGTCCGTGCCGTGGCGCACAGAGATTGATGAATTTTTAGCGCAACAGGGGTAATGCTTGGCTACGATGAAAGATGTGGCCCGCATCGCGGGCGTTTCCACATCGACGGTGTCACACGTCATCAATAAGGACCGTTTTGTCAGCGAGGCGATTACCGCCAAAGTAGACGCTGCGATCAAAAGCCTCAACTACGCGCCCTCTGCGCTGGCGCGTAGCCTCAAGCTTAATCAAACCCGCACCATCGGTATGCTCATCACCGCCAGTACCAATCCGTTTTATTCGGAGCTGGTGAGGGGCGTGGAGCGCAGCTGTTTTGAGCGGGGTTATAGCCTCGTACTCTGTAATACGGAAGGTGATGAGCAGCGAATGAATCGTAATCTGGAGACGCTAATGCAAAAACGCGTCGATGGACTACTGCTGCTGTGCACGGAGACCCATCAGCCTTCTCCGGAAATTATGCAGCGCTATCCGTCGGTACCGACGGTCATGATGGACTGGGCCCCCTTTGATGGCGATAGCGATCTGATTCAGGATAACTCGCTGCTTGGCGGCGATATGGCAACTCAGTATCTGATTGACCAGGGGTATTCGCGCATTGCCTGTATTGCCGGCCCGCTGGATAAAACCCCGGCGCGTCTGCGCCTTGAAGGTTACCATGCTGCGATGGCGCGCTGCGGCCTGCCGGTTGCCGATGGATACGTGGTGACCAGTGATTTTGAGTTTGGCGGCGGGTTTAGCGCGATGCAGCAGCTGCTGGCTTTGCCGCAGCGGCCGCAGGCGGTATTTGTCGGCAACGATGCCATGGCGGTTGGCGCTTATCAGGCCTTGTACCAGGCCGGTTTGCAGATCCCGCAGGACATGGCGCTGGTGGGCTACGATGATATTGAGCTGGCACGCTATATGACGCCGCCGTTGACCACCATTCACCAGCCAAAAGATGAGCTGGGAGAACTGGCCATCGATGTGCTGATCCATCGAATGGCCGATCCGCAGCAAAAACAGCAGCGCGTTCAGTTAACGCCGGAGCTGGTGGTTCGTGGCTCCGCTTAGCGTTTGTGCCGCTCGCTAATCAGATTACGGCCATCTTTCGCTCTTAACAGCATAAACATCAGCGCCGACACGATGGTGATCACGCCCATGGTGATAAAGGTGTAGTGAAACTGCTGTACCGTGCTGGCATTGTCAAAACCTTCATAGAAGCGCAGCACCGCAGCGCTGATGGCCACCCCGAGACTGATTGAAAGCTGCTGGGTCACCGCCAGCAGGCTGTTACCGCTGCTGGCATTGTCATCCGTCAGGTCGGCCAGCGTAATGGTATTCATCGAGGTGAACTGCGTGGACATCGCCATCCCCAGCACAAACAGTGGCAGAAGAAGCATCCACAGCGGCATCTCTGGCGACTGCAGCGAGAACTGGGCAATCATGAGGCCAATAAATACCGTGATCCCCACCAGGGTCTTACGATAGCCAAACCAGCGCAGCACCTGGGTAACGGTAGATTTCGCAATAATGGAGCCGATAGCGGTGGGGGCAATCATACAGCCGGCGATAATGGCCGGATAGCCGAAGCCAACCTGCAGCATCAGCGGCATCAGAAACGGCACACAGCCGGTACCTAAACGCGTGGCAAGGTTGCCAGCAATGCCGACTGAGAAAGTATGCGTCTTAAATAAAGAGAGCGAGATAAGCGGCGCAGGATGGCGGCGCGCGTGCCGAACATAGGCCACGAGCAGTAACAGACTGACGGCAATCACGGCCAGCGCCAGCCATGTCGCCACGATTTTTTCTCCAAACAGTTCAATACCGCTGGAAAACAGTACCAGGCTTAAGCCAAATAACAGAAAACCGGTTATATCGAAGCGCCTGCGCGGCGTCGTGAAATTTGGCATGTATTTGCGGGCATAGAGAATACCGATGATGCCGATGGGAATGTTTATCAGGAAAATCCAATGCCAGCTGGCCCAGGTGACAAACACCCCACCGAGCACCGGGCCCAGAATCGGTCCCACCAGACCCGGCATGGTCACAAAGTTGAGTACCGGAAGCAGCTCGCTGCGGGGATAGGCGCGCAGCAGTGCTAGCCTCGCCACCGGCATCATCATCGCCCCGCCGATCCCCTGAATCACCCGAAAAATGACCAGCTCCATTAATGAACTGGAAAGGGCGCAGGCAAGTGAGCCGAGGGTGAAGAGGCTAACGGCGATAATAAAGACCCGGCGCGTGCCGAAGCGATCGGCCAGCCAGCCGCTGACTGGGATCAGCATCGCCACCGTCAGCGTATAGCTGATAATGGCAGACTGCATTGCTAAGGGAGAACGATTAAGACTGTGGGCGATAGCCGGGAGGGCGGTGTTGAGAATGGTGGCATCCAGCGCCTGCATAAAGAAGGCCATCGCCGCGATCCACGGCAGGCCGGCCATGCTGCGCCCTTTTTTTCTGCTCATGCCAATTCCTTGTTATTGATTTACGTGGTGAGGGGCGTTCAACAACGCCTGACAGGCGAGCAAGGCACCTGGCGCATCACTGTTGAGAATGGCATCGACAATCGCCTGGTGGAGATCGAGCTTCACCACTTCATTTTGCGTAATCGACGTGAAGTAGGTGTGGTAGACCGAATGAAATAAAGAAGCGAATGAGCTGAGGAAAGGATTACCGCTCATTTCATAGATGTGTTCATGCCAGGCCATATCGACATCTATCCAGCGATCGCGCTGAAAATGACGTTTCAAGGCAATCATCTCTTCCATTAAGGTATTGAGCTGCGCTTTTTGCTCTGCGGTGCCGTTAGCGGCAGCGAGAAAACAGGCTTGTGGCTCCAGGCTGCTGCGCATGACGAGAAAGTGGCTCACCACTTCTTCGAAGTTATCTTCTGTTAGCCACCAGGACAGCAGTTCCTTATCCAGGAAGTTCCAGCTGCTGCGCGGCATCACCCGGGTGCCAATGCGAGGTCGAGGTAGCAACATGCCTTTTGCCGTAAGCGTCTTCACCGCTTCACGGACGGCGGTACGGCTTACGCCGAACTGCTCCCCCAACTCCATCTCGCCGGGAAGAATGCTTTCCGGCTGATATTCGCCAGTCAGTATTTTTTGGGCGAGCTTCTCGGCCAGTACCCAGGAGATGTTCTTTTGTGCCGCCAGTTGCTGTGCGCTTAAAGACATAAATGCCGTTCCTTTCTTTTCTTTACTCTAACAGTATGCCACCAGGCGCCCCGTTTCGTCGGTTAAAACAGCAAAACGGCGGTTTTTTGCGACATTCCTCGCCGCTTTGTTGAAAAAAGAGACGGTTGAAAAGTTTTTTTGAATTTCCCCTTGTCACCTCAGAATTACTCCCTATAATGCGCCTCCACTGACACGGAACAACGGCAAGCAAGCCGCCGGGTCAGCGGGGTTCCGGTGAGAACTTCGCGGAGAAAAGCAAAAATAAATGCTTGACTCTGCAGCGGGAAAGCGTAATATGCACACCCCGCGCCGCAGCGAAAAACGAAGCGGCACTGCTCTTTAACAATTTATCAGACAATCTGTGTGGGCACTCAAAGTGACATGGATTCTTAATGTCTTCGGACAATAAATGAATACCAAGTCTCTGAGTGAACATACGTAATTCATTACGAAGTTTAATTCACGAGCATCAAACTTAAATTGAAGAGTTTGATCATGGCTCAGATTGAACGCTGGCGGCAGGCCTAACACATG
>NZ_PIOG01000097.1:0-1523 GCF_002810545.1 Klebsiella sp. A-Nf5 | reverse complement strand
GCCTGCAGGTCAACGAGCTCCTCACTTTGCGAGGCAAGCTCCCTTTCCAGCTCCAGGATTCTTTTCTGCGACTGAGCACACAGGGTAGCCAGCCGGATGACCCCGGTTGCCCGTTGCGCCACCTCTAGGTCTGAATCCCCGCTCTGCGGCAGAGACAGTTTTTCTGCCCGCAGTGGCAGGGCGTCACATTTCTCGTCCGGGAGCTGGCCCCCTTTCCTGTGCAACAGATAATAAAATGTACGATTCTTAAGTGAAGTAATTAACTGTTTTTGCGACCGTTTTTTGCCTTCGAGCTGCACGATTTTTTCCTGCAGCCCGCGATAACAGTCTTCCAGCCGGCGTACCGCGGATACCAGGGGCTCCACCCGGAGCGTTGAATACCTGCCCCGCGGCAACTGTAGTTCGTCTGCCCGCAGCGGCATTGAGCTGGTTTCCCCGGCCGGGAACCGGAAACCCATTGCGTGCCACAGTCTGTCCCTCCGGATCTTGTTTTCTTCGTTTTTTTCATCAACCTGGGAAATTTCAATCGGCAAAACCCTGGTTTCTGGCGGAAGGCCTCTGGCCCAGAGCACAAACTGCTGCGTGATCCAGCTACCCAGGCCGTGTCCCTGCAGGCGGCGTTCCAGTCTGAACTCATCTGTAAACAGATGCAGGGCCTTCTGTTGAGGCCAGTAGATTGCAGTGAAAGTCTGAGTCTTCGTCTGTTCGGTATCGGCCAGGTACAGTGTCATTATGCAGGAGACCCGGTACAATCCGTCGGGAAAATGGTCAGAAGTTGCCCCCCACGATTGCTCCCTGCTCAGAATGACGACCAGATTTTCCTCCTGGCGGGTACTGTTATTTGTAATGATCTTCGGCAATGTCACGAGCCACATTGTTTTGTCCATAACAGTCCGGGTCACGAAGTCGGTCATGTTTTTTCCCTGGAGGGTTATACCCCGGTGCTGTCAGCAGTTATCGGATAGGGGAGTGTCCCCTGACTCCACGAAAGCCTGCAGGGCATCCGCTCTGGAGGGCAGTTCAATACAGTCCCCGTGCAGTGGGTTAATTTCTTCGTCAATGGCTTCGTTGTAAAGCATGCGAAGCCGCCACCCCTTCATCGGGAGAGAGTTCTGTATGGCCAGCACCATCCCTTCCGGCGACAGCAGTTCACGAAGGGTGTAGCAGGCCCCGATCCGGGTCGAGTCCCGCAGCCACATCACGGGGTATTCACTGACCAGCTGGTCATACACGCATTCTGCCGTATGGAAGTAATTCTCATCCGCCCTGCATAAATCACACATAATCCTTCCTTAACTGAAAATTCCGCCTGTAAGCCTTGTGAAGCCATCATCAGAACAGTGAACAATACAGTTTAAAGACCTTATCGATGAGGCAGGCTTTCCACGGCGGACCGCTGTGTTCAGACTGCGACAGATGGTAGTCTCCGGTGAGCACCCAGAAATCAGGCTGGCCTGATTGTTCTGCCACCATTCTGCCGTTTCGTTTGAGAATTTTGGGAGATCGCCATTCCTGACGCCGCC
>NZ_PIOG01000030.1:0-3733 GCF_002810545.1 Klebsiella sp. A-Nf5 | reverse complement strand
GGCGATCCGCCAGGTTTCCACTAACCTCGCCTGGGAGCACAACCGTTTCCCGTGGAACTTCGACATGCGCGAACGCCTGAACGTGGTGGACTGCGGCGATCTGGTGTACGCCTTCGGCGACGCGCGTGAAATGAGCGAGAAACTGCAGGCCCACGCCGAGAAACTGCTGGCGGCAGGCAAGCGCATGCTCTCCTTCGGCGGTGACCACTTTGTTACCCTGCCGCTGCTGCGCGCCCACGCTAAGCACTTCGGTAAAATGGCGCTGGTGCACTTCGATGCCCACACCGACACTTACGCCAACGGCTGCGAGTTCGACCACGGCACCATGTTCTACACCGCACCGAACGAAGGGCTTATCGATCCGAACCACTCCGTGCAGATCGGAATCCGTACTGAATTCGATAAAGACAATGGTTTTACCGTGCTCGACGCCGGCCAGGTCAACGACCGCAGCGTTGATGACGTGATTGCCCAGGTGAAGCAGATCGTCGGCGACATGCCGGTGTACCTGACCTTTGATATCGACTGTCTGGATCCGGCGTTTGCGCCAGGCACCGGGACCCCGGTTATCGGCGGGTTAACCTCAGACCGGGCGATCAAACTGGTGCGTGGCCTGAAGGATCTGAACATCGTTGGGATGGACGTGGTGGAAGTCGCTCCGGCCTACGATCAGTCCGAAATCACCGCTCTGGCGGCGGCGACCCTCGCTCTGGAAATGCTCTACATCCAGGCGGCGAAGAAGGGCGAATAAGCCGGGTAACCCCGACCCTCTCCCTTCCCGGGAGAGGGTTGCGCGCGGCACAGAGGGGTTATCAAGGCGCCGGGCGAGTGCTCCTGCGCGCCGGGAGAGGGCCGGCGCACAGGAGAGGGGTCATCATCGCGTCAAAACACGTTAAACGGATATTCGACGTAGAACCGGACTTCATTCCCGCTAACGTTATAGTCGCTGGCGTTGCTGGAAACGCGCAGCACCGAATAGCGTAGTCTGAATTTCAAATCTTTCGCCACGCCGTTTTGCACCTGGTATTGAACCTGGTTGAACCATTCGTGTTCTTTGCCGTTGCTGGTCTCTGACGTTTTAATGTTATCACCACGCACGTAGGCGGTGGTCCAGGTCAGCCCCGGTAATCCCAGCCCGGCAAAATCCAGTCCGTACGATGCCTGCCAGGAGCGTTCATCTTCACCGTTAAAATCAGACCAGTAGGAGTTGGCCAGCCAGATGGTGTTCCCGCCATCGCCAACTCCCCCCTGGTTCTGGTAACCGCCGTAGTGGTAACCGGTGCTGCCGCTGCTTTGCTGATAAGCGACTTTAAAGGTGTGAATATCCCAGATGTAGCTGGCGGCCAGGCTCCAGATGCTGTTGCTGCGCCCGGTGTCATTGGCGTCGGCATATTCTTGATCCAGGCGTGAGTGATAGCCGTTGAAATCGAGAACCAGCTGTTGGTCGGCGGCGAACGGCTGCTTGTAGTTCAGGCCAAGATACTGTTTGTTCAGCACATCTTCGACGTGTGACGCGTACAGCGCGCCGCTGAGCTGGTCGTTGAACCGGTAGCTTGCCCCACCGAAGGTCAGGCTTTTCAGGCCGCTGTTATGGCTGTCGTCGCTTTTGCGCTGCTGATCGGTCAGGTAGCCGGCGTTAATTTCCAGACCGTCGATTTCGCGTGAGGTGAGCATGGTGCCGGTATAGCTCTCGTACAGCAGGCGTGAATCGTCAGCGTAGACGATGGGCAGCATCGGCCGCTGGCTGCCGTAGCTGAGCACGGTATTCGAAAAGCGCATTTTGCCGGTAGCGCCGAATTTCGCGAGGTCGGATTTCGCGCGGCCATCGTCATCCTGGGCGAAAAAGTCGATCCCGCCCGCGCCGCTGCGCCCGCGACCGCCGTCAAGGCGCACCGCATACTGAGCGATACCGTCCACGCCAAAGCCGACCGGTCCCTGGGTAAAGCCCGATTCGAAGGTGGCGATAATCCCCTGGCCCCATTCGGCTTTATCCGGCAACCCATCGCGATAATCACGTTTGATATACGCGTTACGTAAAAAGAGATCCAGATGGCTGTCGTCAATAAAGCCCTGACTGGCGGATTGTTGGCTGGCGAAAGTCGGTGCGGCGGCAATTATGCCAAGTGCAATTAAGGATAATTCTTTTTTCACTGAAGGCACTTCTCTGTCTGTCGATATATTCAATGGAATCACTGCAGTCGCGATATTCTCCTGAAATAATGTCGAAAGCAATCATTGTGTGAGCAATGGTATCGCCAGGAAACAAGCCGTGTGGCGCACGCCGGCTGCGTTTGGCGAAGAGGGGTGGACTATTTATTATCTGGAGGAACGCGGTTCTGAAAGGCGGATTGTGTACACCGTTTTTCATTTGCCAAATAATATTTTGCTGAGTGGCAGCGCTTAAAATAATTGGCTGTGACGAGGTGCAACAATAATTAACGGTTTGTGCGCTTAAATTATCAATTCATGCGGCTAAATATTTTTACAGGTATATAAAAAAAGGGAGGCGATAATGCCTCCCGCTGTCGATTATTTAATCCCGTCGGCTTTCATGCGATCGCGAATATGCTGGGCGCGCGCTTCTGAGGCCGGGTGATCGTCAAACATAGAGCTCTGACGACCGGCTTCCAGCTTGGCCAGTTTTTCGAAGCTGGTGGCCAGTCCCGACGGATTGATGCCGCGCTTACGCAACAGGTCATAAGAGTAGTCATCCGCTTCCGATTCCTGACGCTGGGAGAACTGCGAGTTCACCAGTTTTTCGCCTAAATCGCCCAGCTGCGACTGCGACAGGCTGCCGACGATGCCGCCGGCGGAGGCCGCCGCCGCACGCACGGCGTTGGTGCCCAGCGCGACCTGCATGCCTTTCTTCACGTGGCCCAGCGCAACGTGGCCCATTTCGTGGCCGATAACCGCTTCAACTTCATTATCGTTCATCAGGTCCATCAGCCCGCTGTAAACGCGGATGCAGCCGTTCGCCATCGCGAAGGCGTTCACATCCTTGGTCTCATAGACCTTGTAGTTCACTGGCTGGCCATTGATGTTATCGCCCAGCGCGGTCGCGATTTTGCTCAGACGCTGGCTGTATTCACTGCTGGCCGGGGCGATTTTCGCTTTGGCGTCCATCTCTTTACAGGCCTGGTCGCTTAAGGTTTTCACCTGCGCATCGCTGAGGGAGTACGCCTGGAAGGCTTCGGCGCCTGAGCTGAGCAGACCATTGGAGTCCATGTTCTGACATCCGGTGAGGGTTGCTGCGATCCCAAGAGCAAGTACGGTTGAGCGAATTTTCATTTTTTATCTTCCACAATCTTATGGTTGTTTATCCGAAAATACGGCGACGGCAGGGAACCGTATTCTGCGTAAATTATAAAGAGTATCGCAGGATGCGGGCGAGCGGATTCCGGGGTAGCACAACCTGTTCCAGAGATTTCTTAAAGGGCAAAAGGATGCTCCATGTACATGACTTGTCGCTTGGGTTACATTGTTCACACTTTTTTCCGGCGTAGCCCAAAACGCGCTCTCGTCAAGTCGTTAAGGGCATGGCCTTCAACAGTCCGAACTGGAGTCAAAATGTCCTCACGTAAAGAGCTTGCTAACGCTATTCGTGCGCTGAGCATGGACGCTGTACAGAAAGCCAAATCCGGCCACCCGGGGGCCCCGATGGGTATGGCTGACATTGCCGAAGTGCTGTGGCGTGATTTCCTGAACCATAACCCGAACAATCCGGCCTGGGCTG
>NZ_PIOG01000015.1:0-4017 GCF_002810545.1 Klebsiella sp. A-Nf5 | reverse complement strand
AACGCCGTAGCGCCGATGGTAGTGTGGGGTCTCCCCATGTGAGAGTAGGGAACTGCCAGGCATCAAATAAAGCAGAAAGCTCAGTCGAAAGACTGAGCTTTTTGTTTTGCGTTAAAAAAGAACCCCGTGCCGAAAGGTGCGGGGTTTTTTGCTGTGTGGGGTATATCTCCCCGGTGGCGCTGCGCTGACCGGGGCTACACGATCCGTAGCCCGGATAAGGTGCGCAGCACCGCCTCCGGGGAAACATCCGGCCCGACCGCCTGGTTCGTTAACATCAGTAATACCTATCACATTAATAGGTTATCCTGCAATTGTCCTTATTAATAATATGGATTATCTTCCCTGCATGATGAATCAACGCATCATCTCTCCTGAGGGAGAAAAATAGAAAGCAACTCGCTTATTTCTCATCCTGTTAACTGGTTATAAATTCAATGAAAAAACCGCTAATTGGGATCCTGACTTTCGCTTATGGACTAAGCTTACCTCTGTTTGCTGCTGATACCGCCACATTAACGCTCTCCGGGCGGGTGGTTTCAGAAACCTGCAGTACCGATATCGTCAATAAACAACCTCAGCAGCGTTGCGGAAAGAATACCTATCTTATTGCTTCGCAAAATAGCGTGACGAATGCTCGCGGCGTGATCACGCGGACGGTGAATTTACCGGATGATGCAAGTCGGAAAATAATTATTAGTAGTTACGATTAATATGATCTCTCTATTTCAGCGCCATTTTATTGTGCCTCGGTAAAATAATGGCGCTGCC
Source organism: Klebsiella sp. A-Nf5 (assembly GCF_002810545.1). Taxonomy (NCBI): domain Bacteria; kingdom Pseudomonadati; phylum Pseudomonadota; class Gammaproteobacteria; order Enterobacterales; family Enterobacteriaceae; genus Klebsiella; species Klebsiella sp. A-Nf5. The sequence goes on along the minus strand of NZ_PIOG01000015.1, from coordinate 3,249 downwards.
TCTTCCTCCCGCAAAATAACGCACTTACGATTCAGAAAAAATATTTCCGTGACTGAATACTTCGCTCCCGGATGTATTGTGCCAAACAGTATGCTTCTTCCCTGTTTTTGTCTTAATGAGCTACATCATTAACACTTTGTTAACTTGATCTGGTTTATATGGCGGAAAATTTGTTATACAAAGGGGGATGATTGCCTGTATGGATGCTGCCCGAAATACCTTGCGAGACATATGCAGGTTATCGGCTGGCAATATGAGAATAGAAATGAAAATCCTGCTTAACTGGTCGCCACTGCGCCAGCTCTTCACTTACATTCAGGAGCGCTTTACCTTTCTGGTGCTGCTCTGCTGGCCAGCGATTATCTGGCTGTTCTGCCGGGTCGGCGTATGGCTTATGGATAACGTTTATGAACTGCTGGGGAAATCACCCGCCCAGTCCTTCACCGTTTATCTGCAGCCGTTTATGACCCCCGGCACGCTGCTGCGCATCTCCATCAGCTGGATTGTCTTATTGTTTATCCTGTTTAGTATGGCGATGGCCTTCACCTGGGGTTTACGTCGCTTTATGAACCGCCACAAATAAATCCCTGGGCCGCCGTCAGTCGACGGCCCTTCTTAAGCCCTTACGCCATCTCGCCAATAGTCTTACGAAAACGCAGCAACGCGATAGTAAAGAACACCCCGCCGATAGCCAGCAAGGTTAAGAACTGCGGCCAGACGATGGCAAAGCTGGCGCCACGGTACAGTATCGCCTGCGCCAGACTGACGAAGTGGGTGGTCGGCATGGTCAACATAATATCCTGTACCAGCTGCGGCATACTTTCCCGCGGCGTGGATCCGCCGGAAAGCATCTGCAGCGGCAGCAGCACCAGAATCATCAATAGCCCCAGCTGCGGCATCGATCGGGCGAGGGTGCCCATAAAAATGCCGATTGAGGTCGTGGCGAACAGGCTGAGCGCCACCCCCAGCATAAACAGGGGAATCGACCCTTCAATGGGCACCTGCAAAATCCCCTGCACCATCAGTATCAGCGACAACCCGGAGACCACCAGCACCACCAGGCCCATCGACCAGATCTTGGCCATCATGATTTCAAACGGCGTTACTGGCATCACCAACAAGTGCTCTATGGTGCCATGTTCCCGCTCGCGGATCAGCGCCGAACCGGTGAGGACGATCGCCAGCATGGTGATGTTATTGATGATCGCCATCACCGCGCCAAAGCGCTCCTGCTCAAGGTTAGGGTTAAAACGCATCCTTACCGCCAGCTCTACCGGCAGTACGCTGTTATCCCGATAGCGGGCGACAAAACTGTTGACTTCGCCACTGATAATATTCTGGATATAGCCGTTGCCGGTAAAGGCCTGGCTCATGCGCGTGGCGTCGACATTGACCTGGATTTCCGGCTGCCGACCGGCCAGCACATCGCGCTGGAAGTTAGGCGGGATGTTGATGGCGAAAGTGTAGCGCCCGGCATCCAGCCCGGCGTCCATCTCATCAGCGGTGATCAGCTCCGGCTCAAGAAACCAGGGACGGTAGAAAGCGTTAATGATGCGTGAAGAGAGCTGGGATTTATCCATATCAGCAACCGCGATCGGCGCCAGGTGCAGCGAACCGGGCATCACCGTGGCCGAGGAGTACACCGACACGGTAAAAGCAAACACGATCAGCGCCAGCATCGCTTTATCGCCGAGCAGGCTGCGCAGCTCTTTGACGCCAAGATTATAAATATTGCGTAATCCGCGCATCATCCCTCCTGTTTCTTCAGCAGCAGCACGCTCAGCCCGAGCACCAGCGGCACCGCAAGCAATAGCGGAATGAACGAGCCCCACAAATCGCTGAGATTCAGCGCCTTGGAGAAGGTGCCGCGAGCGATAGTCAGGAAGTGGCTGGTCGGATAAATTTGCCCGATCCAGCGCCCGGGCCCTTCCAGCGACGCCACCGGATCGATCATTCCGGAGAACTGGGTTGCCGGGATCAGCGTAATGATCGCGGTACCGAAGATGGCGGCGATTTGGCTCTTCATAAAGGTTGAGATCAGCAGCCCCAGACCGGTGGCGATGGTGACATACAGCAGCGCCGCCAGGGTCAGCGTCAGGAAGCTGCCCTTATGCGCGACGCCAAAGACAAAGACCGACAGCGCGCACAGCAGGAAGAAGTTAAACATCCCCAGTACGATGTAAGGCAACTGCTTGCCGAGCAGGAATTCACTGCGGGTGGTTGGCGTCACGTACAAGTTGATAATCGATCCGAGCTCTTTCTCACGGACTACGCTCAGGGCGCTGAGCATCGCCGGGATCATCATCAGCAGCAGCGGGATCACCGCCGGGACGATGGCCGGCAGGCTCTTCACGTCCGGATTATAGCGATAGCGGGTCTCGATGGAGATGAGTGAGGTATCGCGCTGTGGGCTGCTCTGCCGGCCAGCCATCTCCTGCAGCCAGGCGAGATGCATCGCCTGCACGTAGCCGCGCACGGTTTCCGCGCGGTTGGGCATCGCGCCGTCCACCCAGACGCCGATTTGCACCGGTGTGCCGCGGGCGATATCGCGACCAAAGTTCGGCGGGATCTCTATTGCCACCGCCAGTTCGCCGTCGCGCATCCGGCGGTCCAGTTCGTCATAGCTGTGCAGCGGCGCCTGTTCGATAAAGTAGCGTGAGCCGGCGATATTCTGCGACCAGCCCTGGCTGCTGATGGTTTGATCGCGGTCGAGGACGGCAAAGCGCAGATCCTCAACGTCCATGCTGATCCCATAACCCATAATAAACATCAGGATCACCGTCCCCAGCAGCGCCAGCGTCGATCGCACCGGATCGCGGCGCAGCTCCAGCGCCTCGCGGCGGCTGTAGCTAAACAGGCGGCGTAGACTGAAGGCTTGCCGTGGGGCCGTGTGTTCCGAATGCGATGCGACAGCAGACGTGGGTTCATCTGGTACTGGAGAGGACGGTTGGGCCTCTTTAAGCCAGGCGATAAACGCCTCTTCGAGGCTGGCGGCTCCGCGCTGCTCGACCAGCGCCTGTGGCGTATCGCTGGCCAGCACCTTGCCAGCATGCATCAGGGAGATGCGATCGCAGCGTTCCGCTTCATTCATAAAGTGGGTGGAGATAAATATAGTCACACGATCCTGGCGCGCCAGGTCTACCATCAGCTGCCAGAACATATCGCGCGCCACCGGGTCGACGCCGGAGGTCGGCTCATCGAGGATCAGCATCTCCGGGCGGTGGATGACCGCCACTGCTAACGACAGGC
>NZ_PIOG01000197.1:0-2286 GCF_002810545.1 Klebsiella sp. A-Nf5 | reverse complement strand
CTGTATTGGATAGCATCCCGACACGTTTGCTCATCCCAACCAGTGATCACCTTACCCAACAGCAGTGCGGCTTCCAGAATCGCGAACCGGGCGCTGACGCGATGGACCTGCTCCCCATAATCCGACGGGATCAAGCTACGCCAGCGTTCTTCCGCTGCTCTGACAGCGCTTACTGACTCGTGCTGGTGGTCAGCCAGCCACTTAACCCACTCACGCCCGGCCACTCCGTGGTGATGCTGGTATGCATCCTTCAGAGCATCGGCATGGTATTTACCATTGGCATGCTCATGAAAACGCACTGCCCGACGCATTGGAATGTTAAGCAGGCGAACCAGCTGGCCCGCTTTAGCCTTACGGCCGGCACTGGCGATGAATGTTTCCAGATCCATCTCACCGGTACTGATGGCCACAGTACGCCAGCGCTTCAGATCACGGTTCCCTCCCTCCTTCGCCCCCTGCAGCTTACCCGTACCATTAAAAAGCGCGTAGGCAGATTTGTAGACCTCCACCGGATCAGCGCCCTGGCCGATTTCGTCTAGCGGCATGAGCGCGTCGTTGTGTGCGGCAGCTTCATTCGCCAGCCCCAGCGCTGTACCGTACCAGGTTAGACGCAGTACATCTGGATTGCCGTAAAGACTGGCGGCCACATTAGCAGTGGTAGTCTTACCCGCGCTCGACTGTTCGTAGAGGTGGATGCCGAATCCATCCGCACCAGCAAGGCCAATCAGCGGGGCGGCCAGAGCTGCGGCCACACCAGTCATCATCGAGTAGTTGCCAAAGGCCAGACGTCCAACGCTCTCTCGCCAGCTTTCAACAGTACCGCTGGTGGTATAACCGGATGCGGCAGAACTTCGTCCGTTAAACAGCACCGGTTGATCTGGAGTACCAATGATCTCGCCATCAGGCATGATGTAGGCGCCACACTGCCAGCCCGTAGCATGCGCAATGCGCCATACCTCACCATTGGCACAGCTCTGCAGCCAGTCGGCCAACGTTGCACGTAAACCACTTTTGGTTGTGACGTTCACCCCACCAGCCTTGAGCGTTCGCCAGCCTTCGCGTTCACCGATATCAGCAAATGGTATTGCCTGGACAGTATCCCCCTTCGAACCGAATGGGCGCCAGCGCAGGATCAGATACCGGGTTTTACTGTCATCTATGCCAGTACCTATGACCTCCAGAGAAGAACACAGCCAGCTTTCACGGGTAGTTATTTCCCCGGTATCTTTGTCTGATTTTGGCTCAACCCAAAAAATACCGTCAGCACGGCTTTCGACATGAGGTCGCAGAGATTCAGGTTTTGATGCGCCTTTCTTCCCTCCGTTGATCACTTGCAGTCTCGCGGACACTTCAGGCTCCTGCGGTTGATACATCGAATTCTTAAACGCCGTTGTAGCGGCTTCCAGGCCATGCTGCTGGTGGTAGTCGTTCCAGTCGGCCTTTTTCACTGTTGGTGGTAAAGCCACCCAGCCAGAGACAGACTTTGCAGCTTTCTCCGCAGCGTCTTTGCCTATATTTGGCTCTCCGGGCTTAATATCGTTGTCGGCAGCAATGATGATCTGCGCATTCGGGTAACGCTGATGCATGGCCTGGGCGACGGGCTGCAGGTTGCCTGCATCTATGGCACATACCGTCAGTGCTTCCTGGCGTATCAGATGGACAGATAAGGCTGTTGCCAGCCCTTCAGCAATTAAAACACTCTGCGGTGCGTCTGCTGCGTTTACAGCATGGTATGCACCTCGCTTCGCAGAGCCGGCCAGAAGACGTTTTTCACCCTGCTGTGTAATGGTCTGCGCAGCTGTTACTGTGCCAGATTCATTAACCAGCCCTAACAAAAGCGAACCATCAGGCAGAACAGGGAAGGTAAACCCAACCAAACCCTTGTTCATGAGGTATTCGCTTTCACCCTCGAAAGCTGTTTCTGCAAGCCCCTGCCAGTGGCTCACAAATAAACCGCGGCGCTGTTCTATTTCAGCCAACTTGCGCCGTTGGCGTTCCTGCTCGCGCTGCTGGCTTTCGGTTTTCATTTGTTCCCGCCTCTGGCTAGCTGTCGCTTCGTCCTGTTTCACTGTCCGGTAATCAATACCCAGCACATCAGCCGCCATTCGTGCTGCCTCTGTGGTGTCGCAGTTGTTAACCTGCTTGATTAAATCCAAACCATCACCGGCTCCGCACTGGCTGCAGATAAAGCTGCCGCGCCCGTTATCATCAAACCGGAAGCGATCCACGCCGCCACATGCCGGGCATGGAGCATGTTTTCGTGGCGAGTCTGGTACACCAATATGC
>NZ_PIOG01000291.1:0-55472 GCF_002810545.1 Klebsiella sp. A-Nf5 | reverse complement strand
GATTGTCTGATAAATTGTTAAAGAGCAGTTGCGACGCGCTTTAGCGCTCTGTCGCGAGGTGGCGTATATTACGCTTTCCTCTTTCAGAGTCAACCCTGAATTTCAGGATTTTTCTCTTCAACCGAACTGGCTGTTTGTGTGAAGTGATTCACATCTGCCGTGTCAGTGGGAGCGCATTATAGGGATCCCATTTTTTTGCACAAGCCTTTTTTCGATCTTTTTTTCTGAATGGTGATTTTTCACCCTTTTCGTCGCGTAATTGCACGATTTGCTCAATTTTCACCGTTTTCAGGGGTTGCACAGGGAGATAAAAGCCACCAAAGTCTTCTTACATTCCGGTATTTTGAGGTCTATATGTCTGCTCAGCTGCGCCCCTATAAAGCATTTTTCCCACAAATCGGTCTTCGCGTCATGATTGACGCATCCAGCGTTGTCATCGGTGATGTCAGAATTGCCGATGATGTCAGCGTCTGGCCTCTGGTGGCCATTCGCGGCGACGTCAACTATGTATCGATAGGTCAACGCAGCAATATTCAGGACGGTAGCGTTCTCCATGTGACCCATAAGTCCTCTTATAAGCCGGAGGGAAATCCGCTGATCATTGGTGAGGATGTAACTGTTGGTCATAAAGTGATGCTGCACGGCTGCACTATCGGCAACCGCGTGCTGGTTGGTATGGGTTCGATCTTATTAGATGGTGTCGTCGTTGGCGATGACGTCATGATTGGTGCAGGCAGTTTGGTACCGCAGAACAAACAACTGGAAAGCGGCTACCTTTACTTTGGCAATCCGGTCAAACAGATCCGCCCCCTGACGGAGACGGAACGGGAAGGACTGAAGTATTCAGCAAATAACTATGTGAAATGGAAAAATGAATACCTGGATCAGGATAACCAGATCCAGCCCTGAGCATCTTCCTGACCATCGCGGATCAATGCTTCCACCTCTTCCTCTAGATCCCAACGATGTTCCTGGAAGGCGGCCAGCCACTGCGCTGGCCCCTCTGCACCAAAACGCTGCTGCAGGCTCTGTCCTGAAATTGCGCAGGTTAATTGCATCCCATTGACCAGCACAGGAAAAACCACACCCTGCCGTTCGGCATCCCATGATTCCCGGTCAGGAAACTGAATCGCCTGATTCATGCATTCAGTTCCTGCTGCAGCGTTTCGATGACCGGAGCGATAGCCGGCAGGACGCCGTGCCATAGCAGAACAGCATGGGCGGCTTGCGCCACCAGCATTCCCAGCCCATCAGCACAGTGGACTGCGCCATACTGCTGGCACCAGTGAAGAAACGGTGTTGGCCCTTTCTGGTAAAACATGTCATAGCAATACACGTCAGCGTGGACAACAGATGCCGGGATAGCCGGTACATCACCGTCTATTCCACTGGACGTCGCATTGATGATCAGATCGAATGTTTCCCCGGATAAGGTATCCATCTCTCTTGCGCTGACGCTACCGGTATGGGCGAAGAGAGTGGCTAACTCATGGGCACGAGAATAGGTTCGATTCACGATCGTGACGGCACATCCCAGCGACAGAAGCGGCAAAAGAACCCCGCGTGATGCGCCACCAGCACCTACCAGCAGGATCCGCTGGCGCGGCTTAATGAACCCCAGGCGTTCCAGATCGCTCAGGAGGCCAATACCGTCGGTGTTGTCCCCCAGTAAACGGCCATCTTCCAGGCGTTTCAGGGTATTTACTGCTCCCGCCAGCGCAGCGCGTTCTGTCAGCTCGTCCGCGCGCGCAAAAGCTTCCTCTTTAAAAGGAACGGTGACGTTGGCCCCCTTTCCTCCTTCTGCAAAGAACTGATTCAGAGAAGAGACAAAATCGTCCAGCGGCGCCAGCACACGTCCATAAGGATGAGTAATCCCTAACTGGCGGGCAAACAGCTGATGAATAGAAGGCGATTTGCTGTGCGCGATCGGATTACCAAAAACAGCGTAGGTTTCCATGGTTCACCCCTGGCGGAACAGTTCACCCGTCAGGGCATCACGGATTTCAGATGGATTTTGCCGTCCACCCGTGGCGCCATCCACGACCGGGAAGCTGTCACCAAACTGAGCATGAACCTCTGCGGTGGTACGACACGGTGGCTGCCCGGTGAGATTGGCGCTCGTCGAGACCAGCGGTTTTCCGTAGGCTTCGCACAATTCAATCACCAGCGGATGGTTAGTCACGCGTACGGCCAGCGAATCAAAACGCCCCGTCAGCCAGCGCGGCGTTTCGGGACGCGCAGGGAATACGAACGTCACCGGTCCTGGCCAGCAGGAAAAGATAGCGTCCCGCTGCGAGTCACTTAACCGTGAATCATCAACATAAGGCTTCAACTGCTCAAAACTGGCGGCGATAAGGATCAATCCCTTGTCAACAGGACGCTGCTTCAGCTCCAGCAGACGCATGACGGCCGTTTCGCTGTCTGGATCGCAGCCAACGCCAAAAACGGCTTCCGTGGGGTAGGCGATGACATGTTCATTTTTCAGTACCGCCACGGCATGGGCGACGGTTTCTGAGGGCAGGTTATTATTCACTGATTTATTCCGCCGGGATCGGCTTTCCACATTGTTTACTGGCGCAAAAGCGTTTCACGCCCTGCGCCGTCTTCTTTTCAATTAACAGCGGGTAATGGCATTCAGGGCATTCGCCCGCTACCGGTTTAAAATTGATAACGAACTGGCAATCAGGGTAGCGATCGCAGGAATGAAAGGTTTTACCGAAACGAGAGCGACGCTGGACCAGATGCCCTTGTCCGCATTGCGGACAGGCGATAGCGGTCTCATCGGGTTTATCAATCAGCTCGGTATGCTCGCATTCAGGATAGCGACTGCAGCCGATAAACATACCAAAGCGCCCCTGGCGTAACACCATGACAGCGCCGCAAGATGGGCACTCCTGTCCCTCCAGCACCTTAACGATATGACCGTCCGCCTGACTTTTCAGGGGACGGATATAGTCACAGTCCGGATAATGCGAACAGCCGAGAAACGGGCCATGTTTCCCGGAACGGATCACCAGTTCAGCCCCGCACTGCGGGCAGGGCTCATTTTTACGCACCGAAAACAGTGCTGATTTGGTCATAACAACTCGATGTTGCTGCAAAAAGATTAATGCAGCATACCTTCATTTACTTCGAAGAGTAATTCTTCCATTTGCTGATAGGCGTTTTCACAACCCGGAATGTTGAACAGTACCATCAGGATGACCCATTTCAGGTCTTCCAGTTCAAATTCTGCTGTATCCAGCGCCAGGACGCGCTCTATCACCATTTCTCGCGTTTCGAGGTTCAACACCTGAATCTGCTCGAGGAAGAGTAAAAATCCCCGGCAACTGGCATCCAGACGCTGGCACTCCTCTTCGGTATACACCCGAAGCGACAGCGGGTCGGAAGCGAGCTGCATGGGTTCAACGAGACCTTCCTGATAATCAGCCAGTTTCTCGAGCCACATTAACGCGTTATAGATATCTTCCCGCTCAAAACCCGCATCGGTAAGATCCCGCGTCAGTTTGTCCTGATCCACGCGCATTTCTGCTTCGTTATGGATGTAAGTTTCAAACAAATACATGAGTACGTCGAACATGGCTTGCCCTCCTTAATCGGACATAGCCGCCGGGTACAGCTGCGATCCAGCCTGCTAACTCCAGTTCAAGTAGCTGAGCTACGGTTACTGGCACAGATTGGCCGGCACGTTCAGCGACAACGTCAACAGGTGTTACCTCATCTCCTACGTTAGCCAGGAGCTCCGGAAATGGCAATGCTACAGACGGCTGATCGGCGCAATTATTTATCGAATCAGACGTATCAGTAAGCCAGGCCAGCTCGTTTTGCCAGTACTCCACGATATCCTCTGGCGAGGTCACCGGTACCGCGCCTTGCTTGATTAACCAGTGCGGACCTTCAGATCCCGGATTACCAATCGGGCCAGGCAGGGCGAACACATCTCTTCCCTGCTCCAGGGCGCAACGGACGGTGACCAGCGATCCGCTTCGCAACGCCGCCTCAATCACCAGCACGCCCAAACTTAAGCCGCTGATAATACGGTTACGTCGGGGAAAATGAGCGGGAAGCGGCGGCGTAATGAGTGGAAATTCAGAGACCAGCGTACCGCCATTGTCGATGATCTGTTGGGCGAGGTTTGCATGGCGCCGCGGATAAACCTGTTCCAGCCCGTTGCCCAGCACCGCGATGGTTTTCCCCTCCGCGGCCAGCGCGCCGCGGTGCGCAACGCCATCAATGCCTAACGCCAGCCCACTGGTGATGGTGATCCCTCTACGCGCCAGCGTTTCGCTGAACAGTTTTCCCCAGCGGGCGCCATACCAGGAGTGCAAACGGCTGCCAATAACGGCAAGCTGCGCGCTGTGAAGCAGGGCGGGGTCGCCACTGACCAGCAACGCGCCGGGGTAATCAGCGATAGCCCTTAGCCGCAACGGATAGCGCGGATCGTCGGCCCGTAACAGATGATGATCCGGGTGTTCCAACCAGCGCCGCGTCTCGTCAAGCTCACGCTCGTCAAACCGTAAAAATGGCTTCGCCTGCGCCGCAGTCATCCCAACGGCATGCAGCGCTTCACTATCAACGGAAGCGGCTGCGCATAACCGCTGCGCGATATCCAGCATCCTGTCGCCATACAAATTACTGACCTTCATCAGCCGCAGCCAAATCTCGTCGGGCGTCATCCTTACCCCCTGCCATAAGCGGCATTGACAATCTTTGCGATTGGACAGTGAGACTGTCAATTGCAGGGGGTTTTGTCTAGAATAGAGCTAATAATCTTATCAACTCCTGAATACGACTCTGGAACTTTATGGCAGTTTTGCAAGTGTTACATATTCCGGACGAGCGCCTTCGCAAAGTCGCCGAGCCGGTCAAAGAAGTGAATGCGGAAATTCAGCGTATCGTCGATGATATGTTCGACACCATGTACGCCGAGGAAGGCATCGGTCTGGCCGCAACCCAGGTCGATATCCATCAGCGCATCATCGTTATCGATGTGTCGGAAAACCGTGAAGAGCGGCTGGTGTTAATCAACCCGGAGTTGCTGGAAAAAGACGGCGAAACCGGTATTGAAGAAGGCTGCTTGTCCATTCCGGAACAGCGTGCTCTGGTACCCCGTGCGGAAAAAGTGAAGATCCGTGCGCTGGATCGCGACGGTAAGCCGTTTGAGCTGGAGGCCGATGGCCTGCTGGCTATCTGTATCCAGCATGAAATGGATCACCTGGTTGGCAAACTGTTTATTGACTATCTGTCACCGCTCAAACAACAGCGCATTCGTCAGAAGGTTGAGAAACTGGATCGTTTACGTTCCCGTGCCTGATAACAAGGAATACCGTGTCACATTCACTACGTATCATTTTCGCCGGCACCCCCGATTTTGCAGCGCGTCATCTTGACGCGTTGTTGTCGTCTGAACATCAGATCGTTGGCGTGTTTACTCAGCCAGACCGTCCCGCGGGACGCGGCAAAAAATTGATGCCGAGCCCGGTAAAAGTGCTGGCTGAAGCCCATGATGTCCCCGTATTCCAGCCATCGTCTCTTCGTCCGCAGGAGAACCAACAGCTCGTCGCCGATTTGGGCGCCGATATCATGGTGGTGGTGGCGTATGGTCTGATTCTGCCAAAAGCGGTGCTTGAAATGCCGCGACTGGGCTGTATCAACGTTCATGGCTCCCTGCTGCCGCGCTGGCGTGGCGCCGCGCCGATCCAGCGTTCGCTGTGGGCGGGCGATAGTGAAACCGGCGTGACCATCATGCAGATGGACGTCGGCCTTGATACGGGTGACATGCTGTATAAGCTTTCCTGCCCCATTACCGCTGAGGATACCAGCGGCAGCCTGTACGATAAGCTGGCCGATCTCGGCCCACAGGGACTGCTGACAACCTTAGCGCAACTGGCAAACGGAACGGCACAGCCTGAAGTCCAGGACGAGTCACTCGTCAGTTATGCCGAGAAGCTGAGTAAAGAAGAGGCCCGCATCGACTGGTCGCTTTCCGCTGCACAGCTGGAACGTTGCATCCGGGCGTTTAATCCTTGGCCAATGAGCTGGCTGGAGATTGACGGGCAGCCAGTCAAAGTCTGGCGGGCATCGGTTATTGCCGAAGTCACGCACGCCGAGCCGGGAACAATAGTGGCAGCAACCAAACAGGGTATTCAGGTCGCCACGGGTGATGGGATCCTCAGTCTGGAATCGCTACAGCCAGCGGGTAAAAAAGCGATGAGCTCGCAGGACTTACTCAATTCCCGCCGGGAGTGGTTCATCCCTGGTACCCGTCTCGCCTGACGGTTGTCTCTTTAAAAGCCCGGGTTAGCCGGGCATTTTTATTTTTGCGCTTATGAAAAACAAAATAAACTTACGCAGTCTGGCCGCCCAGGCTATCGAGCAAGTGATTGAACAAGGTCAGTCTTTGAGCAACGTTCTGCCCCCTCTGCAGCAGAAAGTCAGCGATAAAGACAAAGCGCTGTTGCAGGAGCTGTGTTTTGGCGTATTGCGTACGCTCAGTCAGCTTGAGTGGCTTATCAACAAGCTGATGGCGCGTCCGATGACCGGCAAACAGCGCACCGTGCATTTTCTAATCATGGTTGGGCTTTATCAGTTGCTCTATACCCGTATTCCTCCGCATGCCGCACTGGCGGAAACGGTAGAAGGCGCGGTGGCCATTAAACGCCCGCAGCTTAAAGGGCTGATCAACGGCGTGCTACGCCAGTTCCAGCGCCAGCAGGAAGCGTTATTAGCCGAATTTGCTGAGCATGAAAACCGCTATCTTCATCCCAAATGGCTGCTGAAACGCCTGCAGCAGGCCTGGCCGCAGCAGTGGCAGGAGATCGTCGATGCGAACAACCAGCGCCCGCCGATGTGGCTGCGCGTTAACCGCAACCATCATTCCCGGGATGAATGGCTTGCTCTGCTTAAAGAGGCCGGCTTAGAGGGTTTCACCCATCCTGACTATCCGGACGCCGTGCGTATGGCCACCCCTGCCCCGGTCCTTGCGTTGCCAGGCTTTGCCGAAGGCTGGGTCACCGTCCAGGATGCCTCGGCCCAGGGCTGTATGCGATACCTGCTGCCAGAAAATGGCGAACGCATTCTCGATCTTTGCGCCGCGCCGGGCGGCAAGACGACGCATATTCTGGAGGTTGCCCCGCAGGCTCAGGTCATGGCGGTGGATATTGATGAACTGCGTCTGTCACGCGTCTATGACAACCTGAAGCGTCTGGGCATGAAAGCCGAAGTCAAACAGGGCGATGGTCGCTTCCCTGAGCAGTGGTGTGGCAACGAACAGTTCGATCGTATTCTGCTGGATGCCCCCTGCTCCGCCACCGGCGTCATTCGCCGTCATCCTGATATCAAGTGGTTGCGCCGGGATCGGGATATCGCCGAATTAGCCCAGCTGCAGGCCGAGATCCTGAATGCCACCTGGCCACATCTGAAGCCAGGCGGCACGCTGGTGTATGCTACCTGTTCTATTCTGCCGGAAGAGAATAGCCAGCAAATTGCCGCCTTCCTCGCGCGAACCCCGGATGCAGAACTTCACGCAACCGGCACGCCGGAGAGTCCCGGGCAGCAAAATCTGCCGGGCCCGGAAGAAGGTGATGGCTTCTTTTACGCTAAGCTAATCAAACGTCAGAACTAATGGGTCATTGCAGATGAAGATTATTATTCTGGGCGCCGGCCAGGTCGGCGGCACGCTGGCGGAAAACCTCGTCGGCGAGAACAATGATATTACGCTGGTTGATACCAATGGCGACCGTCTGCGCAGCCTGCAGGATAAGTTCGACCTGCGTGTCGTCCAGGGACATGGCTCTCACCCTCGCGTACTGCGGGAGGCGGGGGCCGATGATGCCGATATGCTGGTAGCGGTCACCAGTTCGGATGAAACCAATATGGTGGCCTGCCAGGTCGCCTACTCATTATTCAATACCCCAAACCGTATAGCCCGTATTCGTGCGCCTGATTACGTTCGTGATGCGGATAAACTCTTCAATTCTGAAGCGGTGCCCATCGATCACTTGATCGCCCCGGAACAGCTGGTCATCGACAATATTCACCGCCTGATCGAATATCCTGGCGCGCTTCAGGTCGTGAACTTCGCCGAAGGGAAAGTCAGCCTCGCCGTAGTAAAAGCGTATTACGGTGGTCCGCTGGTAGGGAATGCGTTGTCCACCATGCGGGAGCATATGCCGCATATCGATACGCGTGTGGCCGCTATTTTCCGCCACGATCGTCCTATTCGCCCACAGGGTTCGACGATTGTGGAAGCCGGCGATGAAGTATTCTTTATTGCCGCCTCGCAGCATATTCGCGCAGTCATGAGTGAGCTGCAGCGACTGGAAAAGCCGTATAAGCGTATTATGCTGGTCGGCGGCGGCAATATTGGTGCGGGTCTGGCCCATAAGCTGGAAAAAGATTACAGCGTCAAGCTTATCGAACGTAATCAGCAGCGAGCTGCTGAGCTTGCGGAAAAGCTGCAGCATACAATCGTCTTCTACGGTGATGCATCGGACCAGGAGCTGCTGGCTGAAGAGCATATTGATCAGGTGGACCTGTTTATTGCCGTCACAAACGATGACGAAGCAAATATTATGTCTGCGATGCTGGCCAAACGGATGGGGGCGAAAAAAGTGATGGTGCTGATCCAGCGCAAAGCCTATGTTGATCTGGTCCAGGGCAGCGTCATCGATATTGCGATATCGCCTCAGCAGGCTACAATTTCCGCACTCCTCAGCCATGTCCGTAAAGCCGATATTGTCGGCGTCTCCTCCCTGCGCCGCGGCGTTGCCGAAGCGATCGAGGCAGTCGCACACGGCGATGAAAGCACCTCGCGGGTAGTAGGACGTTCGATCGATGAGATCAAGCTTCCGCCAGGTACGATCATCGGCGCCGTCGTGCGTGGCAACGACGTTATGATCGCGAATAATAATCTGCGGATCGAGCAGGGCGATCATGTGATCATGTTTTTGACCGACAAAAAGTTTATTTCCGATGTAGAAAGGCTGTTCCAGCCAAGTCCTTTCTTCCTGTAATTCCCAGGGCGCCGGACAGGCGCCTTTTTATTATCCCTTATTATTCAAAGGTTAATAATTTGCGGTAACTATCTACTGGTAATGGCAAATGAAAATACATTTGTTAAACTTACATCGTCAGCTGGCACAAGGAGAATAAAATGAGTTTTTTAAAAGAGTTTCGCGAATTCGCGATGCGCGGGAACGTTGTCGATTTGGCAGTGGGTGTGATCATCGGTGCAGCATTCGGTAAAATTGTTTCATCGCTGGTCGCAGATATTATTATGCCACCACTCGGCCTGTTGATTGGCGGGATCGATTTTAAACAGTTTGCCGTCACGCTACGTGATGCCCAGGGCGATGTCCCTGCTGTCGTGATGCATTATGGGGTATTCATTCAGAACGTTTTCGATTTCATCATCGTCGCGTTTGCCATCTTCATGGCGATTAAACTGATGAATAAGTTAAATCGTAAGAAAGAAGAGGCTCCGGCGGCGCCGCCAGCTCCTTCTAAAGAAGAAGTCCTGCTGAGCGAAATTCGCGATCTGCTGAAAGAACAAAACAACCGTTCTTAATCAGCACAGAAAGCAGAAGGCCAGTGGTAAAAAAGCGATTCGCTTGCTTGCCACTGGCCTCCCGGTCAATCCTTCCTGCATGTTTATCTTTACGTTGATAGCTTCCTTTCCCTTTCTTGTTTTTCTCTACACGCTGCCTGAATAACGGATCGTGGAGAAGTGCCTCAATGGCGTTATCTTTGATTTGCCCTTTGGTATGCTGATAGCGACTCATAGTAACTCCAGTGCATGTGTGAATTCCGCGCGAGTGTAGATCCACGCGATGAAAAAATCAACGGCCCGTAGTACCGCCATTGCTGGCGCCTTGTTCAAGGGCCTCAAGGATCGAACAATAAACACTACTGTGCGCAGTCCCACAGCAGGCATCATTAAGCCGCTGCAGAGAGCGACGCATCGTCTGCAACTCTTTGATCCGCGCCTCGACTTCGCTTAATCGCGCCTGAACGATCCCTTTCGATTCCTGGCAGGTATGGTGCTCCGGATCGATACGGATCGACAATAATTCGCGGATCGCTTCCAGAGTGAAGCCCAGCTGACGGGCATAGCGAATAAAGCGTAGCCGCTGAAGATCGTTATCCGAGTAAAGACGAAATCCCCCCTCGGTGCGCACGTCATGATCCATCATTTGCTGTTTCTCATAATAACGGATGGTATCTGGCGTGACGTCAGCCAGCTTAGCCAGCTCACCAATACGATACATATTTACTCCTGATTCATTCTTTGTAGCAAAGCATCGGCATACTCACCGCGTAAAAAGTCGGTGCTCAGGCCAGCCTGACGAAGCTTCAGTTCGAGCAAGGCAAGCCGTTTACTGAGTTCAGCATGACGCGGATCGTCCTGACGGACGCCCTTCAGTAAATCAGCCAGTGCCACCGCTTCCCTACGCTGCTCCAGCTCCGGGGGGAGGCACCCAGCATTCTTCAGAAGGCGATAACCTGCCCGCAGCTCCGTCGGCACATGTGAATCGTCATCGAGAGTCAGCGGTTCGCCGCTGCCGGGTAAACAATCGAACTCACCTTTAGCTTGGGCATCGAGGATATGGCGTTCCGCCCACTGATCCAGTAACCACATTCTACGGCTCCGGGGATGAACAAAAAGAGTACAGATAGTGTAGTGAAGTGGGGATAAGGTAGATATAAAAAAACCCGCCGGGGCGGGTTTTTTTACGTTACTACAGATTACTCTGCAGCAGCTTCTGCTTTCGGCTCAGCACGATCAACCAGCTCGATGTATGCCATCGGCGCGTTGTCGCCTGCACGGAAGCCACACTTCAGAATGCGAGTGTAACCACCGGCGCGGCTCGCGAAACGCGGGCCCAGCTCGTTAAACAGTTTTGCCACGATCTCGTTATCACGAGTGCGGGCGAATGCCAGACGACGATTAGCAACGCTATCAGTCTTGGCAAGAGTAATCAGCGGCTCAACTACGCGACGCAGTTCTTTCGCTTTCGGCAGGGTCGTCTTGATGATTTCATGACGAACCAGCGAACCTGCCATGTTACGGAACATAGCCTGGCGATGGCTGCTGTTGCGGTTCAGTTGACGACCACTCTTACGATGGCGCATGACCTTATCCTTCTCAGTAAAACCTTAACCTGTGATCCGGTTACTCGTCAGCAATGCTTGCTGGTGGCCAGTTTTCCAGGCGCATGCCCAGAGACAGTCCACGGGAAGCCAGCACGTCTTTAATCTCAGTAAGAGATTTTTTACCCAGGTTCGGCGTTTTCAGCAACTCAACCTCGGTACGCTGTACCAGATCACCGATATAGTGGATAGCTTCTGCCTTGAGGCAGTTAGCAGAGCGGACAGTCAATTCCAGATCGTCAACAGGGCGCAGCAGGATCGGATCGAACTCTGGTTTCTCTTCTTTCACTTCTGGCTGACGTACATCACGTAAGTCAACAAAAGCTTCCAGTTGTTCAGCCAGAATGGTTGCCGCACGACGAATCGCCTCTTCAGGATCGATTGTGCCGTTGGTTTCCATTTCGATGACCAGCTTGTCCAGGTCGGTACGCTGTTCTACACGCGCAGCTTCAACATTGTAGGCAATACGCTCTACAGGGCTGTAGCAGGCGTCGACCAGCAGACGGCCGATTGGGCGCTCATCTTCTTCCGAATGAATTCGGGCAGAAGCCGGCACATAACCGCGACCGCGCTGAACTTTGATACGCATGCTAATAGCAGCGTTCTCATCAGTCAGGTGGCAAATCACGTGCTGCGGCTTGACGATTTCGACATCACCGTCGTGGGTAATGTCGGCTGCAGTCACAGGGCCAATGCCAGATTTATTCAAAGTAAGGATGACTTCATCTTTACCCTGAACTCTCACCGCCAGCCCTTTCAGGTTGAGCAGGATTTCAAGGATGTCTTCCTGAACGCCTTCTTTGGTGCTGTACTCGTGCAGTACACCATCAATCTCAACCTCGGTCACCGCGCAACCCGGCATCGATGAGAGCAGAATACGGCGCAGTGCGTTACCCAGAGTATGGCCGAAGCCACGCTCTAAAGGCTCAAGGGTCACCTTGGCGTGCGTCGAACTCACTTGCTCGATATCGACCAGGCGCGGTTTTAGAAACTCTGTCACAGAACCCTGCATTGTGTCCTCTCTTTGGTACTAAGCTTTACTTGGAGTAAAGCTCGACGATCAGGTGTTCGTTAATGTCCGCAGACAGATCAGAACGCTCCGGCTGACGCTTGAACGTACCTTCCATCTTGCCAGCATCAACTTCCAGCCAGGTTGGCTTTTCACGCTGCTCAGCCAGCTCCAGAGCGGCTTTCACGCGAGATTGCTTTTTCGCTTTCTCACGAATGCTGACAACGTCATTCGCTTTAACCTGATAAGAAGCGATGTTAACAACACGACCGTTTACCATAATCGCTTTGTGGCTAACCAGCTGGCGTGCTTCAGCACGAGTGGCGCCGAAGCCCATACGGTATACAACGTTGTCCAGACGACCTTCCAGCAGAGCCAACAGGTTTTCACCGGTGTTGCCTTTCAGACGTGCTGCTTCTTTATAGTAGTTACGGAACTGACGCTCCAGCACACCGTACATACGGCGAACTTTTTGCTTTTCACGCAACTGCACACCATAGTCAGACAGACGCGGTTTACGCGCACCGTGCTGGCCAGGAGCTTGTTCAATTTTACACTTGGTATCGATCGCGCGAACGCCAGACTTAAGGAATAAGTCGGTGCCCTCACGACGGCTCAGCTTGAGCTTAGGACCCAAATATCTTGCCATTTTCTTTCTCCAACTAACCTGGAAAACGTAGCGTTATACGCGACGTTTCTTCGGCGGACGACAACCGTTATGAGGGATCGGAGTCACATCAGTAATATTAGTGATGCGGAAACCAGCGGCGTTCAGTGCACGAATGGTAGATTCGCGACCCGGACCCGGACCTTTGACCATAACTTCCAGATTCTTGATGCCGTATTCTTTTACGGCTTCTGCGCAACGCTCTGCTGCAACCTGAGCTGCAAACGGAGTGGATTTGCGAGAACCACGGAAACCGGAACCACCGGCTGTTGCCCAACCCAGTGCGTTACCCTGACGATCAGTAATAGTAACGATGGTGTTGTTAAAAGAAGCATGGATATGAGCCACGCCATCAGAGACTTGTTTTCTTACACGCTTACGTGCACGAACTGGTGCCTTTGCCATTATTCAATCACCCCGATTATTTCTTGATCGGTTTACGCGGACCCTTACGGGTACGTGCGTTGGTCTTGGTACGCTGACCGCGAACCGGAAGACCACGACGATGGCGTAAACCACGGTAGCAACCAAGGTCCATCAGACGCTTGATGCTCAGGGTGATTTCACGGCGCAGATCACCTTCAACGACAAATTTACCTACTGCTTCACGCAGAATATCAATTTGTTCTTCAGACAGCTCACTGATCTTAACATTTTCAGCGATGCCCGTTTCAGCGCAGATAGCTTTAGAACGGGTTTTGCCGATACCGAAAATAGCGGTTAAAGCGATTACGGTATGTTTGTGATCAGGAATGTTAATGCCTGCTATACGGGCCACTATGCACTCCTACTATTTAATATGTACGTACCATGCTGAAAAGCCCGTTTTCAGGATACTCAAATGGAAACGTACAGACATACAAAAGATTGGCTGGCTAATCTAGCCAGCTCAATCCAACTTTGCAAGAAAAATATGCGAATAAATCAGCCTTGGCGCTGTTTATGCTTCGGCTCGGCACTGCAAATCACACGGATGACGCCATCACGCTTAACGATTTTGCAGTTACGGCATAATTTCTTGACGGAAGCACGAACTTTCATTTTTACTCTCCGTAACTTCTCGGGCGACCAGTTTTAACGGCCGTAGCCTTTCAGGTTCGCCTTCTTCAATGCAGACTCATACTGACTGGACATCATCAGAGTTTGCACTTGAGCCATAAAGTCCATAATCACGACAACAACGATAAGCAGCGATGTCCCACCGAAGTAGAACGGCACTTTCATCGCGTCACGCATGAACTCCGGGATCAGGCAGATAAAAGTAATATACAACGCACCAACCAGAGTCAGGCGAGTCATCACTTTATCGATATACTTCGCCGTTTGCTCTCCCGGACGAATTCCTGGTACAAATGCACCGGACTTCTTCAGGTTATCTGCTGTTTCACGCGGGTTGAAAACCAACGCCGTGTAGAAGAAACAGAAGAAGATGATTGCAGACGCATAGAGTAACACATAAAGCGGTTGCCCAGGCTGCAAATACAGCGAAATTGTTGTCAGCCAGTTCCAACCAGTACCACCCCCGAACCATGACGTGATGGTTGCCGGGAACAGTATAATACTGGAAGCGAAGATTGCCGGGATTACCCCCGCCATATTCACTTTCAGCGGTAAATGTGTGCTCTGTGCAGCATAGACACGACGACCCTGCTGCCGTTTCGCGTAGTTTACCACAATGCGGCGTTGACCACGTTCAACGAATACAACAAAGAAGGTCACTGCAAATACTAATACTGCAACCAACAGCAACAGGAGGAAGTGCAGGTCGCCTTGACGCGCTTGCTCGATAGTATGGGCGATGGCCGGCGGGAGTCCCGCAACGATCCCGGCGAAGATCAGGATCGAGATACCGTTACCGATACCGCGCTCAGTGATCTGTTCGCCGAGCCACATCAGGAACATAGTCCCTGTGACCAGACTTACAACAGCGGTGAAATAGAATGCAAAGCCTGGATTAATCACCAGGCCCTGCATACCAGGCATATTCGGCAGACCGGTAGCAATACCGATCGACTGGAATATCGCCAGCACCAGAGTACCGTAGCGGGTGTACTGGCTGATCTTACGACGACCAGACTCCCCTTCTTTCTTCAGCTCTGCCAGCGGTTGGTAAACCACCGTCAGCAGTTGCACGATGATAGATGCCGAAATGTACGGCATAATCCCCAGTGCAAAGATAGAAGCACGGCTGAGAGCACCACCAGAGAACATGTTAAACATTTCAATGATGGTGCCTCGCTGTTGCTCAAGCAGTTTGGCAAGTACAGCGGCATCAATACCAGGGATCGGAATAAAAGAGCCAATACGGAACACTATCAGCGCACCGACCACAAACAGAAGTCTGCGTTTCAGCTCGCCAAGGCCACCTTTGGCACTTTGAAAATCTAATCCCGGTTGTTTAGCCATCTGCTACTTATTCCTCAATTTTACCGCCAGCAGCTTCGATAGCAGCACGAGCACCTTTAGTCACACGCAGGCCACGAACAGTTACCGGACGAGCTACTTCACCAGACAGGATCACTTTCGCGAACTCGATCTGGACGCCGATAATGTTAGCCGCTTTCAGCGCGTTCAGGTCTACTACATCGCCTTCTACGTGAGCCAGATCAGAGAGACGGATCTCTGCGGTGATCATCGCTTTACGAGAAGTGAAGCCGAATTTCGGCAGACGACGGTACAGAGGCATCTGACCACCCTCGAAACCGCGACGTACGCCACCGCCAGAACGAGACTTCTGACCTTTGTGACCACGACCACCGGTTTTACCGAGGCCAGAACCGATACCACGACCCAGGCGTTTACCCGCCTTTTTGGAGCCTTCGGCCGGAGACAGAGTATTTAAACGCATCTCTTACTCCTCAACTTTAACCATGAAGGAAACCGCGTTGACCATACCACGAACAGCAGGAGTATCCTCGCGCTCTACGGTGTGACCAATACGACGCAGACCCAGGCCAAGCAGTGTTGCCTTGTGTTTCGGCAGACGACCGATTGCACTGCGGGTTTGAGTAATTTTAATAGTCTTTGCCATGGTTTATTTCCCCAGAATTTCTTCAACGGATTTACCACGCTTGGCAGCGACCATTTCTGGAGAATTCATATTTTCCAGGCCATCAATAGTTGCACGAACCACGTTGATCGGGTTGGTGGAACCGTATGCTTTAGCCAGAACGTTATGAACCCCAGCAACTTCCAGAACGGCGCGCATTGCACCACCGGCGATGATACCGGTACCTTCGGAAGCTGGCTGCATGAATACACGAGAACCCGTGTGAACACCTTTAACCGGGTGTTGCAGGGTGCCGTTGTTCAGCGCGACGTTAATCATATTGCGACGGGCTTTTTCCATCGCTTTCTGGATCGCTGCTGGAACTTCACGCGCTTTACCGTAACCAAAACCAACGCGACCGTTACCATCGCCAACAACAGTCAGAGCTGTGAAGGAGAAAATACGACCACCTTTAACGGTTTTAGATACGCGGTTTACCGCGATCAGCTTTTCCTGCAGTTCGCCAGCTTGTTTTTCGATGTGAGCCATCTTACACCTCTACCTTAGAACTGAAGGCCAGCTTCACGGGCAGCATCTGCCAGTGCCTGGACACGACCATGATATTGGAACCCGGAACGGTCAAAGGAAACATCTTTGATGCCTTTTTCCAGAGCGCGTTCAGCAACAGCTTTACCCACAGCTGCGGCCGCGTCTTTGTTACCGGTGTACTTCAGTTGTTCAGAGATAGCTTTTTCTACAGTAGAAGCAGCTACCAGAACTTCAGAACCATTCGGAGCAATTACCTGTGCGTAAATATGACGCGGGGTACGATGTACCACCAGGCGAGTTGCACCCAGCTCCTGGAGCTTGCGGCGTGCGCGGGTCGCACGACGGATACGAGCAGATTTCTTATCCATAGTGTTACCTTACTTCTTCTTAGCCTCTTTGGTACGCACGACTTCGTCGGCGTAACGAACACCCTTGCCTTTATAAGGCTCAGGACGACGGTAGGCGCGCAGATCTGCTGCAACCTGGCCGATCACCTGCTTATCAGCGCCTTTCAGCACGATTTCAGTTTGAGTCGGACATTCTGCAGTGATACCGGCCGGCAGCTTGTGTTCAACAGGATGAGAGAAACCTAAAGCCAGGTTTACTACATCCCCTTTAACCGCTGCACGATAGCCTACACCAACCAGCTGAAGCTTTTTAGTGAAGCCTTCGGTAACACCGATAACCATTGAGTTCAGCAGGGCACGCGCGGTACCAGCCTGAGCCCATCCGTCTACGTAACCATCACGCGGACCGAAGGTCAGAGCATTATCTGCATGTTTAACTTCAACAGCATCGTTGAGAGTACGAGTCAGCTCGCCATTTTTACCTTTGATCGTAATAACCTGACCGTTGACTTTAACATCAACGCCGGCAGGAACAACGACCGGTGCTTTAGCAACACGAGACATTTTTTCCTCCGATTAGGCTACGTAGCAGATAATTTCGCCACCAAGACCAGCCTGGCGCGCTGCACGATCAGTCATAACACCTTTAGAGGTAGAAACAACTGCGATACCCAGACCCGCCATAACTTTCGGCAGCTCATCTTTACGTTTGTAGATGCGCAGACCTGGGCGGCTGACACGCTGAATGCTTTCTACAACAGCTTTACCCTGGAAATACTTAAGAGTCAGTTCCAGTTCCGGCTTGATGTCGCCTTCAACTTTAAAATCTTCAATAAAGCCTTCTTCCTTCAGCACGTTGGCAATTGCCACTTTCAGCTTGGAGGAAGGCATGGTGACCGCAGCTTTATTCGCGGCCTGACCGTTACGGATACGGGTCAGCATATCCGCGATCGGATCTTGCATGCTCATCTGTCTTTACTCCCGTGATTCAATTGGTGACAATTACCAGCTAGCCTTTTTCAGACCCGGGATTTCACCGCGCATAGCGGCTTCACGGACCTTAATACGGCTCAACCCGAACTTCCGCAGGAAACCATGCGGACGACCTGTTTGACGGCAGCGATTACGCTGACGAGACGGGCTGGAATCACGCGGCAGAGTCTGCAGCTTGAGAACAGCGTTCCAACGATCTTCGTCGGTTGCGTTCACATCAGAGATGATAGCTTTCAGTTCAGCGCGTTTAGCGAAGAATTTATCAGCTAAAGCCACGCGCTTTACTTCGCGTGCTTTCATTGATTGCTTAGCCATTAAGTAACCCTACCTTACTTGCGGAACGGGAAGTCAAAGGCAGCCAGCAGAGCGCGGCCTTCTTCATCAGATTTCGCAGTAGTGGTAATGGTAATATCCAAACCACGAACGCGGTCGACTTTATCGTAGTCGATTTCTGGGAAGATGATCTGCTCACGGACACCCATGCTGTAGTTACCACGACCGTCGAAAGACTTAGCGGACAAGCCACGGAAGTCACGGATACGCGGTACAGCAATAGTGATCAGGCGCTCAAAGAACTCCCACATGCGCTCGCCGCGCAGAGTTACTTTACAGCCGATCGGATAGCCCTGACGGATTTTGAAGCCTGCAACTGATTTGCGTGCTTTGGTGATCAGCGGTTTTTGACCGGAGATTGCTGTCAGGTCAGCTGCTGCGTTATCCAGCAGTTTCTTGTCAGCGATCGCTTCACCAACACCCATGTTCAGGGTGATCTTCTCGACCCGAGGGACTTGCATGACAGAATTGTAGTTAAACTCAGTCATGAGTTTAGCGACTACTTCGTCTTTGTAGTAATCATGCAGTTTCGCCATCGTACTACTCCAAATTACTTGATAGTTTCGCTGTTAGACTTGAAGAAACGGACTTTTTTGCCGTCTTCGAATCTAAAGCCTACACGGTCAGCCTTGCCGGTTGCCGCGTTGAAGATAGCAAGGTTAGAGATCTGAATAGCTGCTTCTTTCTCTACGATGCCGCCTGGTTGGTTCAGGGCCGGAACCGGCTTCTGATGTTTCTTAACCAGGTTGATACCTTCAACAATGACCTTGCCGGAAGACAGGACATTTTTTACTTTACCGCGTTTACCTTTATCTTTACCGGTTAACACGATAACTTCGTCATCACGACGGATTTTAGCTGCCATGATTCGCTCCTTAGAGTACTTCTGGTGCCAGAGAGATAATTTTCATGAACTTCTCGGTACGAAGTTCACGAGTTACCGGCCCAAAAATACGCGTACCGATAGGCTGCTCGCTGTTATTGTTAAGAATAACGCATGCATTACCATCGAAGCGAATGACAGAACCGTCCGGGCGACGAACACCCTTCTTGGTGCGCACCACTACCGCCTTCAGCACATCACCTTTTTTGACCTTACCACGCGGAATTGCTTCCTTGATGGTGATCTTGATGATGTCGCCTACGCCTGCGTAGCGACGGTGCGAGCCACCCAGAACCTTGATACACATTACGCGACGTGCACCGGAGTTGTCGGCGACGTTCAGCATAGTCTGTTCTTGGATCATTTTAGTGCTCCGCTAATGTCAACTACTACTGAGACCCGAAAATTAGGGTCGTTAAAAAGCCCCATATCGAGGGCGCGGCATTATAACACCACAAACCAGATATGGGTAGAAAAAATAAACGGCTCATCGCTGAGCCGTTTATCCGTATCGAGAATGCGTACTCTATTACAGAACCGCTTTCTCTACAACGCGAACCAGCGTCCAGGACTTAGTCTTGGACAGCGGACGGCATTCGCGGATTTCAACCACGTCACCGATACCGCATTCGTTGTTCTCGTCATGTACGTGCAGTTTGGTCGTACGTTTGATGAATTTGCCGTATACCGGGTGTTTCACCATACGTTCGATAGCAACAACAATGGATTTCTCCATTTTGTCGCTAACTACGCGACCTTGCAGAGTACGGATTTTATCGGTCATTACGCACCCGCCTTCTGAGTCAGTAAAGTCTTAACGCGTGCAACATCACGACGCACTTGCTTCAGCAGATGAGTCTGTTGCAGCTGGCCACTTGCAGCCTGCATACGCAGGTTGAACTGCTCACGCAGCAGGTTCAGCAGCTCAGCGTTCAGCTCTTCAACGCTTTTTTCACGCAGCTCTTTTGCTTTCATTACATCACCGTCTTAGTTACAAAGGTGGTTTTGATCGGCAGTTTCGCTGCTGCCAGGCCGAATGCTTCACGGGCCAGCTCTTCCGGTACGCCGTCCATTTCATACAGGACTTTACCCGGCTGAATCAAGGCAACCCAGTACTCCACGTTACCTTTACCTTTACCCATACGAACTTCCAGCGGCTTCTCGGTGATCGGTTTGTCCGGGAATACACGGATCCAGATCTTACCTTGACGCTTAACTGCACGGGTCATAGCACGACGTGCTGCTTCGATCTGACGGGCAGTCAGACGACCACGGCCAACAGCTTTCAGACCGAAAGTGCCGAAGCTAACATCCGTACCCTGCGCCAGACCACGGTTGCGGCCTTTGTGCACTTTACGGAATTTTGTACGCTTTGGTTGTAACATCAGCGACGCTCCTTATTTACGGCCTTTACGCTGCTGCTTTTTAGGTTGAGCAGCCGGTTCCGGTTGTTCAACAGCAGCCATACCACCCAGGATCTCACCTTTGAAGATCCATACCTTAACGCCGATTACACCGTAAGTGGTGTGCGCTTCAGAGGTGTTGTAGTCGATGTCAGCACGCAGAGTGTGCAGCGGTACGCGACCTTCACGGTACCATTCGGTACGTGCGATTTCCGCGCCGCCCAGACGGCCGCTAACTTCAACTTTGATACCTTTAGCGCCCAGACGCATTGCGTTCTGTACAGCACGCTTCATCGCACGACGGAACATAACGCGACGTTCCAGCTGAGAAGTGATGCTGTCAGCAACCAATTTAGCGTCCAGTTCAGGCTTACGAACTTCGGCAATATTGATCTGTGCAGGTACGCCAGCGATATCCGCTACGACCTTGCGCAGTTTTTCTACGTCTTCGCCTTTCTTACCGATAACGATACCCGGGCGAGCAGTGTGAATGGTCACACGGATGCTCTTAGCCGGACGCTCGATAACGATGCGAGATACAGACGCTTTAGCCAGTTCTTTTGTCAGGAACTGACGTACTTTAAAATCGCTGTCCAGGTTGTCAGCGAATTCTTTGGTGTTCGCGAACCAGGTAGAGTTCCATGGTTTGACAATACCCAGGCGAATACCATTAGGATGTACTTTCTGACCCATTGCTAGTCTCCAGAGTCTCAGCGATCGGACACAACCACAGTGATGTGGCTGGTGCGCTTCAGGATGCGATCTGCACGACCTTTAGCACGCGGCATAATGCGCTTCATGCTCGGGCCTTCGTCTACGAAAATTTTCGCAACTTTCAGATCATCAATGTCAGCGCCATCGTTGTGTTCAGCGTTAGCAATGGCAGATTCCAGTACCTTCTTGACCAGTACAGCAGCTTTTTTGTTGGTGTAGGTCAGAATATCCAGGGCCTGCGACACTTTCTTACCGCGAATCAGGTCAGCTACGAGGCGAACCTTCTGAGCAGAAGAACGAGCATGGCGATGTTGAGCTAAAGTTTCCATCTCTTCCTCCTACCTTATTTCTTCTTCGCTTTTTTATCAGCAGCGTGGCCGCGATAAGTACGAGTCGGTGCGAATTCACCCAGTTTGTGACCAACCATTTCGTCGGAAACAAAGACTGGAACGTGCTGACGACCATTATGGACAGCGATGGTCAAACCGATCATGTTAGGAAAGATCGTTGAACGACGGGACCAAGTGCGCAGGGGCTTCTTGTCTCCGCTTTCCACCGCTTTCTCTACCTTCTTCAGCAAGTGCAGGTCAATAAAAGGACCTTTCTTGAGAGAACGTGGCATGGCTTATCCTCTAAAATTATTTGCTACGGCGACGTACGATGAATTTATCAGTACGCTTGTTGCTGCGGGTCTTCTTACCTTTGGTCTGCAGGCCCCACGGGGATACCGGGTGCTTACCAAAGTTACGACCTTCACCACCACCATGTGGGTGGTCTACTGGGTTCATCGCAGTACCGCGAACGGTAGGACGAACACCACGCCAGCGTGCAGCACCTGCTTTACCCAGAACGCGCAGCATATGCTCAGCATTGCCAACTTCGCCCAGAGTAGCGCGGCAGTCTGCTTCGACTTTACGCATTTCACCAGAACGCAGACGCAGGGTGACATAAGCACCGTCGCGAGCAACGATCTGAACGTAAGTACCAGCGGAACGTGCCAGCTGACCGCCTTTACCTGGTTTCATTTCTACGTTATGAACGGTAGAACCAACCGGGATATTGCGCATCGGCAGGGTGTTGCCTGCTTTGATTGCAGCATCAACGCCAGACTGAATCTGGTCACCAGCTTTCAGGCCTTTCGGGGCCAGGATGTAACGGCGCTCGCCGTCTTTGTACAGAACCAGCGCGATGTTCGCGGAGCGGTTCGGATCGTACTCAAGACGTTCAACAACTGCCGGGATACCATCTTTGTTGCGTTTGAAGTCAACAATACGGTAAGCCTGCTTGTGGCCACCACCGATATGACGGGTGGTGATACGGCCATTGTTGTTACGACCACCGGATTTGCTGTTTTTTTCCAGCAACGGAGCAAAAGGTTTGCCCTTGTGCAGCTCTGGGTTAACCACTTTAACGACGTGGCGACGACCCGGAGATGTCGGTTTACATTTAACAACTGCCATTGTATTACTCCTCCGACTTACTCAGCGCCGCCAACGAAGTCCAGATTCTGGCCTTCTTTCAGGGTGACGTAAGCTTTTTTCCAGTCGCTACGACGACCGATACGCTGTCCGTGACGTTTAACTTTCCCTTTAACAACCAGGGTGTTAACGACTTCGACTTCGACTTCAAACAGTTTCTGCACAGCAGCTTTGATTTCTGCTTTGGTCGCGTCTTTAGCAACTTTGAGAACGATGGTGTTTGTTTTTTCCATCGCAGTAGACGCTTTTTCAGAAACGTGCGGTGCGCGCAGCACCTTCAGCAGACGTTCTTCACGAATCATGCCAGCATCTCCTCAACTTGCTTAACAGCATCAGCAGTCATTACGACTTTGTCGAAGGCGATCAGGCTAACCGGGTCGATACCGTTCGCATCACGTACGTCAACCTTGTGCAGGTTACGTGCGGCCAGGAACAGGTTCTCGTCCAGCTCACCGGTGATGATCAGCACATCTTCCAGAGCCATGTCTTTCAGTTTCTGTGCCAGCAGCTTAGTTTTCGGCGCTTCAACAGAGAACTTCTCGACAACGATCAGACGATCCTGACGTACCAGTTCGGACAGAATGCTTTTCAGCGCGCCGCGGTACATCTTCTTGTTAACTTTTTGACTGTGGTCCTGCGGACGAGCAGCGAAGGTCACGCCACCGGAACGCCAGATCGGGCTCTTGATAGAACCAGAACGCGCACGGCCGGTACCTTTCTGGCGCCACGGTTTTTTACCGGAGCCAGTGATTTCAGCACGAGTCTTCTGAGCACGAGTGCCCTGACGCGCACCAGCTGCATAAGCAACAACAACCTGGTGAACCAGCGCTTCGTTGAAATCACGACCGAAGGTAGTTTCGGAAACAGTCAGCGCGCTCTGCGCGTCTTTCAATACTAATTCCATTGCTATCTCCTCACGCCTTCACAGCTGGTTTAACGATCAGGTCGCTACCGGTAGCACCCGGGACAGCACCTTTAACCAGCAGCAGGTTGCGCTCAGCGTCAACACGTACTACGTCCAGGCTCTGAACGGTTACACGCTCATTACCCAGCTGACCTGCCATTTTCTTGCCTTTGAACACTTTGCCCGGAGTCTGGTTCTGACCGATAGAACCCGGAACGCGGTGAGACAAGGAGTTACCGTGAGTAGCGTCCTGGGTACGGAAGTTCCAGCGCTTAACGGTACCAGCAAAACCTTTACCTTTAGAGGTACCGGTTACGTCAACTTTTTTAACGTCAGCAAACAGTTCAACGCTAATGTTCTGACCTACGGTGAATTCTTCGCCGTCAGCAAGACGGAATTCCCACAGACCACGGCCAGCTTCAACGCCAGCTTTAGCGAAGTGACCCGCTTCCGGCTTGGTTACACGGTTAGCTTTTTTAGCACCGGTGGTAACCTGGATTGCGCGGTAGCCATCGTTAGCCAGGTCTTTAACCTGAGTAACGCGGTTTGCTTCAACTTCGATTACGGTTACTGGGATAGATACGCCATCTTCAGTGAAGATGCGGGTCATGCCCACTTTTTTACCGACTAAACCAATCATTGTTTCAACCTCTCAATCGCTCGATGACCTGATTAACCCAGGCTGATCTGCACGTCTACACCGGCAGCCAGATCCAGACGCATCAGAGCATCAACGGTTTTTTCAGTTGGCTCAACGATGTCAACCAGACGCTTGTGAGTGCGAATCTCGTACTGATCACGCGCGTCTTTGTTGACGTGCGGGGAGATCAGAACGGTAAAGCGCTCTTTGCGGGTCGGCAGCGGGATCGGACCACGGACTTGCGCACCAGTGCGCTTAGCAGTCTCGACGATTTCCGCGGTTGATTGATCGATCAGACGATGATCAAACGCTTTAAGGCGGATACGGATTCTTTGGTTCTGCATGAGACCAGAGCTCCAATTATTTTATAGACGAAATGATTACTCCTCATACCCATTACGATTGATGGGAGAGTGTAACCGTTCTTACATAGTCCCCCGATTGGGGACATTGTTTGATAGCAAAAAGCACTATCAGGGTTCATATCGAACCGGCTGTCAACTTTGACAGGCCCGCGCATTATACGCAAATTCTGGCACGACGCAAGCGCTGTTTAGAAAATCATCACCGAGATTTGCGCGTCTTCGCGATAGTGCGCTGTGCAAGCGCCGTAACGCTGCCAATAAATCCGCAAAGCGCCATCCACTCTTGAAAATTGCATTTTGCCCTGCGCCGAGCCGATAAGCATAGTGAAGCCATATTCATTGCTCATCGCGGGGTAACCTATGCTCGCCGCCCTCCCCTTCTTACTCTGTTATAGCGGATTGACGCTAGTATTATGCCAGCAGGACCTGCGTCACGGTTTGCTGCCAGACCGCTTCACCTGCCCCCTACTGTGGAGCGGCTTGCTTTTTTATCTCTGTCTGGCGCCGCATCAGCTCAACGAGGCTGTCTGGGGAGCTATAGCTGGCTATCTCTCGTTTGCCGCCCTTTATTGGCTATACCGCAGGGTCCGTGGATATGAAGGATTAGGCTATGGCGATATAAAATATCTCGCCGCCCTCGGGGCCTGGCATGGCTGGCGAATGCTGCCGCAGCTGGTGCTGGTAGCGTCATTGCTCGCCGGCATAACGTGGGTGGTATTGGGTCTGTCCCCCAGGTGCGGCGGCAACAGAAAATGGGAAAAGGACAACCCGCTGCCATTTGGGCCATTTCTGACGGCAGCAGGTTTCTGGTGCGGGTGGCAAACGCTGATTAGTCTGACACTTTGATCTGCGACTGCAGGTAATTCTGCAGGCCAATTTTGCCAATCAGATCGAGTTCGGTTTCCAGCCAGTCGATATGGCCTTCTTCATCCGCCAGGATCTCAATCATCATATCGCGGCTGACATAGTCATGTACGCTGTCGGCATAGGCGATCGCTTCACGCAGGTTTTGCGCGCCTTCCAGCTCCAGGCGTAAATCTGACTGCAGCATCTCTTCCACATCTTCACCGATGCCAAGTTTGCCGAGATCCTGCAGATTAGGAATGCCTTCGAGGAAAAGAATACGCTCGATGTACTTATCGGCGTGCTTCATTTCATCAATTGATTCGTGGTACTCAATATCGTTGAGGCGCATCAGACCCCAGTTTTTGAACATTCTCGCATGGAGAAAGTACTGATTGATTGCGACCAGCTCATTTCCCAATAATTTATTGAGATAACTTATGATTTTGACATCACCTTTCATTATATAGTCCCTCCGCTTCCACTTATTGAAGCGTAGTCCGGCCTATAGGGATGTCAAAAGAGAAGCGCGGACTTCAGGCGATTTCTTTGAATTCCGGCATGGTGGTTAATTCATCTTCCATCACTTCACGTGCAGCTCGAACACACTTACCGCATTGATTTCCAACGGGAACAAACTTACGTAATTGCTGAAAAGATTGCGGTTGAAACTGGCGAACAACCTGGCGAATTTTTTTATCGCTAACGCCATTGCACAAACAAACGTACATATAAACTCCCGTTCAATTTATGCACAAATATTAAATGAGAATAGTTATGATTACAATAGACCATTTGCGCATTATCCGCCGCAGCGCACGTTATGAATAGTGTGTTGTACACGTTATTTCGCGGAACTGCGCACAGCAAAAAGGGCGCCGAAGCGCCCTTTTTATTCGAAGCTAACGAATTAGCCCAGAACTTTAGCTACAACGCCCGCGCCAACGGTACGGCCGCCTTCACGGATTGCGAAACGCAGACCGTCGTCCATCGCGATCGGGTGGATCAGGGTAACAACCATTTTGATGTTGTCGCCCGGCATAACCATCTCTACGCCTTCCGGCAGTTCGATGGTGCCAGTCACGTCAGTAGTACGGAAGTAGAACTGCGGACGGTAGCCTTTGAAGAACGGAGTATGACGGCCGCCTTCGTCTTTGGACAGGATGTACACTTCAGATTCGAACTTGGTGTGCGGCTTGATGCTGCCCGGCTTAGCCAGTACCTGACCACGTTCGATTTCTTCACGTTTGATACCACGCAGCAGAACACCAACGTTCTCACCAGCACGGCCTTCGTCCAGCAGTTTGCGGAACATTTCAACGCCAGTACAGGTGGTTTTCGCGGTGTCTTTGATACCAACGATTTCAACTTCTTCACCGACTTTGATGATACCGCGCTCTACACGACCGGTAACAACGGTACCACGACCGGAGATGGAGAATACGTCTTCGATCGGCAGCAGGAACGGCTTGTCAATCGCACGCTCTGGTTCCGGGATATAGGTATCCAGGTGGCCAGCCAGTTCGATGATTTTCGCTTCCCACTCTGCGTCGCCTTCCAGCGCTTTCAGAGCAGAACCACGAACGATCGGGGTGTCGTCGCCCGGGAAATCGTACTGAGACAGCAGTTCACGAACTTCCATCTCAACCAGTTCCAGCAGCTCTTCGTCATCAACCATGTCGCATTTGTTCAGGAACACGATGATGTACGGAACGCCTACCTGACGACCCAGCAGGATGTGCTCACGAGTCTGCGGCATCGGGCCGTCAGTCGCAGCAACAACCAGGATCGCGCCGTCCATCTGCGCAGCACCGGTGATCATGTTTTTAACATAGTCGGCGTGGCCCGGGCAGTCTACGTGCGCGTAGTGGCGAGTCGGGGTGTCATATTCAACGTGAGAAGTGTTGATGGTGATACCACGAGCTTTTTCTTCCGGCGCGTTATCGATCTGGTCGAATGCACGAGCAGAACCACCGTAGGTTTTAGCCAGAACGGTAGTGATGGCAGCAGTCAGGGTAGTTTTACCATGGTCAACGTGGCCGATAGTACCAACGTTGACGTGCGGTTTTGTACGTTCAAATTTTTCTTTAGACACGGCTATATTCCTTACTATAGTGCTCTCCCCACCGGAGAGAGCACGGGACTTAGGTTTTAATCCTGTGGATTATTTACCACGGGCTTCAATAACGGCCTGAGCAACGTTGTTCGGCGCATCATCATACTTCAGGAATTCCATGGTGTATGATGCACGACCTTTGGTCAGAGAACGCAGCTGAGTTGCATAACCGAACATTTCGGACAGCGGTACTTCAGCGTGGATCTTAACGCCGGTTACTTCGGATTCCTGACCGCGCAGCATACCGCGACGACGGCTCAAGTCACCGATAACATCACCCGTGTTCTCTTCCGGAGTTTCTACTTCAACCTTCATGATCGGCTCAAGCAGAACTGGTTTTGCTTTCTTAAAGCCTTCTTTAAAGGCAATAGACGCAGCCAGTTTAAACGCCAGCTCAGAGGAGTCAACGTCGTGGTAAGAACCGAAGTGCAGACGGATACCCATATCAACTACCGGGTAACCTGCCAGCGGACCAGCTTTCAGCTGTTCCTGGATGCCTTTATCAACGGCCGGGATGTATTCGCCAGGAATTACACCACCTTTGATGTCGTTGATGAACTCGTAACCTTTCGGGTTAGAGCCCGGCTCCAGCGGGTACATGTCGATCACAACGTGACCGTACTGACCACGACCACCAGACTGCTTGGCGTGTTTACCTTCGATATCGGTAACTTTCGCGCGAATCGCTTCACGGTAAGCAACCTGAGGTTTACCGACGTTCGCTTCAACGTTGAATTCACGCTTCATACGGTCAACGATGATGTCGAGGTGCAGCTCACCCATACCGGCGATGATGGTCTGGTTAGACTCTTCGTCAGTCCATACGCGGAATGACGGGTCTTCTTTAGCCAGACGACCCAGAGCCAGACCCATTTTTTCCTGGTCAGCTTTGGTTTTCGGCTCAACGGCGATGGAGATTACCGGCTCAGGGAATTCCATACGCTCCAGAATGATCGGCGCATCCGGGTCACACAGGGTGTCACCAGTGGTTACGTCTTTCAGACCGATAGCAGCAGCGATGTCGCCCGCGCGAACTTCTTTGATCTCTTCACGTTTGTTAGCGTGCATCTGTACGATACGACCGAAACGCTCACGTGCAGCTTTCACGGAGTTCAGTACGGTATCACCAGAGTTAACCACACCGGAGTACACACGGAAGAAGGTCAGGTTACCAACAAACGGGTCGGTAGCGATTTTGAACGCCAGTGCAGAGAACGGCTCTTCGTCGCTTGCGTGACGCTCAGCCGGGGTATCTTTACCGTCGTCCAGAATACCGTTGATTGCCGGAACATCAACCGGGGATGGCAGGTAATCAATTACCGCATCCAGCATCGCCTGAACACCTTTGTTCTTGAACGCAGAACCGCAGGTTACCAGGATGATTTCGTTGTTCAGAACGCGCTGACGCAGAGCTTTTTTGATCTCTTCTTCAGTCAGTTCTTCACCACCCAGGTATTTTTCCATCAGCTCTTCGGAAGCTTCCGCAGCGGACTCGATCAGGTTCTGGTGCCATTCGTCAGCCAGGTCCTGCATTTCAGCCGGGATATCTTCGTATTCGAAGGTAACGCCCTGGTCGGCATCGTTCCAGTTGATGGCTTTCATTTTCACCAGGTCAACAACACCGGTGAAACCTTCTTCAGCACCAATCGCCAGCTGCAGCGGAACCGGGTTCGCGCCCAGACGGGATTTGATCTGACCAACAACTTTCAGGAAGTTCGCACCCATGCGGTCCATTTTGTTAACGAACGCAATGCGCGGAACTTTATATTTGTTTGCCTGACGCCATACGGTTTCAGACTGCGGCTGAACACCACCAACTGCGCAGTAAACCATTACCGCACCATCAAGAACACGCATGGAACGTTCTACTTCGATAGTGAAGTCAACGTGCCCCGGGGTGTCGATGATGTTTACACGGTGCGGTTCATACTGCTTAGCCATACCAGACCAGAATGCAGTAGTCGCAGCGGAAGTGATGGTGATACCACGTTCCTGCTCCTGCTCCATCCAGTCCATGGTAGCGGCGCCGTCATGAACTTCACCGATTTTGTGGTTTACACCGGTGTAGAACAGAATACGTTCGGTAGTAGTGGTTTTACCGGCGTCGATGTGCGCACTGATACCGATGTTACGGTAGCGTGCGATGGGTGTTGTACGAGCCATTTGATTCCTCGTTTATTTCTTTAGGCGTTCAGTTAAGTTATCCAGAGCGGGCGACTCATCTGAAGCGCCCGCCTGGTGACTATGACTCCGAAGGGATTACCAACGGTAGTGTGCGAACGCCTTGTTGGCTTCGGCCATACGGTGAACGTCTTCACGTTTCTTAACTGCAGTACCTTTGTTGTCTGCAGCATCAGTGAGTTCGTTCGCCAGGCGCAGAGCCATGGATTTATCACCGCGTTTACGAGCAGCTTCAACGATCCAACGCATTGCCAGAGCATTACGACGAACCGGACGAACTTCAACTGGAACCTGATAAGTAGAACCACCAACGCGGCGAGACTTAACTTCTACAGTCGGGCGCACGTTGTCGAGAGCGACTTCGAAAGCTTCCAGTTCATTTTTACCAGAGCGCTGAGCCAGGGTCTCCAGCGCGCTGTATACGATTGCTTCTGCAGTAGATTTTTTACCATCTACCATCAGGATATTGACAAATTTAGCCAGCAGTTCTGATCCGAACTTCGGATCCGGCAGAATTTTACGCTGACCAATGACGCGACGACGTGGCATGGAAATACTCCGTTGTTAATTCAGGATTGTCCAAAACTCTAAGAGTTTAGTATGACATTAAGGTAAATCAGTTTGGCCTTACTTAACGGAGAACCATTAAGCCTTAGGACGCTTCACGCCGTACTTGGAGCGAGCCTGCTTACGGTCTTTAACGCCGGAGCAGTCAAGCGCACCACGAACGGTGTGGTAACGAACACCCGGAAGGTCTTTAACACGACCGCCACGGATCAGGATCACGGAGTGCTCCTGCAGGTTGTGACCTTCACCACCGATGTAGGAGGTGACTTCGAAACCGTTAGTCAGACGCACACGGCAAACTTTACGCAGTGCGGAGTTCGGTTTCTTAGGAGTGGTGGTATATACGCGAGTACATACGCCACGTTTCTGCGGGCAGGCTTCCAGCGCAGGCACGTTGCTCTTTGCAACTTTGCGTGCGCGTGGTTTGCGTACCAGCTGGTTAATTGTTGCCATTAAATAGCTCCTGGTTTTAGCTTTTGCTTCGTAAACACGTAATAAATCGCCTCATATAATATGAGGACGCAGAATTTTAGGGCGGTGCCGAAAAGGTGTCAAGAAATATACAACGATCCCGCCATCACCAGGCCAACTGACCGGCATGTTTTACCGTGAGTCTGACGAAATCAGTATAGCTAACCCTACCGACACTGTCCGCAATTTGACCAGCCAACCCGCGGGCGTCAACGTCGTCTTGCAGCACATAGAGGGTTATGGGGGCGGATTGCAGGATCTCAAGGAAGCGACCGCCGGCGATGGCCGCCGTGACGCCATCAGACAGCAATAACAGATCGTCGCCGTGATCCATCACGCGAAGCATTGCTGCGATATCGGCATGCCAGGGAGAAACACTGAGCGTATGGAGCATGGGGACCTCAGAAACGCAAAATCACATCAAATTCATGCAGACGGGCGCGCAGGGTATCCGGCGCCAGGCATTCGACATCCACCGCCCACGGAGTAGCGGGGTCCAGACCGCGCTCCCGCGCGGAGTCGGCACACAGCCAGCACTGATCGATGTCATACAGTGACAGCAGTTTAAAGGTGGCTATGTAGTCGCGAGCCAGCACTGCACCCGGCCGTTGATCGGGCAGCAGTTGAAAAACGCCGTCGCCGACAAAAAATACGCCAATCTCGTCGGTAAGCGCGGAGGTGGCGAGTAACGCATCGAGGCCTTCCCTGCCGGCGGCGCTACCGTGCGGCGCGGAGGAAAAAACAAAAGCTACACGTTTCATCAGAACTGTACCATCCGATCGCAAGTGAGCGCGGCTTCCGCCAGCGCACCGAGCCCGCTAAGCGTGAAACCCGGCTGCAAATTGTGGCTGGCCAGCGCGAGCTGTTGCGCTTCACGTTCGTCCGTTACGCCTCGACGTAAGGCAGCCGCCACACAGATGTGCAATGCCACACCTTGTTCATCGTGCAGTGACTGCCATGCGCGCACCAGATCGAACTCATCGCTGGCGGGCGCCGTCAGCTGATTAGCGTTGAGTACGCCTTCGCGATAGAAAAAAACACATGCCAGTTCATGACCTTCCTGCAAAACGGCCTGGGCAAACTGCCAGGCGCTGCTTGCCTGCTGCGTCCCATAGGCAGGGCCAGTCACCGTAATGGCAAAACGCATTACTTATCCAGCCCCTGGAAATCGCCGCTCTTGAACTGGCGGATATAGAGGTAGACGGTGTGCTTGGAGATGTTCAGACGATCGGCCACCTGGTTAATGGCGTCTTTGATATCGAAGATCCCTTTTTCATAGAGATTCAGCACGATTTGGCGGTTTTTCGCATTATTAGACACGCTGCGATCGGCATTCACCTCTTCAATGGTGAATTCCAGCGTCTGCGCGACCAGATCGTCAACCGAGGAAGCAAAGTTCACCGGTGAGTTGACCTCCGGCGTTTCTGGCGGAATAAAGGTGCTCATGATCTGGGAAAACGGAACATCCAGATTCATGTTGATGCACAGCAGACCAATCACCCGATGATCGCGGTTGCGAATGGCAATCGTCACCGACTTCATCAGTACGCCGCTTTTGGCGCGGGTGAAGTAGCATTTGGAAACGCTGCTATCGGCGCCAGTCATATCGTGCAGCATGCGCAGCGCAAGATCGGTAATCGGTGAACCGATTTGGCGGCCGGTATGTTCACCATTGGCGATACGAATGGCAGAGCATTTAAGATCCTGCAAAGAATGCAGCACGATTTCACAGTGCGAACCGATGAGCATCGCCAACCCGTCCACCACCGCTTCATAAGATTTAAGAATATCGAAATCGGTCTGGTCAAAGGGACGTTGATCCAGCAGGTCAAGCTCGCTGGTTTCGTTGGTTAAAAGCGACCTGGACATGAAAAAAAGCACTCCTTTTCAGGAGCCTGTCGTTATTGTCAGGGCAGGCTCATCATCATTATTAAGCTATCTAAAGTAATACAGCGCCTGAGGATCTTTCCAGTTTTAATTATATCTGCGCTCAATAAAAAAGCCGCCGCCTCTGACGAGACGGCGGCCTGAACTCGATTACTTCTTAGCGTCAGCGTTCGCGTCTGCGGCTTTCGCTTCGCCAGCGGCTTCCGGCTGTGCATCTGCCTTCGGCGCCGGTTTGATATCCAGCAGTTCTACGTCAAAGACCAGCGTAGAGTTGGCCGGGATCCCCGGAACGCCGGTTTTGCCGTACGCCAGATCCGGTGGAATGACCAGCTTGATTTTACCGCCTTTCTTGATGTTCTTCAGGCCTTCCGTCCAGCCCGGGATCACGCCGTCCAGGCGGAAAGAGAGCGGCTCACCACGGGTATAAGAGTTATCAAACTCTTTACCATCGATCAGGGTGCCTTTGTAGTTAACGACCACAGTGTCGCTGTCTTTCGGCGCATCACCAGTGCCTTCTTTCTCGACTTTATACAGCAGGCCAGTTTTCGAGGTTTTCACGCCCTTCTCTTTAGCAAAGCTATCGCGGAAGGTTTTGCCTTTGGCTTCGTTCTCAGTTGCGTCTTTTTCCATTTTCTGCTGAGCCGCGGTCTTCACGCGCGTTTCAAAGGCCTGCAGAGTCTGTTCGATCTCCTGGTCGGACAGCTTGCTCTTGTCGGCAAACGCGTCCTGTACGCCGGCGATCAGCTGGGCTTTGTCCAGCTTGATGCCCAGCTTTTCTTGTTCTTTCAGGGAATTTTCCATGTAACGCCCCAGGGACGCGCCCAGCGCATAGGCGGATTTCTGATCGTCATTTTTAAATGCCGATTTACTCTCAGCCGCTGGGGCTGCCTTCGCCGCCGTATCTGCAGCAAAGGTCAGCGGTGCATTCAGGGCGACGGCCATTGTGGTCGCCAGCAGCGTTACTTTAAACAGTGATTTCATCCATTTCTCCAGGGCCGGGGCCTCTCACCCCAGGGTTATCGTAAAAAGCAAAAAACGTACTATAGAACGTTGCCGTTAAAATCTACATACGGACGTTCCTGAATATCGCCTCTTTTAGGACTATTTTTGTATGAATAAGTTTCCTGTCAGACGCAGCGATGCTGCGCGAAAAGAGAAACTTAAGTAGAATCCGCTCGCAGGATCAGACTAAAGAGGTTACCCATGCACGATAGCACATTAGAAACGCGCCTTGCAGAGCTGGAAAGCCGGCTGGCGTTTCAGGAAATCACCATCGAAGACCTCAATAAAACCGTGACCGCCCACGAGATAGAGATGGCGAAGATGCGGGAGCATATGCGTCTGATGATCGAGAAACTGAAGGCGACCCAACCGTCCCATATCGCCTCTCAGGCAGAAGAGACGCCGCCGCCGCATTATTGAGACGTAAAAAAAGCGGGTTTCCCCGCTTTTTTTGGCTATCCGCGCGAACGCGACGCCATTAGTGGCAACCGCAACCACCGTTACCGCAACCACCTTTGCCGTGTTCATGGTCGTGACCATGATCGTGGCCGTGGCCGCCGCAGCAACCGTCATGACCGTGGTCATGATCGTGATCGTGGCCATGAGCGCCATGCACGTGACCATGCTCCAGCTCTTCAGCCGTTGCTTCACGGATAGCGACAACTTCCACATTGAACTTCAGGTTCTGGCCAGCCAGCATGTGGTTGCCATCAACCACAACGTGGTCGTCTTCAACTTCAGTGATTTCTACCGGTACTGGACCCTGATCGGTCTCCGCCAGGAAGCGCATGCCAACCTGCAGTTCATCAACGCCCATAAAGACGTCTTTCGGTACACGCTGCACCAGGTTTTCGTCATACTGGCCGTAAGCGTCGTTAGCGCCGACAGCTACGTCAAATTTGTCGCCCACTTCGTGGCCATCCAGCGCGTTTTCCAGGCCGGAAATCAGGGAGCCGTGACCATGCAGGTAATCCAGCGGCGCGCTTACCGGAGACTCATCAACCAACACACCGTCTTCTGTACGTACCTGATAGGCCAGGCTGACCACCAGGTCTTTTGCTACTTTCATGATATCTCCTGAGATGGGAAGAATAGTGGCGCAGATTGTAGCGGAATTCTGCAGCCGTGTACCCTCTAGCTTAAAAAAAGCCGACGGATAACGCTAGTCGGGATGAAAAATGCCAATCACCTGCTCCTCTTTGCGTACATGCTCGCGGGCCTCTTTATCCGCCTCACGCATTTGGTGACCACACTTAACGCATTCAACGACATCAACATTATTCTCACGCCACATCGCCAGCGAATCCTGCGCCTGGCACGCCGGACATTTAGCCCCGGCAATAAAACGTTTACGTACTGCCATATGATTTACCTTTATTCAAACTCGTCCCAGCCGTCCAGCTGCCGGCTTTCTTTCTGCATTTCACGCTGAAAAATCTCTTCCAGTTCGCGTCGGGCTTCCCGCACGCGAGATATCTGTACCGTATCAGTATGCACCGGCATTAACTCACGCAGCATTCGCATATCGAGCCGTCGGAAGTGCAGCTGCGCGCGCTGCGCCTGGTGAGGATGCATGCCCAGGGTGATAAGCGCTTTCCGCCCCAGCTCCAGCGCGCTGGAGAAGGTTTCACGAGAAAACTGCGTCACGCCGGCCTGCAGCAGCTCATGCGCCTCAACGCGGCCGCGTGCGCGGGCCAGAATATGCAGATGTGGAAAGTGTTGTTGACACATTTCCACCAGCCGCATGGTGTCTTCCGGCTCATTACAGGTGATGACGATCGACTGCGCCTCTTCCGCACCTGCCGAGCGCAGCAGCTCCAGCTGGGTGGCATCGCCAAAATAGACTTTATAGCCATAGTTGCGCATCAGATTCACCGCGCTGATGTCCCGCTCCAGCACCGTAATACGCATCTTATTGGCCATCAGCAGGCGGCCGATGACCTGACCAAAGCGACCAAACCCGACAATAATCACCTGCGGCTTGTCATCCTCCACCCACGGCGCCTCATCGGTATCGTCCGCTGGATTCAGCCGTCGCGACAATAGCCTATCGATCCCCTTCATCAGCAGCGGCGTCGTCATCATCGACAACGTCACCGCCACCAACAGCAGCGCCATCTGGTCATGCTGGAACAACCGCTGAGAGGCGGGCAACGAAAAGAGGACAAAGGCGAACTCGCCGCCCTGGCTTAATACGCCCGCGAACTGCATCCGCTCTGAACTTCGCAGGCCATAGAGGCGGGCCAGGAGATAGAGCACCAGCATTTTTACCGCCACCAGCACCGCCACGCTCACCGCCACCCACAGCAGATGGGTGTACAGCACGCCAAGGTTCAACGCCATGCCGACGGAGATAAAGAACAGCCCGAGCAGCAGCCCCTTGAACGGATCGATAGCGATTTCCAGTTCGTGGCGATACTCGCTTTCCGCCAGCAGCACGCCGGCAATAAAGGTACCCAGCGCCATCGACAGCCCCAGCGCCTCCATAAACAGCGCAGACCCAAGAACCAGCAGCAGCGTGGCGGCAGTAAACACTTCCCTGACCCCCGAGCTGGCGATAAAGCGGAACACCGGCCGCAGCAGATAACGTCCGCCAATCAGCATCCCGGCAAAGGCCAGGACCTTCATGCCGACCGTCAGCCAGTTAACATGCTCCTCCGCTGAACCGGCCAGCAGGGGCACCAGCGCCAGCGCCGGGATCACTGCCAGATCCTGAAACAGCAGCACCGAAAAGCCTAATTGCCCCGACTCACTACGGCTCATTCCCTTCTCACGCATCAGCTGCAGCGCCATGGCGGTGGAAGACATCGCCAGGCCGATCCCGCCGACCACCGCCGCCTGCCATGAAAACCCGGTCGTCATCAGCAGACCGCCGAGGATCGCCGCGCTGAGCATCACCTGCGCCGCGCCAACGCCGAAGATGGAGCTCCGCAGCCGCCATAACTTGGCCGGATTAAGCTCCAGGCCGATGATAAACATCAGAAACACTACGCCGAGCTCAGAGAAATGGAGAATCTCATCCACATCGCTGATAAACCCAAGTCCCCACGGACCAATCGCAATCCCGGCCAGCAGATAGCCCAGCACCGCGCCAATACCCAGTCTTGAGGCCAGAGGGACGGCAATAACGGCGGCGAACAAAAACAGAACGCCCGCCAGCAGCAAATCAGATCCCGCCATGTATACCTCCGGCGGCGATGGGGTTGGCCAGCCAGTCCCGGTAGGCCCGGGCGCGGCTACGCAGCTCCTCTGGCTGTTGCCGCCGGGCCCAGTAGACAATAATGGGACTCATCCAGTGCATACGGCACATGCCGGCGGTCAGTTCAAAAGGACGTAAAATTTCGTTCATCGGATAGCGATTGGCATCGCGACGGTAGGCGCTCTCAGGTTCGCCGGTGGTGATCACACTACGCCAGTACTTTCCCGCCAGCTCGTTCCCTCCGGCACCGCTGGCGAAGCCGCGGCTCAACACACGATCCAGCCACTCCTTGAGCAGCGCCGGACAGCTCCAGGTATATAAAGGATGCTGGAAAACAATCACCTCATGCTGGCGCAGCAGGTCCTGTTCATGAGCGATATCGATAAAAAAATCCGGATAGTGCGCGTAAAGATCGTGCACGGTGACGTTCGGCAACTGTAAGGCCGGCTCTAATAAAACCCGGTTGGCCACGGAATCATGAGATTCTGGGTGGGCATACAGCAGCAACACTTTCGCTGTCTGAGACATCATTCCCCTCCCGTAGGTCTTCTGGCGGCCTGCGCAGCCCCGGCGTTCTGACACCGCCAGAATGACTTTGTGTATCGTCTTCGTTTTGGGCTACCATGGCGGCCCGGTGAAGCGATTCGCTTCCACACTACATTATCATAATGACAAATTAACATAGTCTGAACATACGGCGCCTTATGATTGTTTTCTCCTCGTTACAAATTCGTCGCGGCGTACGCGTCCTGCTGGACAACGCCACCGCTACC
Source organism: Klebsiella sp. A-Nf5 (assembly GCF_002810545.1). Taxonomy (NCBI): domain Bacteria; kingdom Pseudomonadati; phylum Pseudomonadota; class Gammaproteobacteria; order Enterobacterales; family Enterobacteriaceae; genus Klebsiella; species Klebsiella sp. A-Nf5. Next base: position 18,008 of record NZ_PIOG01000291.1, on the reverse strand, counting down.
ATCAACCCAGGTCAGAAGGTCGGACTGGTGGGGAAAAACGGCTGCGGGAAATCGACGCTGCTATCGCTTTTGAAAAACGAGATAAGCGCTGACGGCGGCAGTATGACCTTTCCAGGCAGCTGGCAGCTGGCATGGGTGAATCAGGAAACCCCGGCGCTGCCTCAGCCGGCTATCGATTATGTTATTGATGGCGATCGAGAATACCGCCAGCTGGAAGCCGCGCTCCAGCAGGCTAATGAGCGCAACGACGGCCATGCCATCGCCACGGTCCACGGCAAGCTGGACGCCATCGACGCCTGGACTATCCGTTCGCGCGCTGCCAGCCTGCTGCACGGTCTGGGATTCAGCAACGAACAGCTGGAGCGGCCGGTCAGCGATTTTTCCGGCGGCTGGCGTATGCGCCTTAACCTCGCCCAGGCGCTGATTTGCCGTTCTGATCTGCTGCTGCTCGATGAACCGACTAACCACCTCGACCTCGATGCCGTCATCTGGCTCGAAAAATGGCTTAAGGGTTACACGGGTACGCTGATCCTGATCTCACACGATCGCGATTTTCTCGATCCTATCGTCGACAAAATTATCCATATCGAACAGCAGACGATGTTTGAGTACACCGGTAACTACAGCTCGTTCGAAGTGCAGCGCGCTACCCGACTTTCTCAGCAGCAGGCGATGTACGAAAGCCAACAGCAACGCGTTGCGCATCTGCAAAGCTATATCGATCGCTTCCGCGCCAAAGCCACCAAGGCCAAGCAGGCGCAAAGCCGTATCAAAATGCTGGAGCGGATGGAGCTTATCGCCCCGGCGCACGTGGATAACCCGTTCCACTTCAGCTTCCGCCAGCCGGAGAGTCTGCCTAACCCGCTGCTAAAGATGGAGAAAGTCAGCGCCGGTTACGGCGAGCGTATTATCCTCGACTCCATCAAGCTCAATCTGGTGCCGGGCTCGCGCATCGGCCTGCTGGGCCGCAACGGCGCCGGGAAGTCGACGCTGATTAAGCTGCTGGCGGGCGAACTCCAGCCGGTGAGCGGCGAGATCGGCCTCGCAAAAGGTATCAAACTCGGCTACTTCGCCCAGCATCAGCTTGAGTTCCTGCGTGCCGATGAATCACCGATACAGCATCTGGCGCGCCTGGCGCCACAGGAGCTGGAACAAAAGCTGCGTGATTATCTGGGCGGCTTTGGTTTCCAGGGCGATAAAGTCAGCGAAGAGACCCGCCGCTTCTCCGGTGGAGAAAAAGCGCGTCTGGTACTGGCCCTGATCGTCTGGCAGCGCCCTAACCTGCTGCTGCTCGATGAACCGACCAACCACCTTGACCTCGATATGCGTCAGGCCTTAACCGAAGCGCTGATCGACTTTGAGGGGGCGCTGGTTGTCGTGTCGCACGATCGTCACCTGATCCGCTCCACCACCGACGATCTGTACCTCGTCCATGACGGTAAAGTTGAGCCGTTCGACGGCGATCTGGAAGATTATCAGCAGTGGCTCAGCGACTCGCAAAAACAGGAATCCCAGAGCGGCGAGGCGCCAAAAGAGAGCGGCAACAGCGCGCAGGCACGCAAGGACCAGAAGCGTCGGGAAGCGGAACTGCGCAGCCAGACCCAACCGCTGCGCAAAGAGATCGCCCGTCTGGAAAAAGAGATGGACAAGCTCAACGCGCAGTTGGCCAGTGCGGAAGAAAAACTTGGCGACAGTGAGCTTTATGACGCCTCACGCAAAGCCGAGCTGACCGAATGCCTGCAGCAGCAGGCCAGTGCGAAGTCCGGGCTGGAGGAGTGCGAAATGGCCTGGCTGGAGGCCCAGGAGCAGCTGGAGCAGATGCTTCAGGAAGGCTAATATGACTTCCTCATCCTGCCTGCACGTACGATGCCGCTGGCAGGGTGGGTTTCTGCCCTCTCCATGGCCTGCCATCAGTGACATCAATGATTTGTTTTTGCTGTAACCTCGAGTCACTGGTCACAAGACCACATATTGGCTAACCCCTGTGCGCCCTGCGCGGTATAGTCATCATCACGTTTATTAATTGTTCTGGTGCTATGGTTGAAATCATCCCCACAGACATGACGCCCCCCGAAAACGATTCGCGTGAGTTCCATCCGATGCGCGGCGTGGGCAATCGTCATCTGCAAACCATGCTGCCGCGGCTGATCCGCCGTAAATTGCGCTTTACCCCGCACTGGCAGCGCCTAGAGCTGCCGGACGGCGATTTTGTCGATCTGGCCTGGAGCGAAGATCCGCATCAGGCGCGCCATAAGCCGCGCCTTGTCGTCTTTCATGGTCTGGAAGGAAGCCTGCACAGCCCATATGCCCATGGTCTGATCCACGCGGCGATGCAGCGCGGCTGGCTGGGCGTGGTTATGCATTTCCGCGGCTGCAGCGGCGAACCTAACCGCAATCACCGCATCTATCACTCCGGCGAAACGGAAGATGGCACCTGGTTTCTGCACTGGCTACAGCGAGAGTTTGGCCCCGCGCCGACTGCGGCCGTCGGCTATTCACTGGGCGGCAATATGCTGGGCTGCCTGCTGGCAGAAGAAGGCGACCGCTGCCCGCTGGATGCGGCGGTGATCGTCTCCGCGCCTTTCATGCTCGAAGCCTGCAGCTATCATATGGATAAGGGCTTCTCGCGGGTTTATCAGCGCTATCTGCTCAATCTGTTAAAAGCCAATGCCTCACGCAAGCTGAAAGCGTATCCGGGCTCACTGCCTGTCGATTTACGCCAGCTCAAAGGGATGCGCCGCATCCGGGAATTTGACGATATGATCACCGCCAAAATCCATGGCTTCGCCGATGCGCTGGATTATTACCGGCAATGCAGCGCCATGCCGCGGCTCAGCGATATCACTAAGCCGACGCTCATCATTCACGCGAAAGACGATCCATTTATGGATCACCACTCCATACCACCGCAGGAGCAACTGCCGGCGAACGTTGAGTATCAATTAACCGAGCAAGGCGGTCACGTTGGTTTCGTCGGCGGCACCCTGCGTAAGCCGGAGATGTGGCTGGAACGACGCATCCCGGACTGGCTAAACCGTTGGCTGGAGGTCCCCGTATGATTATTCCCTGGCAGGATCTGGATCCCGAAACGCTGGATAACCTGATTGAAAGCTTTGTGTTACGTGAAGGCACCGATTATGGTGAATATGAACGTTCACTTGCCGATAAAGTCGCCGATGTTAAACAGCAGCTGAAACGCGGAGAGGCGGTCCTCGTGTGGTCTGAACTGCATGAGACGGTCAATATTATGCCGCGCGGCCTGTTTAACGGCTAAGGCGACGCCACTACATCGTTTAACCAGGGAGTTGTTATGTCTGCCAAACATCCGGTGATCGCCGTCACGGGCTCCAGCGGCGCGGGCACTACCACCACCAGCCTTGCCTTTCGCAAAATCTTCGCACAGCTAAACCTGCACGCCGCGGAGGTAGAAGGCGACAGCTTTCATCGCTATACCCGCCCGGAAATGGACATGGCGATCCGCAAGGCGCGGGATCAGGGCAAACATATCAGCTACTTTGGCCCGGAGGCGAATGACTTCGGCCTGCTGGAACAGACCTTTGTCGACTATGGCCGCCACGGAAAAGGCCAGTCGCGGAAATACCTGCACACCTATGACGAAGCCGTGCCGTGGAATCAGGTACCGGGGACCTTCACCCCCTGGCAGCCGCTGCCGGAGCCGACAGATGTACTGTTCTATGAAGGGCTGCACGGCGGGGTTGTCACGCCGCATCATGATGTCGCCAGCCATGTCGACCTGCTGGTCGGCGTAGTGCCTATCGTTAACCTCGAGTGGATCCAGAAGCTCGTTCGCGACACCAGCGAACGCGGCCACTCCCGGGAGGCGGTGATGGACTCGGTCGTCCGCTCGATGGAAGACTACATCAATTTCATCACCCCACAGTTTTCCCGCACCCATATCAACTTTCAGCGCGTGCCGACGGTGGACACTTCCAACCCGTTTGCTGCGAAAACTATTCCCTCGCTGGACGAGAGCTTTGTGGTGATCCATTTCCGTAACCTGCAGAATATCGACTTTCCCTGGCTGCTGGCGATGCTGCAGGGGTCGTTTATCTCGCACATGAACACGCTGGTGGTGCCGGGCGGTAAAATGGGGCTGGCGATGGAGCTTATCATGACGCCGCTGGTCGAGCGCCTGATGGAAGGCCGCAAGATCGGCTAACAGAAAAAACCCCGGCCAGGCCGGGGTTGAGATGCTTCACTATGGCAGGTGAAGACTACGCCTCGATCACTTCATAGGAGTGGGTGATCTTCACCGCTTTTTCCAGCATCAGTGCCACCGAGCAGTATTTCTCTGCCGACAGATCCACCGCACGGGAGACCGCGGCATCTTTCAGCGCCTTACCGGTGACGATAAAGTGCAGATTAATATGCGTAAACAGACGCGGTGCCTCTTCGCGGCGCTCAGACGTCAGCTTCACTTCACAGTTGGTCACCTCATGGCGACCTTTTTGCAGAATGGAGACGACATCGATCGCACTGCAACCGCCCGCCGCCATCAGCACCATCTCCATCGGGCTGGGTGCCTTATCCCCGGAGTTGCCATCCATCAGAATCTGGTGTCCTGACGCGGACTCCCCGATAAAGGTTAACCCTTCAACCCATTTCACACGCGCTTGCATAAAATTTAACTCCAGTATCGCAATTTTCCTGTCAGATTACGCGCACATAACAATTCTCGCAACGGAAGGCGACCTGCGTCATGCTGAAGCGAGACACCAGGAGACATGCGGCGAAAGCTATGCTAAAACAGTCTGGATGCTACAGTATTACATTGATGTACTGCATGTATGCAGAGGAGTTCACATTACGGGCTGTCGAAAAATCATCAGCCAGCTTCCCAGGTATAGGGAAACAATACGATTGCATGCCCGGACGCCGTGTAGTGTCGGCGCCCGGAGATAGCTTATAACAGAGGATAACCGCGCATGGTGCTTGGCAAACCGCAAACAGACCCTACCCTTGAATGGTTCTTGTCTCATTGCCACATTCATAAGTACCCATCAAAGAGCACGCTGATCCACCAGGGTGAAAAAGCAGAAACGCTGTACTACATCGTTAAAGGCTCCGTGGCTGTACTCATCAAGGATGAAGAAGGTAAAGAGATGATCCTCTCCTACCTCAACCAGGGCGATTTCATCGGTGAATTAGGCCTGTTTGAAGAGGGTCAGGAGCGTAGCGCCTGGGTACGGGCGAAAACCGCATGTGAAGTGGCCGAAATCTCTTATAAGAAATTCCGTCAGCTGATCCAGGTTAACCCGGACATTCTGATGCGTCTCTCTTCGCAAATGGCTCGCCGTCTGCAGGTCACGTCTGAGAAAGTGGGCAACCTCGCCTTCCTCGACGTGACGGGCCGTATCGCCCAGACGCTGCTGAACCTGGCGAAGCAACCCGATGCCATGACCCACCCGGACGGTATGCAAATTAAAATTACCCGTCAGGAAATTGGTCAGATCGTCGGCTGCTCTCGTGAAACAGTTGGCCGTATTTTGAAAATGCTGGAAGATCAGAACCTGATTTCCGCACACGGTAAAACTATCGTCGTCTACGGCACCCGTTAAGTTGCTAAGCGGCGTATTGCTCCTGCAGTACGCCGTTCTTGTTTTTCCCTCATGTGGCGCAGGCTGATTTACCACCCGGAAGTCAACTATGCACTGCGGCAAACGCTGGTGCTGTGTCTGCCTGTGGCCATCGGTCTTCTGCTCGGCCATCTCCAGCAGGGGCTGTTGTTTTCCTTAGTGCCCGCCTGCTGCAACATTGCCGGTCTTGATACCCCGCATAAGCGCTTTTTCAAACGCCTGATTATCGGCGGCTGTTTGTTTGCCGGATGCAGTCTGGTCGTGCAGTTGCTGCTCGCCCAGGACATTCCTTTGCCGCTTATTCTCAGCGGTCTGGCGCTATTGCTCGGCGTCACCGCGGAGATCAGTTCGCTGCACGCTCGCCTGCTGCCCGCGTCGCTGATCGCCGCTATCTTTACCCTGAGCCTGGCGGGCAATATGCCCATCTGGGAACCACTGCTGATCTACGCTTTCGGTACGCTGTGGTACGGCGTGTTTAACTGGCTCTGGTTCTGGCTGTGGCGCGAACAGCCGCTGCGGGAGTCGCTCAGCCTGCTTTACCGGGAACTGGCTGACTATTGTGAAGCCAAATACAGTCTGTTGACCCAGCATACCGATCCGTCGACCGCCCTGCCGCCGCTGCTCACCCGCCAGCAGAAGGTAGTCGACCTGATTACCCAGTGCTATCAGCAGATGCATATGCTGGCCGCCAACCAACGCAACGATCACAAGCGTCTGCTGCGGGCGTTCCAGGTTGGGCTGGATCTACAGGAACATATTTCGGTTAGCCTGCATCAGCCAGAAGAGGTGCAAAAGCTGGTGGAACGCAGCCATGCCGAAGCGGTGATCCGCTGGAATGCGCAAACCGTCGCTGCCCGCCTGCGCGTGCTGGCGGATGATATTCTCTATCATCGCTTTCCGCAGCGCTTTCAGATGGATAAACAGATTGAGGCTCTGGAAAAGATCGCCCGCCAGCATCCGGACAACCCGGTCGGTCAGTTCTGCGCCTGGCACTTTAGCCGTATCGCCCGGGTGCTGCATACCCAGCGCCCCCTGTATGCCCGGGATCTGATGGCCGACAAAGAGCGTCGTTTACCGCTGTTTCCCGCGCTAAAGAATTATCTGTCGCTGAAATCACCCGCACTGCGCAATGCCGCCCGCATCAGCGTGATGCTGAGCGTCGCCAGCCTGATGGGCAACGCCCTGCATTTGCCGAAGCCCTACTGGATCCTGATGACGGTGCTCTTCGTCACGCAAAACGGCTACGGCGCCACGCGGGTGCGAATTGTTCACCGGGCGGCGGGAACGCTCGCCGGTCTGGTCATCGCCGGGCTAACCTTGCACTTTCACGTTCCGGAGAGCTATACCCTGAGCGGGATGCTGCTGATTACCCTGCTCAGCTATCTGATCATCCGTAAACACTATGGCTGGGCGATGGTAGGCTTTACGGTGACGGCGGTGTATACCCTGCAACTGCTGACGCTCAACGGCGAACAGTTTATTGTCGCCCGGCTTATCGACACGCTTATCGGCTGCCTGATCGCCTTCGGCGGGATGGTCTGGCTCTGGCCGCAGTGGCAGAGCGGCCTGCTGAAAAAAAACGCCCACGATGCGCTGGAGGCCGACCAGCAGGCGATTCGCCTGATCCTCAGCGCCGACCCGAAAGCCCCCGCGCTGGCCTACCAACGCATGCGCGTCAACCAGGCGCATAACGCGCTCTACAACTCCCTGAATCAGGCGATGCAGGAGCCCGGGTTTAATACCCACTATCTGGAAGATATGAAGCTGTGGGTGACGCACAGCCAGTTTATCGTCGAACACATCAACGCTATGACCACCCTCGCCCGGGAGCACACGATGCTGACCCCGGATCTTGCCCAGCGCTATCTCGAATCCTGTGAGATTGCCCTGCAGCGCTGCCAGCAGCGGCTGGACAGCGATGGTCCCGGCAGCGCAGGGGATGCCAATATTCTGGAGTCGCCGGAAACAGAGGTGCCGAACGGTCCGTTAAGCACCCTGGAGCAACACCTGCAACGCATTCTGGGCCATCTGAACACCATGCATACCATTTCGTCAGTGGCATGGCGTCAGCGGCCGCATCATGGCATCTGGCTGCGGAAAATCAGCCGTTAATCACCTTTGCCACTGCCAGGGCAAAGCGCGCCATCCCCTCGGCAATATCCTGCTCTTCGATGATCAGCGAGGGAACAAAACGCATCACGTCCGGCCCGGCGTTGAGCACCATGACGCCGGCTTGCGCAGCGGCATAGAGGAAATCGCGCGCGCGGCCCTTGTGCTGCGGCTTGAGTTCGGCGCCAATCAGCAGGCCCATCCCGCGAATATCACTGAACAGATCAAATTCAGCATCCAGCTGCTGCAAGTGTTTGACGAACAGTTCGCGCTTCGCGCTCACGCCATCCAGCACCGCCGGGGTATTGATCAGGTCGAAGGCGGCGTTGGCGACCGCGCAGGCCAGTGGGTTGCCGCCATAGGTTGAGCCATGGGATCCCGCATGGAAGGCACTGGCGATCTCATGGGTGGTCAGCATGGCGCTGACCGGGAAGCCGCCGCCGAGCGCCTTGGCGCTGGTCAAAATATCCGGAGTCACACCGTAGTGCATATAGGCGAACAGCGATCCGGTACGCCCCATGCCGCACTGCACTTCATCAAAGACTAACAGCGCCTGGTGCTGATCGCACAGCTCACGGAGCCCCTGCAGGAAGGCCGGCGTCGCTGCCGTCACGCCGCCTTCGCCCTGAATCGGCTCCACCACCACCGCGCAGGTGTGGTCATCCATCACCGCTTTTACCGCCTGCAGGTCGTTGAAGGGAACATGGACAATGTCCGCCGGTTTCGGGCCGAAACCATCGGAGTACTTCGGTTGCCCGCCGACGGAAACGGTAAACAGGGAGCGGCCATGGAAGGCATTATGGAAGGCAATGATTTTGGTTTTATACGGGCTATGGCGGGTCACCGCATAGTGACGCGCCAGCTTGAAGGCCGTTTCATTGGCTTCAGTCCCGGAGTTCATAAACACCACGCGCTCGGCGAAGGTGGCATCGACAAGTTTACGTCCCAGACGCAGCGCTGGCTCATTGGTAAAGACGTTGCTGGTGTGCCACAGCGTTTCGCCCTGCTCGTGGAGCGCCGCCACCAGCGCCGGGTGGCAATGACCGAGCGCCGTCACCGCAATGCCGCCAGCGAAATCGACATACTCTTTGCCCTGCTGATCCCAGACGCGGCTGCCTTTCCCTTTCACAGGGATGAATTCTGCTGGTGCATAAATCGGCAAAATAACTTCATCGAATGTGGCGCGGGTAATTGCCGGTTGTTCAGTTGCCATGTCTTGCCCATCCCTCTTCGTTATGCAGATATAATCATGAAAATATAATCACAAAATATGCATAAAAAATCAGTCAATGGCAACTGAAAATCACCGCTTCAGAAAGTTTTCCAGCAATTGATGGCCCTGCTCGCTGAGGATGCTTTCCGGATGAAACTGCACGCCCTCAAGATCCCAGTCGCGGTGGCGGATCCCCATAATCTCAGCGCTGGCGCTGCGGGCGGTGACGATAAACTCGGGCGGGAGCGTCGGCGGGTCAATAACCAGCGAGTGATAACGGGTCACCGTCAGAGGATTATTCAGCCCCTGAAACACCCCTTCGCCGTTATGCTCGATAAGCGAGGTTTTACCATGCATCACCTGTGCCGCCCGTACGATGGTCGCGCCAAACGCCTGGGCTATCGCCTGGTGCCCGAGACAGACGCCCAGTAGCGGCGTTTTCCCCGCATAGTGGCGGATAATCGCGAGGGAAATCCCCGCCTCATTCGGCGTACAGGGGCCAGGCGAGATCACGATCTTCTCCGGCGCCAGCGCCGCTATCTCCTCCAGCGTCAACGCATCGTTGCGCCTGACCAGTACTTCCGCACCCAATTCACAGAAGTACTGATACAGATTCCAGGTGAAAGAGTCATAGTTATCGATAAGCAGGATCATAGTGGCTCCGGAACAATCAAAACCGGGCTATTCTACTCAGATTCCCGCGCTTCGCTTACCACTTTGCGAAAGATCGCCACCAGCGGAGCCGGATCGCCCATCGCGCTCTGCTGGCAGGCCGCGTTCCAGCCGGCAGGGTCGACGTCACGCCAGTCAAGAAGGTAGCCGGCATGTATCGCCAGCTGTTCAAAGAAAATGCGCTGGGTCAGGCCATTGCCAAGACGAAAAGGGTGCAGCACATTAATTTCACCATAGAACCAGCTCAGGCGTTCGATAAAGGTATCGCGCGGCAGGCCGCTAAGGTAATCCTCCTGCTCAAGGGCCTGCATCAGGGCGTTCCCCTCCTCCTCGATCCGGGCAAAATGGCAGAACGGCGTATCGCCCAGGTAGAGGTTCACTTCGCGCAACCGCCCCGCCCAGTCAAACAGGTCCTGGTACAGCTGATGATGAATCGCGCACAGATAGGGTAAGCCGCGCACGCGCGGGCCCAGCGGCAAGGTTGCCGCCCGCAGCGCCGTCATCTCAAAGGCGGCCTGTTGCAGATTTTTAGACTGACGGATGCCGAGGCGGTTGCGCAGGACGTTCAGCGTCGGGTAGAGGTAAGGATCGCGTTCATCACCAAATTTATCGCTCATACTCCCTCCGCAGCGTCGCCAGACGCGCCAGCGCCTCCTCGGCAGTCAGCGTAACCAGCGGCACCGTCACACCTTCAAGGCGACGACTGGCCTGAAAATTGGTATTGCGTGTCTGTTCCCAGAGTCGGGATTTTTGCTTTTCGGTGAGTGGACGCATCGTCGCCCCCCTTATCGTCCCCTATGTGCCACAAGTATAAGCAGCAATTTCAGGTTATGCCGGGAGGCGACCGGACGCGGCGATAGCACACCGCGCCGTGGAAGGATTAGGGCAGCACTTTCGCAGAGAGGATAACGACTGGTTTGGTCGGCACATTCTGGTACGGGCCGACGTTATGGGTCTGGACCTGGGAGATCTTATCCGCAACGTCCATACCTTTCACTACCTTGCCAAACACCGCATAGCCAAAGTCGCGCTGACCATGGTCAAGGAAGGCGTTATCCGCCACATTGATGAAGAACTGGCTGGTGGCGCTATCCTGATCGGCGGTACGCGCCATCGCGATGGTCCCGCGGGTGTTGCGCAGGCCGTTGTCTGCTTCATTCTTGATCGGCGGGTTAGGCTGTTTCTGCTGCATCTGCTCGTTAAAGCCGCCGCCCTGCACCATGAATCCCGGGATCACGCGGTGGAAGGTGGTGTTGTTGTAGAAGCCACTGTTGACGTACTTCAGGAAGTTATCCACGGAAATCGGGGCTTTCTGGCTGTTTAACTCAAGCTCAATATTACCTGCCGAGGTGGTCAGCAGCACATGCGGATCGCCCTTTGCCGCCATGGCCGGGGAGAAAGCTGAAATGGCGAAAACGGCAGCCATCGCCGCCAGTGTTGATTTGAGCATGGAAATTCCTTAACGGAGCAGAATAAAAGCGAGTGCCTTGATTCTAAAGAGCCTTTGCATCCTGGGCCAGCCTTTTACCAAATTTTACTTAGCTGTAATAATTGTAACCGCGCAAACGTTATCCTGTGCGACGGATAAAGTGTGATGAAAGTCACATTAAACTATGCAAAAGATAACCACTTTCACAATAAACATTTGATTACATCACCTGAACGAATAAAATCTGTCCGCCCGGCGCAGCGTCAACGCGCTTTACCTTTCTATTCACAGGCCAGTCATGACTAACAGCAACCGTATTAAGCTCACATGGATCAGCTTCTTCTCCTACGCCCTGACCGGCGCGTTGGTGATCGTCACCGGGATGGTGATGGGTAACATTGCGGATTATTTCCATCTGCCCGTTTCCAGTATGAGCAACACCTTTACCTTTCTGAACGCCGGTATTCTGATCTCCATCTTCCTCAATGCCTGGCTGATGGAAATCGTGCCGCTGAAAACTCAGCTGCGCTTTGGCTTTATTTTGATGGTGCTGGCGGTGGCCGGCCTGATGCTCAGCCACAGCCTGGCGCTGTTCTCCGCATCGATGTTTGTTCTCGGCCTGGTGAGCGGGATCACCATGTCGATCGGGACCTTCCTGATCACCCATATGTATGAAGGCCGTCAGCGCGGGGCGCGTCTGCTGTTTACCGACTCCTTCTTTAGTATGGCGGGAATGATTTTCCCGATGGTCGCCGCCGTCCTGCTGGCGCGCAGCATCGAGTGGTACTGGGTTTACGCCAGTATCGGTCTGGTGTATGTCGCCATTTTCGTCCTGACTTTTGGCTGTGATTTCCCGGTGCTGGGCAAAAAAGCGCAGAGCGAAAACAGCCAGCCGGTAGTGAAAGAGAAGTGGGGCATCGGCGTGCTGTTCCTCTCCGTTGCGGCGCTGTGCTACATCCTCGGTCAGCTGGGCTTTATCTCCTGGGTACCGGAATATGCGAAGAGCCTGGGCATGAGCCTCGGGGATGCCGGTAAACTGGTGAGCGATTTCTGGATGTCCTACATGATCGGCATGTGGTCATTCAGCTTCATCCTGCGCTTCTTCGACCTGCAGCGTATCTTAACCGTCCTCGCCGGGCTCGCGACGGTGCTGATGTACCTGTTTATCAATGGTTCGCCAGAGCACATGCCGTGGTTTATTCTGACTCTGGGCTTCTTCTCCAGCGCCATCTACACCTCGATCATTACGCTCGGCTCGCAACAGACGCGGGTCGCTTCGCCGAAGCTGGTGAACTTTATCCTCACCTGCGGCACCATCGGCACCATGCTCACTTTCGTCGTCACCGGCCCGATTGTGGCTGCCAGCGGTCCACTGGCAGCGCTGCACACCGCTAACGGCCTCTACGCCGTGGTGTTCGTGATGTGCTTTATCCTCGGCTTCGTCTCCCGTCACCGCCAGAACAACGCTCAGGCGGCGTCTCACTAAGCCTTCGGCCCCTTTGCGTCCGCAAGGGGGCTGTTCCTCATAAAAGAGAGCTCCTCGCCACCGCGGTCGGTCTGGATCCAGGTTTGCGCCAGCTGGGTGGTCGCGATCACCCTTCCCTGGCGAATTGACCAGCGCACAGGCACCTGGCAGCGGACGGCCTCAAAGCCATTCTCCGCCGGGAGAATGATCAGGTTAGCCGGGTTGCCGCTGACAATGCCGTAATCCTCCAGGCCAAACGTGCGGGCGCTGTTGTCGGTGATAAGCTTCAGGCCGTCGTTGATCTGCTGGTAGCCCATCAGTTGGCAGACGTGCAGCCCCATATGCAGGACCTGCAGCATATTGCCGGTCCCCAGCGGGTACCATGGGTCAAAGACGTCATCATGACCAAAGCACACGTTGATCCCCGCCGCCATGAGTTCCTTCACTCGGGTAATCCCCCGTCGCTTCGGGTAGTCATCAAACCGGCCCTGCAGATGAATATTCACCAGCGGATTGGCGACAAAGTTGATACCAGAGAGCTTAAGCAGGCGAAACAGGCGCGAGGTATAAGCGCCATTATAGGAGTGCATGGCGGTGGTATGGCTGGCCGTCACCCGCGCCCCTATCCCCGCCTTTAACGCCAGCGCGGCAACGGTTTCGACAAAGCGCGACTGTTCATCGTCAATTTCATCGCAGTGAATATCCAGCGGGCGGTCATATTTCTGCGCCAGCCGGAAGGCGATATGCAGCGACTCCACACCATATTCACGGGTGAACTCAAAATGCGGGATGGCCCCAACGACGTCCGCTCCCAGCTTGAGGGCCTCCTCCAGCAGCGCCTCGCCGTTGGGGTAAGAGAGGATCCCTTCCTGCGGAAAAGCGACAATCTGCAACTCGACCCATGGCGCTACCTCCCGTTTGACCTCCAGCATCGCCTTCAGCGCTGTTAACGTGGGATCGGAGACGTCGACATGAGTGCGGACAAACTGCACGCCATTGGCGATCTGCCACTTCAGGGTTTTCCACGCCCGGGCTTTGACGTCCTCATGGCTGAGCAGCGCTTTTCGCTCCGCCCAGCGCTCAATCCCCTCGAACAGGGTGCCGGACTGGTTCCAGTGCGGCTCGCCGGCCGTCTGGGTGGTATCCAGGTGGATATGCGGCTCAATAAAAGGCGGGATCGCCAGCCCACCGCGAGCGTTCAACACTTCGTAGCTTTCGTCGCTCGCCTCGCCCATCGGCGTGATCTCGCCAAAGCGGCCCTTATCAATCGCTATCTGCCACAGGCCGTCGCGGTCTGCCAGGCGTACGTTCTGAATTAACCAAAGCGGCGCTGCTGTCATATCACCTTCTCCATTCAATATGGCTAGTTTTCTGCCCAACCCCAATCGCGGCTCATCCAATTCTTGTACACAAAATCAGCAAAAAGGAAAAGCCAGCGTTTTCCATAACTTATAAAAATACTGACAAATCAATCATATACCCATTAAGTGGTAGGTGAAGTTGTCATTGATTTGCATCAATAAGCCTGATGGCTGAATCGTTAAGGTAGGCGGTAATAGAAAAGAAATCGAGGCAAAAATGAGCAAAGTCAGAATCGCTATCATCGGTAACGGCATGGTTGGCCATCGCTTTATCGAAGAGCTTCTCGATAAGGCGCCTGCCGGACAGTTCGACATTACCGTGTTCTGTGAAGAACCGCGTATCGCCTACGACCGTGTCCACCTGTCGTCTTATTTCTCCCACCATACCGCAGAAGAGCTGTCGCTGGTGCGCGAAGGTTTCTATGAGAAACACGGCGTCAAGGTGCTGGTCGGCGAACGGGCGATCACCATTAACCGCCAGGAGAAGGTGATCCACTCCAGCGCCGGGCGCACCGTGTTCTACGACAAGCTGATTATGGCGACCGGCTCATACCCCTGGATCCCGCCGATTAAAGGCGCGGAAACTCAGGATTGCTTCGTTTATCGCACCATTGAAGATCTTAACGCGATTGAATCCTGCGCCCGTCGCAGCAAACGCGGCGCGGTGGTCGGCGGCGGCCTCCTTGGCCTGGAAGCCGCAGGCGCGCTGAAAAACCTCGGCGTGGAAACCCACGTGATCGAGTTCGCGCCGATGCTGATGGCCGAGCAGCTCGACCAGATGGGCGGCGAGCAGCTGCGGCGCAAAATTGAAAGCATGGGCGTGAAAGTTCACACCAGTAAAAATACCAAAGAGATCGTCCAGCAGGGCACTGAGGCGCGTAAAACCATGCACTTCGCCGACGGTAGCGAGCTGCAGGTCGATTTCATCGTCTTCTCAACCGGGATCCGCCCGCGCGATAAGCTGGCCACCCAGTGCGGGCTGGCAGTCGCCCAGCGCGGCGGCATCATGGTCAACGATAGTTGCCAGACTTCCGACCCGGACATCTACGCGATCGGGGAATGCGCCAGCTGGAACAACCGCGTGTATGGTCTGGTCGCTCCGGGCTACAAAATGGCCCAGGTGACCGTCGACCATCTCCTCGGCAGTGAAAACAGCTTCACCGGCGCCGACCTGAGCGCCAAGCTGAAGCTGCTGGGTGTGGACGTGGGCGGGATCGGCGATGCCCACGGCCGTACGCCGGGCGCCCGCAGCTACGTTTATCTCGACGAAAGCAAAGAAGTCTACAAACGTCTTATCGTCAGCGAAGACAACAAGACCCTGCTCGGCGCGGTACTGGTCGGCGACACCAGCGATTACGGCAACCTGCTGCAGCTGGTGCTCAACGCTATTGAGTTGCCGGAAAATCCGGATTCGCTGATCCTCCAGGCCCACGCCGGCAGCGGCAAGCCGTCGATCGGCGTCGATAAACTGCCGGACAGCGCGCAGATTTGTTCCTGCTTTGACGTCAGCAAAGGCGACCTGATCGCCGCCATCAACAAAGGCTGCCACACCGTAGCGGCGCTGAAAGCGGAAACCAAAGCCGGTACCGGCTGCGGGGGCTGTATTCCGTTGGTGACGCAGGTGCTCAACGCCGAGCTGGCGAAACAGGGCATCGAAGTGAACAATAACCTGTGCGAACACTTCGCTTACTCCCGCCAGGAGCTGTTCCATCTGATCCGCGTGGAAGGCATTAAAACCTTCGACGAACTGCTGGAAAAACACGGTCAGGGTTATGGCTGCGAGATCTGTAAGCCGACCGTCGGCTCCCTGCTGGCCTCCTGCTGGAATGAGTACATCCTCAAGCCGCAGCACACGCCGCTGCAGGACACCAACGACAACTTCCTTGCCAACATTCAGAAAGATGGCACCTATTCGGTGATCCCGCGCTCCGCTGGCGGCGAAATCACACCGGAAGGGCTGGTCGCCGTGGGCCGTATTGCACGCGAATTCAATCTGTACACCAAGATCACCGGCTCCCAGCGCATCGGCCTGTTTGGCGCGCAGAAAGACGACCTGCCGGAGATCTGGCGGCAACTGATTGAAGCAGGCTTCGAAACCGGCCATGCCTACGCCAAAGCGCTGCGAATGGCGAAAACCTGCGTCGGTAGCACCTGGTGCCGCTACGGCGTCGGGGATAGCGTCGGCTTCGGCGTGGAACTGGAAAACCGCTACAAAGGCATCCGCACCCCGCACAAAATGAAGTTCGGCGTCTCCGGCTGCACCCGCGAATGTGCGGAGGCCCAGGGCAAAGACGTCGGGATCATCGCCACCGAGAAAGGCTGGAACCTGTACGTGTGCGGTAATGGCGGGATGAAGCCGCGCCACGCCGATCTGCTGGCCGCGGACCTCGACCGCGAGACGCTGATTAAGTATCTCGACCGCTTTATGATGTTCTACATCCGCACCGCCGATAAGCTGACCCGCACCGCACCGTGGCTGGACAACATGGAAGGCGGCATCGACTATCTGCGCAGCGTCATCATCGATGACAAGCTGGGCCTGAACGACCATCTGGAAGAGGAGCTGGCTCGCCTGCGCGCCGCCTTCGCCTGCGAGTGGACCGAAACCGTCAACAACCCGGCGGCGCAGACCCGCTTCAAACACTTTATCAACAGCGACCAGCGCGACCCGAACGTTCAGGTGGTGCCGGAACGTGACCAGCACCGCCCGGCCACGCCGTATGAGCGTATCCCGGTTACTCTGGTGGAGGAAAAAGCATGAGCCAGTGGGTAAACATCTGCAGCATCAACGACATCCTGCCGGCCACCGGCGTCTGCGCGCTGCTCGGCCAGCAGCAGGTGGCGGTCTTCCGTCCCTACCATGACGAGCGGGTATTCGCCATCAGCAACATTGACCCGTTCTTCAACGCCAGCGTGCTATCTCGCGGGATTATCGCCGAACATGACGGCACGCTATGGGTTGCCAGCCCGCTGAAAAAGCAGCGCTTCCGCCTGAGCGACGGCCTGTGCATGGAAGATGCCAGCCACTCCATCGCCCGCTTCGACGCCCGGGTGAAAGACGGCCAGGTGCAGCTTAAAGCGTAAGTCCCCTTCCTCCCCCCGGTTACGGGGGGAGACATAAGCAACACTTCTGACCGACAATGCATGAGTGCGGGATAAGTCGCATGTTTTGTATTACCTTTGCTGCTATTCTACGACCACGCATTTTCTACCCCTTATTTTCATGAGGTTATTCTGTGGATCACTTACCCATATTCTGCCAGTTGCGCCAGCGCGATTGTTTACTGGTTGGCGGCGGGGATGTCGCCGAACGCAAGGCCCGCCTGCTACTGGATGCCGGCGCGAACGTCACGGTCAATGCGCTCGACTTCACCCCGCAGTTTCAGGTGTGGGCCGATTCACAGATGCTAACCCTGGTGCAGGGGGAGTTTATCCCCTCGCTGCTGGACACCTGCTGGCTGGCCATTGCCGCTACCGATAATGAGACGGTGAACCAGCAGGTCAGCGATGCGGCCGAAGCGAGGCGTATCTTCTGTAACGTGGTGGATGCCCCACGTCAGGCCAGCTTTATTATGCCATCCATCATTGACCGCTCGCCGCTGATGGTCGCCGTCTCTTCGGGCGGGACATCGCCGGTACTGGCGCGCCTGCTGCGCGAGAAGCTGGAGTCAGTCTTACCCCTGCATCTCGGCCAGCTGGCCCGCTATGCCGGCCATCTGCGCGCGCGCGTTAAGCAGCAGTTTGCCAGCGTGGGCGAACGTCGCCGCTTCTGGGAGAAGCTGTTTGTGAACGACCGGCTGGCGCAGTCGCTGGCCAATGACGATCGGCAGGCGGTGGCGGATACCACCGAGCAGCTACTGACGGAGCCATTGGAGCATCGCGGCGAGGTCGTCCTGGTTGGCGCCGGTCCCGGTGACGCCGGGCTGCTCACGCTCAAAGGCCTGCAGCAGATCCAGCAGGCCGACGTGGTGGTTTATGACCGGCTGGTTTCCGACGACATCATGAATCTGGTGCGTCGCGACGCTGACCGGGTATTCGTCGGCAAACGTTCTGGCTACCACTGCGTCCCGCAGGAGGAGATCAACCAGATCCTGCTGCGTGAAGCGCAAAAAGGAAAACGCGTGGTCCGGCTGAAAGGCGGCGATCCCTTTATCTTTGGCCG
>NZ_PIOG01000066.1:0-4414 GCF_002810545.1 Klebsiella sp. A-Nf5 | reverse complement strand
GCGAGCTGGCGGGGACACCCGGTCCGGCAAAAGCCTGGGAAGAGTCGAACCCCTATGAATCGTTACTGGTTTCGCTGAATCGCGCCGTGCGCCAGGGCAGCGTACCCGATGAGTATCAGTCTGTCCCGGTCACTTCTGAAGTGCTGCAGGTGCCGGCTGGTCTGCGCGCCACTGCCGATCGGGTCTGGGTCGGTCATCACCTGAAAGTTGTCCGTTACAGTCTGGATAACGTCTCCCTGTCGCCCCGTATGGTGCGTGAAAGCGATTTCTGGCAGCCCGGAACACGTGCCGTCATGTTCAGTACCCCGGCGGGCCAGCTGACTGCCGGTGGTCGCATGCAGATTTGGGTCACGACGTCAGATGAAGGAGTGAAGCGCTGATGGCCAACTTCAACACGCTGATCAAACGTAAGCAATATATCTGGCTGGGACTCATTCTGGCGGGCGGTGCGGCAGCAGTCGGAGGCGGGCTGTATCTGTCAGATCTGAACATGAGCTCTGATGAGGAAGCCCCGGCTCAGGGCGAACCCGCGCCGGATATGACCGGGGTGGTCGACAGCAGCTTCAACAGTAAGGTGGAGCAGCACGCGACAACAGAAATGCAGGCGACTGCCGCTGATCTCAACAAGCGTTTTGAGTCCCTGCAGGGGGAAGTGGATCTGCTGAGTAAGGCGCGAACCGCTGACCAGATACGTATCGACAAGCTCAGCAGTGACAATGAAGCCATGCAGAATCAGCTGAAGGCGCTGGGCGTGAAACCGGCTGTCTCTGGTGGCGAGCCCGCGCCGACTCCTCCGTCACCGCCGCCCGGTCCGGAAGGTGAGCCGCAGCCAGCCAGTTATCCGCCGCAGACCGGCGCCGCGGTACCGTTTCCGACGGCATTCTATCCGGGGAATGGTATGACACCGCCGCCGCAGGTCAGCTACCAGTCTGTGCCGGTACCAAACCAGATACAGCGTAAAACGTTCAGTTACGACAAAGGAAAGAAAGCGAAGTCATTGCCGTACATTCCGTCGGGGAGCTTCGCAAAAAGCACGCTTATCGAGGGGGCTGATGCCAACGCGTCTGTTACCGGCAATGAATCCACGGTGCCGATGCAGCTGCGTATCACCGGGCGCGTGGAAATGCCAAACAGCAAAACCTACGACCTG
This sequence comes from Klebsiella sp. A-Nf5, assembly GCF_002810545.1. Taxonomy (NCBI): domain Bacteria; kingdom Pseudomonadati; phylum Pseudomonadota; class Gammaproteobacteria; order Enterobacterales; family Enterobacteriaceae; genus Klebsiella; species Klebsiella sp. A-Nf5. The sequence goes on along the minus strand of NZ_PIOG01000066.1, from coordinate 3,264 downwards.
ACAGGGTGTTTTGTGGGGCTTGAAGCCTGGGGCGACGTATCGAGTGAGCGCGCCATTGTCCGGACCCGCAATATCAGCTGTATCAAAGGTGATAAAACCATCGATCAGCCAATTAACGGCCACGTTTCCTTTATGGGGAAAAACGGGGTTAAGGGAGAGGTGGTGATGCGTAACGGAAAAATCCTCGGCTGGGCATGGGGGGCCGGTTTTGTTGATGGGATTGGCCAGGGAATAGAACGTGCTTCTCAGCCGGCTGTGGGGCTGGGCGCCACGGCAACTGTCGGCGCTGCTGATGTACTCAAAATGGGGATTGGCGGCGGAGCGTCCAAAGGTGGTTCATCGCTGAGTGAATACTACATTAAACGTTCTGAGCAGTATCACCCAGTTATCCCGATCGGTGCGGGCAACGAAGTGACCGTCGTGTTCCAGGATGGATTCCAGCTGAAAACGATTGAAGAGCTGGAAGCGGAAAAGAACGGGCAACAGCAGGCTCAGAATCAGGAGGCGGAGCCGGCACCGCAGGCTGATGCACATCATCAGTCAGGTGGCGGTATGAACGGATTCAATACTGACGAGATGCTGAAGAAACTTGGGAAACTCGATCCCCGTGAGTTCTCTCCGGGTGCAGCGCAGCAGGGGGGATCTGCGGAATGAACAGGAAGCAGGAGATAAAAGAGCCTAAGCCTGTACCTCACTCTGCAAATTATTTAGACCCCAAACTTTATGAGGAGCTTGTAAGGGCTGCTAATAATCTTGCAGAAGCAGTATTCAGGAAGACTGACTGGAAATCGATTTTTAAAAAATAAACAGATTACGGGTGAATATATGAAGGAATTAATGCTGTTAATTCCTCTGGGCAGCGCTTTGCTCTTAACCGGGTGTGCGGGCACAGAGACCGAATTTCAATGTAATGCCACGACGTCGGATACCTGTATGACGATGGAACAGGCAAATGAAAAAGCGAAGCTGAAAGAGGAACGCAGTGACGCAAAGCCGGTTGCGGCCGGGTTGCCACAACTGGCTGAGGGTAATTTCAGAACAACGTCAGTTAATTCGTACCCGTTGCCGCCACAGCCAAATTTAATGCATCCCGGAGCAACGACAACTGCGCCGACTAATACAGTAACGTCAGGATTGCTGACGAATAACAGAATAGTCAGTACGCCGGTATATCGGCCTGTGGCTGTAGCGCCAGCTGTTAGGCCGGTGAGTGTATCAACTTTTACATCTCCGGTGACGGCTCCTGGTAACTATCCCCGACCATTAAGAAACGGGGAGGAGACAACGTCATTGTGGATAGCGCCGTATGTGGATGCAGATGATGTATATCACCAGCCGGCAACGGTTCTTTTTGTCGTAAAACCATCGGCGTGGGGACAACCTCGCCTTAATTGATTTACAGCGCCATTACTGGCGCTGCAGTAAGTTTTCATTTCTGAATTAAAACGAGTGCCCTCTGCGTTGAAAGGGATGGGCGGTAGCGTGTGAAATGAACGTCGATAACGAAAAATGAAAGGATTTGAAAAATGACTGACTCAATGAAATATCTATGGCTGCTTTTGCGCGATGATTCGTCATATATTTTTATGTTGATGTTGATTGTTGGCACTGCCGTAGTTATGTCTTTCTTTTTACAGAGGTTGTTTGTGTCATGGTGGGGTAAGACAATCATTCTGATAATGTGTATTGTCGTCGCGATTACAGAAGTTTTTGGCTTTCTTGAGCCTGAGTCAACATACAAACAGATTCAAACCAGAAAACAGGATGTCATCTATACGCTGAAAAACTGCAGAATCCACGCATTTGAAGCGCAGCAGGCAGGGTTTCTGGCTAAAGCAAAAGATGCCTGGTCTTGCCCGGATGGCGTAACACGGTATATGGATGTGAGATACAGAGATAAGGCAGAGATTAATAAACTCAGTACGGAGGGTAAGTAACGTTATGGATGAATTATTCAAATGGCTGCTTGCTCTGGCTTCTTTATTTTTAGTATATCTCTTTCTCTTTTCTTCCAGTAATGACCCTGTACCAGAGGCGCTCGCGCACCACTGGACTCATGACTGCCGGTTGCTTGAGACTAATATTGATAAAGGGTTTTTCTCTCCTGCGCAAAATCGACTTCAGTGTGGTGATGTTATTGAAAATGTCAGTAAGGCTGATTATGACAGAGCGATAAGTGGCGATAAGCAAACAACTCTCGCAGAGGCAATGAAAGAAATATTCACTCGTTAATATATAAGCAGAGGCAATAAAGTATGCATGCCTTTATTTTTCTGGTGCTGATGACGCCGAGTAATGGTGGTGGAATTTGGGATATTACTCCCATGCCTAATACAGATGTCTGCATAAAAATGCTACGGGTACTCGAAGCACGTGGAGGCAGAGGTTACGGAAGTAATACAGGAGAGTGCATTGAAATTAAAACACGCGAGCCTTTGAACAGCGTGATGGAAACATTGAGTGAGGGTGGGTAAATGGCTGAATCTCTGTTAAGTTTTGATAGTGATGGTTATGTACGACTGTTTTTTGCAATGGCAATCATTATCTGTGGTTACGGCTATGTAATTATGGGTGTTTTTATAAGAGATGCGCTTGCCTATATTTTAATGTTGTTTGGGCTTACAGGTCTCAGTGCTTTATTTTCTTTCATGGTATTCATGGATAAAAACATGTGGGCCGGTTCTCCTGATTTGACGCTGTCAGTAATAACGGGATTTTTTACAGCCACAGTGATCTTTTATATGTTTTATGTCTTGATTTATTCCTTTGATCGGATGGGGGCAGGTGAATAGTAAGACCGATGGTCAGTATTAACAATCTCACGTTATTTGAAAGTATGCAGCATAAGGAATAAGAAAGTGAAAGCGTACTATATACTTGGACATAACGTTGCATGGCTTAACGGTATATGCCTGATTCTTTTTGTTATTGGTGTGGTCGGTGCGCTGGCAATGGTTGCCATCCCTGAAAAATTCAATCTTCGAGTTAACAGAGGCGATACATTCATATACTGTGCGCTTATAGCGGTGGTTGGGTTTTGCGGGATGTTCGTTATCTCCATTCACTCATTTTCGATGGATGAACTTGAAGCAGGTAGACACTGGAAAAACGACTGCAATACACTTGAAGTAAACATACCGACAGGCGCTTTTACCAGCCCTGTTAATAAACTGGACTGTGATGGCATCATCATTAATGTGCCAGGTGAGCGGTATTATGCGTATATCCATCAGTGGGAATTATACCAGGCGAATAAAAAATGAA
>NZ_PIOG01000117.1:889-151779 GCF_002810545.1 Klebsiella sp. A-Nf5 | reverse complement strand
GAGGCCCGGGCGGACGTGGGCATGGACATGGCCATCACTAGCAGACTTAAAGGGGAGCCCATTGGCTCCCCTTAACGTTATCCAGCATGGGTAATGAACTACGCCACGCCGAGCAGCGATCCCACGATTAACCAGCCGTTCAGGCTCACGACAATAGCGACAATTGCCCAGCCAGTGCCTCTCACCCAGCGAGTGTTCACCAAATCCCCCATGAGTTTCGCATCGTTGGTGAATATCAGCAGCGGCACCAGGGCAAGCGCAATACCAAAACTCAGCAGCACCTGACTCATCACCAGGATACGCGTAGGATCCAGCCCCAGCAGGATCACCACAAACGACGGCAGCATGGTGACCGCCCGACGAAACCACAGCGGGATATGAAAACGGATAAACCCCTGCATCACAACCTGCCCTGCCAGGGTACCCACTACCGTCGATGATAAACCTGCAGCGACCAGGCTCAGACCAAAGATGGTCGCCGCCGCGTGGCTCAGCAGTGGCTCCAGCGTTCTGTAAGCCTGATCGAGATCGGCGACGCCGGTATGGCCGTTGAAATGGAATGCCGCCGCGGCGGTCGCCATCATCGCCAGGTTGACGAACCCGGCAATGGTCATGGCGATCGCCACATCCCAGCGGGTCGCGTTATAGCGTTCTTTCCGCGTACCGCCGTGCAGATGCTGGGTAAGCGAGGAATGTAAGTAGATAACGTGCGGCATAATGGTCGCCCCCAGTACCCCGGCGGCTAAGAATACCGCCTCGCCGTTGGGCAGCGTAGGGATCACCAGCCCTTTTGTCAGGGGGGCCAGCGCGGGCTGAGAAAAGATCAACTCCACGACATAGGCCACGGCGACAAACAGCAGCAGCCCGCCAATCACCTTCTCCAGCGGTTTTTGCCCGCGCCGCTGCAGCATCAGGATCAGGAAGGTCGCCACCCCGGTCAGCACCGCCCCCTGCAGAAGCGACACGCCCAGTACCAGCTTAAAGCCAATCGCGGCGCCGATAAATTCAGCCAGGTCGGTGGCCATCGCAATGATTTCCGCCTGCACCCAATAGAACCACACCACCGGTCGCGGGTAATGGTCACGGATCTGCTCGGCCAGATTTTTGCCGGTGGCAATGCCCAGTTTGGCAGAGAGCACCTGGATCAGCATCGCCATCAGGTTGGCCCATACCACGACCCACAGCAGCTGATAGCCAAAGCTGGCGCCAGCCTGAATGTTAGTGGCGAAATTACCGGGATCGATATAGCCAATGGCAGCGACGAAAGCGGGCCCCATGAGGGCGAGCTTCACCTTGCGCGCGGCGCGACTACTGCTATTCTCAACGCGACTGCTAGTCATCTTCTGCCTCTGGAAATATAGCCTTTGCTATGTTTCATGCTATCAAAATGCGAATGATTATCAAGTTCATTTAAAATGGAGATAATGATTGCTGTGATAGGCGGGAACAATAGCTGGCCGGAAATGAAAAACGGGCGTTAGAACACGCGAGCGTGCCCAGTACTAAGAGTAGTACAAGAATGCAACTTTTAAAACCTTTACGTAACATAACAAAAGTGGATGTTTGATCACTATTTTTGCCATTGGTCACAGTTCCTTGCAATAGTGTGCAATTGATCTCGTTTTCTTTAAAGCCGTTGCATAGAATGTGCACGGAAATTTAACCTGCCTCATATTTGGAGCAACTATGGACCGCGTCTTGCATTTTGTCCTCGCGATCGTTGTGGTGGCTATACTGGCCCTGTTGGTCAGTCACGACCGTAAAAAGATCCGTATTCGTTATGTTGTTCAACTGCTTGTCATCGAAGTCCTGCTGGCCTGGTTCTTCCTGAACTCCGATATTGGTCTGGGTTTTGTGAAAGGCTTCTCTGAGATGTTTGAAAAACTTCTCGGATTTGCCAACGAAGGGACAAACTTCGTGTTCGGCAGCATGAACGATAAAGGTCTGGCCTTCTTCTTCCTTAAGGTTCTGTGCCCTATCGTCTTCATTTCCGCGTTGATCGGTATTTTGCAGCATATTCGTATCCTGCCGATTGTCATCCGCGCCATCGGTACCGTCCTGTCGAAAATCAACGGTATGGGCAAGCTGGAGTCCTTCAACGCCGTGAGCTCGCTGATCCTCGGTCAGTCGGAAAACTTCATCGCCTATAAAGATATTCTCGGCAAAATGTCGCGCAACCGCATGTACACCATGGCGGCGACGGCGATGTCCACCGTGTCGATGTCCATCGTAGGCGCGTACATGACCATGCTGCAGCCGAAGTATGTCGTCGCGGCGCTGGTGCTCAACATGTTCAGCACCTTTATCGTTCTGTCATTGATTAACCCTTACCGCGTGGAAGAGAGCGAAGAAAATCTGCAGATGTCGAATCTGCACGAAGGTCAGAGCTTCTTCGAAATGCTGGGCGAGTACATTCTGGCGGGCTTTAAAGTCGCGATTATTGTGGCGGCGATGCTGATCGGCTTCATCGCGCTGATCTCGGCGCTGAACGCCCTGTTCGCCACCGTGACCGGCTGGTTCGGCTACAGCATCTCCTTCCAGGGGATCCTCGGCTATATCTTCTACCCGGTTGCCTGGGTGATGGGTGTGCCGGCAAGCGAAGCGCTGCAAGTGGGCAGTATTATGGCCACCAAGCTGGTCTCCAACGAATTCGTCGCCATGATGGATCTGCAGAAAATCGCCTCGACGCTCTCTCCGCGCGCGGAAGGCATTATCTCTATCTTCCTGGTCTCCTTCGCCAACTTCTCGTCTATCGGCATCATCGCCGGGGCGATCAAAGGTTTGAACGAAGAACAGGGCAACGTGGTTTCTCGCTTCGGTCTGAAGCTGGTCTACGGCTCCACGCTGGTTAGCGTGCTGTCCGCTTCGATTGCGGCACTGGTTCTGTAACAGGCGCCAGTCATCTGAGCCGGGCAATGCCCGGCTTTTTTTTACCCGTCATTCGCCCAACGGCTGAGGCTTACCGACCAGGTAACCCTGCAGATAATTCACGCCCAGTTCCAGCAAGCGCGCTTTTTGCGGTTCGCTTTCGACGTATTCCGCCACCACGCTCATCTGTTTCGCCCGCGCCATCTCGACAATTGATTTCACCATGATGGCATCCAGCGGGTCCGTCAGAATGTCGCGGACGAAGCAGCCGTCAATCTTAATGATATCGGCCTGCAGATGCTTCAGTCGTTCATAGTTCGCATAACCGGTGCCAAAGTCATCAATGGCGATAGCGCAGCCAAACGCGCGCAGCGCTTCAAGATTTTGCTGGCTGGTGTCGGCATTGGAGAAGGCCTGCTCTTCGGTCACCTCAATGGTGATAAGATCTGGCGAAATGCGATAGCGTTGAAACAGCGCGATAATCTGCGCTGCGCTGTCCTTTTGCATCAGGGTTGAAGGCAGCAGGTTAACCGAGAATCGCTGGCCAGGATGCAGATGGAGCGCACTGAACAGGGTCTCCAGCACCAGCATGTCAAAACGCTGGCTGAGGTTAAACTGCACAATCAGCGGGATAAACTGATCCGGCATAATGACGCTATCGCCACAGCGCATGCGCGTGAGGATTTCATGATAGCCCTCCCCCTCCGCATTTTGAATCGGTTGCGCATAGAGCACCAGCGCCCGCTCTTTGAGAACCTGCTTGACGCGCATCAGGAGGCGTACCTGCTCGGTGGTTTGATCCACCACCAGTTCCTGCTCCTCATCCAGCGCCAGCACCCGACGTTCACTGCCCGCCTGTTCGGAAAGCCAGCTGAGCTGACCCAGCATCTGGTGCAACGTCTCACCCTGGCCGTCGTCACGGCTCCATGCCGCGCCAAACTCCAGATCCAGCGGCTGATTATGCCAGCTGAACTTTTTATGGTTGAGGATCGCGACCATATGGTTCAGCCGCGCAGCAGGGTCCGGTCCGTCGAGTACGAGGATCAATTCGCTGCCGGGCACCTGGAAGACTTTATCCGTTGCCCCCAACAGCGGCTGCAGCGCCCGGATGATTTGCCGTTTACAGTCCACGCCCATCATCAGACCATAATGCCGGCTAAGAAAATCGAGATTATCGATACGCAAGCTGCAGATAGCCTGCAGAGGACCGCTCTGCAAATGACTCACCAGTGCACGAAGGTTAGGTAAACCCGTCAGCGGATCCTCCTCCGCCTGGCTACGCCAGCGGCGTTTATTGCGGTCGCTGCGCGCATAGATGTCGGCCATATAAAACAAACAGATAGTGAAGGAGATCAGGACCGACAGCACAAAGGATAATGAATACTCGCTCTGGACACCCTGGAGAAAGTTTTTATTATACACCACCAGCAAAAAGGCCGAGACAGACCATGAAATACGCAGCAATGCATGACCAATCCGGCTAATCCCGATGAAATAGACAATAAAAATGACCGGAACTAAATAACCGGCAATAAATTCAGACTGATACGGCGCGCACAGTAACGTTAATAACACTGCCAGCGAGATAAACCAATATAGGGTAAAGGAACGATGTTTGGGTGCCAGCCACGGTAAGCATTCCTGCCGCCAGAAGCGGCGAGCATAGCGCGGATTGATAATCATCCGCATTGGATAATAAAGAAACGTCGTAAAAATTAATGCCGCGCTGATTAAACTTTGGATATCTATTACGGTATAAATCAACGGCATACTACCAAAGTAACTGGTAATAGATAATGGAAACGCAAAATATTGCCCGGCGAGGTACATGGTGATTTTCAGCAGCACCGGCGCGAAGAAGCCGCCCCAGAAGATCCGTGCCCCCATATGTTTCGCCGTGGGACCACAGCGCCAGCGCTTGCCCACCATCAGGCGTAAAACAGCGCAGGAGACAAACACAGCAAACAGCTGACAAAAGAGCAGAATAAGCGCCTGCGGTAACGTTAATTCAATGAGAAAGCTATTGGTGATAGCAAATGCGAGAATTAATGGTGCAATCGCGTAGCGGCCAAAAATAAAAATAACCGAAAACATCACACTGATTGGTAGCCAGGCAATATAAATAGAATTGCCATCAATAACCGTTTGCGGTGAAATAAAACGGGCCAGTGGAATGGCAGCTAAACAGATGATAAAGGCCAGCAGAGTTTTTTTGATATTAATGTTAATTTTATCAAGCATTCTTGTTAATTAAAACTCCGGCAACCGCATTACGTTTAATGGAGAAATGTTATGTTGCTTATTTAGGGCAGGCAAGGTGAATTATCAGGAAAAAGTCTGAAATTACTTTCGATTTTAATAGCTGGAGATTAACTGACTTAACCAGAAAGTGCTTTACAAGAAAACAGCTAAAACAAAAACCCCCGCCGAGGCGAGGGTTCTGAATTTTGGTGGAGCTAAGCGGGATCGAACCGCTGACCTCTTGCATGCCATGCAAGCGCTCTCCCAGCTGAGCTATAGCCCCACAGGACCTCTTTACGAACCAAATCTGCTGGGTGCAGAATTTGGTGGAGCTAAGCGGGATCGAACCGCTGACCTCTTGCATGCCATGCAAGCGCTCTCCCAGCTGAGCTATAGCCCCGTAACGTAAAGCGTGTCGTGTTGACGGGCGGCATAATATGAATTCCTCGCTCAGGTGTCAACGGCAAAATTATCCTTCGCTATTCAATCGCTGAAAAAGCAGGCAACTCGCTGACATTGCGAGCCTTATCGCAGCCAGAAGTTAAACAGGTCACTTTTTCACGTAAAAGGATGCTATAACATGGGCAGCTAATTCCCATACATTTACTCAGGAAATAGTATGCTCAAGGAACGAATGACACCTGAAGAAATCGCCCATCTGACCGGCTACAGCCGGCAAACCATCAATAAGTGGGTGCGGAAAGAAGGATGGCAAACCTCTCCGCGGCCTGGCGTCCAGGGTGGCAAAGCGCGGCTGGTCCATGTCAATGAGCAAGTCAGGGAGTTTATCCGCAGCGCTCAGCGCGTGGCAGAGACACCGGGCGCCTATTCTACCCACGACAGCGATCTGGAATCGCTGCTGCTGACCCTTAGCAAAGAGCTCACTCCCAGCGAGCAGAAGCAGCTTATGTCGCTGTTGCTACGCGAAGGGATCACCGGGTTACTGCTTCGGTTAGGGCTCCGCGATCGGTAAATCATGATGAAACTGAAAGATAAAATGACACCCGCAGAGCTCGCCGACTGCCTGGGACTCGCCAGACAAACGATCAATCGCTGGGTTCGCCAGCAAAAATGGCGTACGGAAGCGATACCCGGCGTCAAAGGAGGACGCGCGCGACTGGTGGTCATCGACAAACCAGTGCTCGAATTTCTGACCAATGCGCCTGCCAGGCGCCATCTGTTTACCGACAATCATTTGGCGGAATCGCCCGGCGCGTATCTGGTCAATGAGGCTGACGTGATCTGGCGGCAAATCACGGAAACCCTGCAACTGATGACCCCGGCCGAACAGCTGCAGCTTCGCGATCTGCTGGCCCGGGAAGGGATTAGCGGCTTTCTTGCCCGCCTCGGCATCGCCAGCCCGGCGTAACAGACAAAAAAAACGGCAGGAGTAACCTGCCGTTGTTTCATCCACGTCCCAATCAGGACGCCTGACCTTCACGTTCAGCGATAAAAGCCAGCGCTTTGTTGATACGCTCAACGCTACGGGATTTACCGATAGCGTGGACGGTGACATCAAGCGCAGGAGACTGCCCTGCCCCGGTAACCGCCACGCGCAGCGGCATGCCGACTTTACCCATGCCGACTTCCAGCTCATCAGCGGTTGCCTGAATCGCATGATGAACGTTCTCCGCTGTCCAGTCGCCGATCGCCGCCAGCTTGTCGCGAACCACTTCCAGCGGCTGACGCGCCACCGGACGCAGATGTTTCTTCGCCGCATCGGCGTCGAACTCAGCGAACTCTTCATAGAAGTAGCGGCAGCTCTGAGCAATCTCTTTCAGCGTTTTGCAACGCTCGCCCAGCAGTTTCACCAGCTCGGCCAGTTGTGGGCCATTACGGGTATCGATATTTTCCTGCTCGATGTGCCACTGCAGATGCGTCGCCACGTATTCCGCCGGCAGCGTATTGATGTAGTGATGGTTCAGCCACAGCAGTTTGTCGGTATTGAACGCACTCGCAGATTTGCTGACTGCGCCCAGCGAGAAGAACTCGATCATCTCTTCACGGGTGAAGATCTCCTGATCGCCATGGGACCAGCCCAGACGTACCAGATAGTTAAGCAGCGCTTCCGGCAGATAACCGTCGTCACGATACTGCATCACGCTCACTGCGCCGTGGCGTTTGGACAGTTTTTTACCGTCATCACCGTTGATCATCGACACGTGCGCGTAAACCGGCACCGGCGCATTCAGCGCTTTGAGGATGTTGATCTGGCGCGGCGTGTTGTTGATATGATCTTCACCACGGATCACGTGGGTGATCGCCATATCCCAGTCATCCACTACGACGCAGAAGTTGTAGGTCGGGGAGCCATCGGTACGGCGAATGATCAGATCGTCCAGCTCCTGGTTGCTGAACTCAATCGGTCCGCGGATCTGGTCGTCAAAAATAACCGATCCTTCCTGCGGGTTGGCAAAACGCACCACGCACGGCTCATCGTCGGCATGATGCTCGTGGCTATGGCGGCAGCGGCCATCGTAACGCGGCTTCTCACCGTTCGCCATTTGCTCTTCGCGCAGCGCTTCCAGACGCTCTTTCGAGCAATAACATTTATAAGCGGTGCCAGCTTCCAGCATCTCATCGATCACGTTGTTATAACGGTCGAAACGTTTGGTCTGGTAATAAGGGCCCTCATCCCATTGCAGATTCAGCCAGTTCATGCCATCCATGATGGCTTCAATTGCTTCCGGGGTGGAGCGTTCAAGATCGGTGTCTTCAATACGCAGCACAAACTCACCGCCGTGGTTACGAGCAAAAAGCCAGGAATAGAGAGCAGTACGCGCACCGCCAACGTGCAGATAGCCTGTTGGGCTTGGCGCGAAGCGAGTTTTGATTTTCATGAATTGGCCTTACGTTTAATAAAGATGCCGATAGCCGGCAATGTCCGGTGGAAATTATGGGTCAATATTCTAACACCGTGGGCTGATTCCTCAATGTTGTTCCCGTCGGAACGTCACGGTTTGCCATTTTTGTTTATAAATCATGCTATGCCGCCGGTTTTGCGATCGCTTTGTTTAATTTTACGACGAACGAACGAATTCTTTAGAAAAGGCGTTGACTCATTTTCAACTCTCCCTATAATGCGACTCCACACAGCGGGGGTGATTAGCTCAGCTGGGAGAGCACCTCCCTTACAAGGAGGGGGTCGGCGGTTCGATCCCGTCATCACCCACCACTACTTAACGTAGTCTCCGCCGTGTAGAACAGAAAATTGAGAAGTGGGTGATTAGCTCAGCTGGGAGAGCACCTCCCTTACAAGGAGGGGGTCGGCGGTTCGATCCCGTCATCACCCACCACTTTCTCGCCAGCTGGATTTTCTGTCAAAATGTGAAGTACCGAAGTGGGTGATTAGCTCAGCTGGGAGAGCACCTCCCTTACAAGGAGGGGGTCGGCGGTTCGATCCCGTCATCACCCACCACTTCGGGTCGTTAGCTCAGTTGGTAGAGCAGTTGACTTTTAATCAATTGGTCGCAGGTTCGAATCCTGCACGACCCACCAATGTAAAAAGGCGCCCTAAAGGCGCCTTTTTGCTATGCGCCGAACTCAACGATTCGACAAAATTGTCGGGAACAATTTTGAACAACGCGGCAGCGTTGGCCCGCAGGGCGAGTCTCAGGATGAGACGAGTTTCTCTGCCGCAGGTTCGGGTCGAACGCAGTGAGACAACGGAGCCGCTTGCGGCGACGGCCCGAAGGGCGAGGCGAAGCCGAGTCATCCTGCACGACCCACCAATGTAAAAAGGCGCCCTAAAGGCGCCTTTTTGCTATGCGCAGTTTGCGGCCCTGCCGCGAGTTCCCCCCGCAGCACTCCCCCTGTCAGCGCTGATACAGCGGATCTTCCACCCTCGCAGCGGTTAAGTTTGCCCCTTCTTCACGCACAATTTCCCATAACGCCTGAGCGGCGGTCGACAGCGAGCGATTTTTCCGGCATGCCAGCATCAGCTGCCGCTCCATCACCGGGGTCAGCCGCTTCACCGTCAGATGGCTCCCCTGCGGTAACGGCAGCGCCAGCGCCGGCAGAACGCTGATGCCAATTCCCGATTCTACCATCGGAAACAGCGTTGCCGGGTGACCAATCTCCTGCACAATGTTCGCCCGGATAGCCAGCCTGCTAAGGGCCGCATCAATCAGCGGACGGCTGCCGGAGGCATAGTCCTGCAGGATCAGTCTCTCATCCTGCAGGGCTTGCCACGGCACCTCCGTCAGGCTGGCAAAAGGATGATCCTCCCGGCAGAGCAGCAAAAAGGGTTCCGCGAGGACCACTTCACATTGCAGATCTGCCGCCGGGCCAGGGTCAATCACAATGCCGAAATCCACTTCCCCATGGCGAATACTCTCCAGCACCCACTGCTGTGGCCGGTCGTGCAACACAAAATCGATATCAGGATAACGACGGTTGCTGTGAGCAATACACTGCGGAATCAGGTGGGCGGAAATCGTCTGACTGGCGGCGACCTTGACGGTACCGCTCATCTGCTGGCCGACGCGCCCGGCGTCACGCAGGGTAATCGTCAACTCATCGAGCAAACGCTCCAGTCGCCCCGCCAGCTGCTGACCCGCTTCGGTAAGCACGACTTCGCGAGTGGTACGGTCGAGTAGCCGGACGCCGGTCTGGTGCTCCAGCTCCTTGACGCTATGGCTGACGGCCGACTGACTTAAGCCAATCATCTCCCCTGCCCGGCTGAAGCTTCTGGCCCGGGCGACGGTGACGAATACTTTTAACTGACGCAGAGAGTAATTCATCTTTTTTATTCATGAATAGATGCAATAAATCAATTTTATTTCTCAAATGAAAAAAAGCACAATAGCGCATCTCTTTTCAGGAGCGTTTATGAAACTTTTCCGCATTCTCGATCCGTTTACGGCAACCCTGGTCACCGTTGTCCTGCTGGCCTCATTCTTCCCCGCCCGTGGCGCTTTCGTTCCCTTCTTTGAACATCTGACCACCGCCGCCATTGCCCTGCTGTTCTTTATGCACGGCGCTAAACTCTCCCGGGAAGCGATTATCGCCGGCGGAGGCCACTGGCGTTTGCATCTGTGGGTGATGTGCAGCACCTTTATACTCTTCCCGGTACTCGGGGTTCTGTTTGCCTGGTGGGCGCCGGTGAATGTCGATCCGATGCTCTACAGCGGCTTTATCTATCTGTGCATTCTGCCGGCCACCGTGCAATCCGCTATCGCCTTTACTTCGCTGGCCGGAGGCAACGTCGCGGCGGCGGTGTGCTCAGCCTCGGCCTCCAGCCTGCTGGGGATCTTTGTTTCACCGCTGCTGGTGGGCGTCCTGATGAACCTTCATGGCGCAGGCGGCAGCCTGGAGCAGGTCGGTAAAATCATGCTGCAGCTGCTGCTGCCTTTCGTACTCGGTCACTTATCGCGGCCGTGGATTGGCAACTGGGTGGCGAAGCATAAGAAGTGGATTGGTAAGACCGACCAGACCTCGATTCTGCTGGTGGTTTACTCCGCCTTTAGCGAGGCGGTGGTGAATGGCATCTGGCATAAAGTCGGTCTGGGATCACTGCTGTTTATCGTGGTGGTCAGCCTGGTGCTGCTGGCCATTGTCATCGCCGTTAACGTGTTCGTCGCCCGCCGCTGCGGCTTTAACAAAGCCGATGAGATTACTATCGTCTTTTGCGGTTCGAAAAAGAGTCTGGCCAACGGCATCCCGATGGCCAATATTCTCTTCCCGACCTCCATCCTCGGCATCATGGTGCTGCCGCTGATGATCTTCCACCAAATCCAGCTGATGGTCTGCGCGGTGCTGGCGCGGCGCTACAAGCAGCAAACCGATGCGCGTCTCGCTGAGGAAAAGGCCAACGCCGCCAAAGCTTAACGCGCTTTCTTCAGGGGCTGAACCAGATCGCTCAGCCCCTCGGTTTTAATCAGCAGGGTCAACGCCATCAGCTCGCCGAGATGACCGGCAGGAAACTGATCCTTACGCGCAAACCACAGTAAATACTCTTCCGGGACATCGATTAAACGACGTCCCTTGTATTTACCGAACGGCATCTCGGTATTGGCTATTTCAACCAACTGCGCTTTATCCACGTTATTCTCCCAGCAGGCGCATCATTTCGGCTTCATCAATCACCTCAATGCCCAGCTCCTGCGCTTTCGCCAGCTTAGAACCCGCCGCTTCGCCGGCTATTACCAGGTCAGTTTTCTTCGACACGCTACCTGCCACCTTCGCCCCCAGCGCGACGAGACGCGCTTTGGCGTCATCCCGCGACAGCTGGCTCAGGCTGCCGGTCAGGACCACGGTTTTACCCGCAAACGGGCTATCAATCTCTTCCGCTTTCACCACGACTGGCGCTGGCCAGTGAACGCCTTCGGCCAGCAGCTGTGCGATGACATCGCGGTTGCTCTCTTCGGCAAAGAAGTTGAAGGTATGGGTGGCAACCACGATGCCAACATCAGGGACCTTTTGCAGCTCCTCAATGGAAGCCTGCTCCAGGGCTTCAAGAGTGCCGAAATGCGCCGCCAGGGCCGCCGCCGTCGCTTCGCCTACCTCGCGAATACCCAGCGCGTAGAGAAAGCGTGCGAAGGTCGTCTCTTTGGCTTTTTCCAGAGCATTGACCACATTTTGCGCGGACTTCGGCCCCATCCGATCCAGCCCGGTGAGTTTCCCGGCGCTCAGGCGAAACAGATCCGCCGGAGTATGGACGTACTCTTTCTCCACCAACTGGTCGATGATCTTGTCGCCCATGCCGTCAACGTCCAGCGCGCGACGGGAGACGAAGTGCTTAAGCGACTCTTTACGCTGCGCTCCGCAGATAAGGCCGCCCGTACAGCGGGCTACCGCCTCGCCTTCCACTCGCTCAACGTCGGACTGACATACCGGGCAGTGGGTCGGGAAGACAACATCCCGGGCATCCGCCGGACGCTCGGAAAGCACCACATTGACCACCTGCGGGATCACGTCGCCTGCCCGGCGAATCACTACCTTGTCGCCGATTTTCAGACCTAAGCGTTCGATTTCATCGGCGTTATGCAGGGTGGCATTGCTCACCAGCACGCCGGCGACATGGACCGGCTCCAGGCGCGCCACTGGCGTGATCGCCCCGGTGCGCCCAACCTGGAACTCCACATCCCGGACGAAAGTCATCTGCTCCTGTGCCGGGAACTTAAAGGCCACGGCCCAGCGCGGCGCGCGGGCCACGAAACCCAACTGCTCCTGGAGCGCCAGCGAATCGACTTTGATCACCACGCCATCAATGTCAAAGCCCAGATGAGGACGATCTTCCTCGACTTTACGATAGTAAGTGAGCACTTCCTCGGGAGTATGGCACAGGGTGACGCGATCGCTCACCGGCAGTCCCCAGGCTTTGAACTGCTGCAAACGGGCCGAGTGGCTGGCCGGCAGCTCACCGCCCTCCAGCACGCCAACGCCGTAGCAGAAGAAAGTAAGCGGTCGCTTCGCCGTGATGCGCGGATCGAGCTGGCGCAACGAACCCGCCGCCGCATTACGCGGGTTAGCAAACACTTTTCCGCCGGTGCGGCGCGCTTCTTCATTGATTTTTTCAAACCCGGCCTGCGGAAGGAAAACCTCACCACGCACCTCAAGACGTGCCGGGATATTCTCGCCATGCAGCTTGAGGGGGATAGTGCGAATGGTTCGCACATTGGAGGTAATATCCTCGCCGGTGGTACCGTCGCCGCGGGTCGCGGCCTGCATCAGTACGCCGTTTTCGTAGAGAATACTCACCGCGAGGCCGTCGAGCTTAAGCTCGCAGCAGTAGGTGAGATCGTCAGTGCTTTTCAGGCGATCCTGTACCCGCTTGTTGAAGGCGAGAAAGCTCTCTTCATCAAACACGTTGTCCAGCGACAGCATCGGCACTTCATGGCGGATCTGGCTGAAGGCAGTCAGTGGCGCCGCCCCCACCCGCTGAGTCGGCGAGTCCGGGGTAATCAGCTCCGGATGTTGACTCTCAAGCTCACGCAGCTCGCGCATCAGGCGGTCATATTCCGCATCGGGCACTTCGGGCGCGTCCATAACGTGGTACAGATATTCATGATGGCGAAGCGTGGTTCGCAGTTCAGTCAGTTGTTGTTCGATCGGTTCCATATCACACCATCAATGATAAAAAACCCCCGACAGGCGGGGGTTGAGAAGGAGTTGAGATAACGCGGGACGTCAGGCGTTCGCGTCTTTCACTTCGCGAATACGATCCTGGTATTCACGCAGTTTTTGCGGCGTCATCATGCGACGCTGATCGTCAAGCACCACGCCGCCCACTTCATCGGCGATATACTGCGCAGACTGCAGCATCAGCTTGAAGTTCTGCAGTTCATCACCGTAGGAAGGGACCTGCATAAAGATAGTCACCCCAGGGGTCATCATGTCCGCCATGCTGTCCGGATTGAACGTCCCCGGTTTCACCATGTTGGCCAGGCTGAACAGCACCGGACCGCTGCCATCCGGGCTCAGATGGCGGTGGAAAATATTCATTTCACCAAACTTGAAGCCGGCCTGCTGGATGCTGTTGATCAGCACCTCGCCGTTAAGCTGTGCGCCATGATGGGCGGCGACGTTCATCACAATGACCGTCTCTTTACGCTCTTTCGGCTGCGGCGGCTCTACCGGCTGCGGTTCGGCGACGGCGGGCTGCGGCGTGGCAACAGGCTGTGGCGCAGGCTGCTGCGGGGCAGCGGGCTGCGGCTGAGCGACGGTCGGCGTCACCGGCTGCGGTGCGACAGGCTGCTGCACAACAGGCTGCGGCTGATGTTGGGGTTGCACGGGCGGCTGCGCGGGCTGCGGCTGTTGCCAGCCAGGCTGCGCAGCCACATGCGGCGCAGGCTGCTGTCCCTGCGGTTGAACCGGGGCCTGACGCGGCGATTGCTGCGGCTGGCGAACCGGTTCTTCAGGACGCACAGGCTGCTGCATCTGGCGCTCGTAAGGCGGCTGGTACTGGTGCTGCGGCGCCTGACGAGGGGCTTCATGCTCCCCATGCGCGCCGTGCGGGGCGTGAGTGACCGGATGAACGCGGACTTCACCTACGCCTTCAACATTATCATCAAAGTCTTCGTTTTCCGACTCATCGTCGCGCGACTTCATACGTTTCAGTGGGCGATCGCGAAACATCGAAGAACGTTCTTTACGGCTGGTCCAGAAACCATGTACCAGTAAAGCGATTATGGCGATCGCGCCAACAATGATTAATATCAGACGCAAATCCTGCATCATTATATTCTCTGTTGTTCTAACACCTTGCCACCACGGCAAACATTTACTCACTAAGAGTATTTGCCGATTACCTCAAGTGCAAGTGCGTCGGTGGCTTTCACCACATAAAGATGAACTAAATCGTGCTTTTTGCTGTTTTTTCGAACATTTCCTAACTGGTTATTGTCTGGCGACCCGATAAAATAAGCGAGCATTCACACTGGATGTTAAAAAAGGAGCATTGCCTGGCTATGGTTTCATCATCCGCACCGACCCCGCGTAGCGGCGTTTATTATTTTTCGCAGGGCTGGAAACTCATCGGGCTGCCGGGCATACGGCGTTATGTCTTTTTGCCTTTGCTGGTTAACGTGCTGCTGATGGGCGGAGCCTTCTGGTGGCTGTTTACCCGTCTCGACAGTTGGATCCCGTCGCTGATGAGCCATGTGCCGGACTGGCTGCAGTGGCTTAACTACCTGCTGTGGCCGGTGGTGGTGCTCTCGATTCTGCTGGTGTTTGGTTACTTCTTTTCGACTATCGCCAACTGGATAGCTGCGCCGTTCAGCGGCCTGCTGGCGGAACAGCTGGAAGCGCGTCTGACTGGCGCCACCCCGCCGGACGTCGGCGTCTTTGGCATCATGAAGGATATTCCGCGCATCATGAAGCGTGAGTGGCAGAAGCTGGCCTGGTACCTGCCCCGCGCCATCGTGCTGTTGCTGCTCTACTTTATACCCGGCGTGGGGCAGACCGTCGCGCCGGTACTCTGGTTCCTGTTCAGCGCATGGATGCTGGCGATTCAATACTGCGATTATCCCTTTGATAATCATAAGGTCCCCTTCAGGACCATGCGCGAAGCGCTGCGCAGCCGCAAAGTGATGAATATGCAGTTTGGGGCGCTCACCAGCCTGTTTACCATGATCCCGGTGTTAAACCTGGTGATCCTGCCGGTAGCCATCTGCGGCGCCACCGCGATGTGGGTCGATTGCTATCGCGATAAGCACGCGGTCTGGAAGTAGCGTCAACGCGTCCCCCCGGGAGCGGCTGAGGCCGCTCCTTATATCTCGCTTATTCCTTCTTGCTTATCATTATTTCCCTTCCGCATATAGATATGCTAAATCCTTACTTCCGCATATTCTTTAAGCGGGTATGCTGATGCCGTACCCCCAAATTTCATACAGTTAAGGACGGGCCATGAGTAAGATTTTTGAAGACAACTCCCTGACTATCGGTCACACGCCGCTGGTACGACTGAACCGCATTGGTAACGGCCGTATCCTGGCAAAGGTAGAATCTCGTAACCCGAGCTTTAGCGTAAAATGCCGTATCGGCGCCAATATGATCTGGGATGCTGAAAAGCGCGGCGTTCTGAAACCTGGCGTGGAACTGGTCGAACCGACCAGCGGCAACACCGGTATCGCCCTCGCCTACGTGGCGGCGGCCCGTGGTTACAAGCTAACGCTAACCATGCCGGAAACCATGAGCATCGAGCGCCGCAAGCTGCTGAAAGCGCTGGGCGCCAACCTGGTACTGACCGAAGGCGCAAAAGGCATGAAAGGCGCCATTCAGAAAGCGGAAGAGATCGTCGCCAGCAACCCGGAAAAATTCCTGCTGCTGCAGCAGTTCAGCAACCCGGCTAACCCGGAAATCCACGAAAAGACCACTGGCCCGGAAATCTGGGAAGACACCGATGGTCAGGTGGATGTCTTTATCTCTGGCGTAGGCACCGGCGGTACGCTGACCGGCGTCAGCCGCTACATTAAAAACACCAAGGGCAAAAAAGATCTGATCACCGTCGCGGTCGAACCGACCGATTCGCCGGTCATCTCCCAGGCGCTGGCGGGTGAAGAGCTCAAGCCGGGTCCGCACAAAATTCAGGGTATCGGCGCCGGCTTCATTCCTGGCAACCTGGATCTGAAGCTGGTGGACAAAGTGATCGGCATTACCAACGAGGAAGCTATCTCCACGGCGCGCCGTCTGATGGAAGAAGAAGGCATCCTGGCGGGTATCTCTTCCGGGGCCGCCGTTGCCGCCGCGCTGAAGCTGCAGCAAGATGAGGCCTTTACCAATAAGAATATTGTGGTTATCCTGCCTTCCTCTGGTGAGCGTTATTTAAGCACCGCGCTATTTGCCGATCTCTTCACTGAGAAAGAACTGCAACAGTAGTGCCAGCTTGTAAATAATGTGTAAAAAAGCACCTTTTCAGGTGCTTTTTTGTGGCATACGTCAAAGTTTTACCCCTCCTGGCATTGATTCACCTCGTAGGGTCTGGTATTTAACCAGCACATTTATTTTGATGCGCGAAATTATTCAGAAGAGGATTTCCGCCAGCTGAATCGATTTTATGATTTGGTTCAAGTCTTCCTTTCGCGGCATAATGTTTAATGACGTGCTAGACGTCAATGGCCCGCAGGTCTTCGCAGCGCCAGGCGCTGCCGACGCCAAGGCCGGAAACGTAACGCCGGCGCTAACAATACAGGCTAAAGTCGAGTCGTTAGACTAGACTTTAGGTCCACAACACTAAACCTATAAGTTGGGGAAATATAATGTTCCAGCAAGAAGTTACCATTACCGCTCCGAACGGTCTGCACACCCGCCCTGCTGCTCAGTTTGTTAAAGAAGCTAAAGGCTTCACTTCTGAGATCACTGTAACCTCCAACGGCAAAAGCGCCAGCGCCAAAAGCCTGTTCAAACTGCAGACTCTGGGCCTGACCCAGGGCACCGTAGTGACCCTCTCCGCTGAAGGCGAAGATGAGCAGAAAGCTGTTGAGCATCTGGTTAAACTGATGGCTGAACTCGAGTAAGTTCACGGGTTCTTTTTCATATCAGTCACAAGTAAGGTAGGGTTATGATTTCAGGCATTTTAGCATCCCCGGGTATCGCCTTCGGCAAAGCACTGCTGCTGAAGGAAGATGAAATTGTCATCGACCGGAAGAAAATTTCTGCCGATAAGGTTGATCAGGAAGTCGAACGTTTCCTGAGCGGCCGCGCCAAGGCCTCCGCCCAGCTGGAGGTCATAAAAACCAAAGCTGGTGAAACTTTCGGTGAAGAAAAAGAAGCCATCTTCGAAGGGCATATCATGCTGCTGGAAGATGAGGAGCTTGAGCAGGAAATCATAGCCCTGATTAAAGATAAGCACATGACTGCCGACGCGGCAGCCAATGAAGTTATCGAAGGTCAGGCCACTGCCCTGGAAGAGCTGGACGATGAATACCTGAAAGAACGTGCGGCTGACGTACGTGACATCGGTAAGCGCCTGCTGCGCAACATCCTTGGTCTGTCGATTATCGATCTGAGCGCGATTCAGGATGAAGTCATCCTCGTCGCCGCCGATCTGACCCCGTCTGAAACCGCACAACTGAACCTGAAAAAAGTGCTGGGCTTCATCACCGACGCGGGCGGCCGTACCTCTCACACCTCCATCATGGCGCGTTCCCTGGAACTGCCGGCCATCGTGGGCACCGGCGGCATCACGGCGCAGGTGAAAAATGGCGACTATCTGATTCTAGACGCGGTGAACAACCGGGTTCTGGTCAACCCGTCTAACGAGCAAATTGAAGCACTGCGTAATCTGCAGGCTCAGGTTGCGGAAGAAAAAGCCGAACTGGCGAAACTGAAAGATCTGCCGGCGATTACCCTCGACGGCCATCAGGTTGAAGTCTGCGCCAACATTGGTACCGTTCGCGATGTCGAAGGTGCTGAGCGCAACGGCGCCGAAGGCGTAGGCCTCTATCGTACTGAATTCCTGTTCATGGACCGTGACGCGCTGCCAACTGAAGAAGAGCAGTTTGCGGCCTATAAAGCGGTGGCTGAAGCCTGTGGCTCTCAGGCTGTTATCGTGCGTACCATGGACATTGGCGGCGACAAAGAGCTGCCGTACATGAACTTCCCGAAAGAAGAGAACCCGTTCCTCGGCTGGCGTGCCGTGCGTATCGCGATGGATCGTAAAGAGATCCTGCGCGATCAGGTGCGCGCCATCCTGCGTGCCTCCGCTTTCGGTAAACTGCGCATTATGTTCCCGATGATCATCTCTGTTGAAGAAGTGCGTGCGCTGAAGAAAGAGATCGAAATCTACAAACAGGAACTGCGTGACGAAGGTAAAGCATTTGACGAATCCATTGAGATCGGCGTGATGGTGGAAACACCGGCTGCGGCGACCATTGCTCGTCATCTGGCCAAAGAAGTTGATTTCTTTAGTATCGGCACCAATGATTTAACGCAATATACTCTGGCAGTTGACCGTGGTAATGATATGATTTCACATCTTTACCAGCCGATGTCACCGTCTGTACTGAATCTGATTAAGCAAGTTATTGATGCTTCTCACGCTGAAGGTAAATGGACTGGCATGTGCGGTGAGCTTGCGGGCGATGAACGTGCTACACTTCTGTTGCTGGGTATGGGGCTGGACGAATTCTCTATGAGCGCCATTTCCATCCCGCGCATCAAGAAGATTATTCGTAATACGAACTTCGAAGATGCGAAAGTATTAGCAGAGCAGGCTCTTGCTCAACCGACAACGGACGAGTTAATGACGCTGGTTAACAAGTTCATTGAAGAAAAAACAATCTGCTAATCCAAGAGATGCGCGGCCCAAATTACTGCTTAGGAGAAGATCATGGGTTTGTTTGATAAATTGAAATCTCTGGTTTCTGATGACAAGAAAGACACCGGAACTATTGAGATTATTGCTCCCCTCTCCGGTGAGATCGTCAACATCGAAGACGTGCCGGATGTGGTTTTTGCGGAAAAAATTGTGGGCGATGGGATTGCCATCAAACCGACCGGCAACAAAATGGTCGCGCCGGTAGACGGTACCATTGGTAAAATTTTCGAAACCAACCATGCGTTCTCTATTGAATCTGATAGCGGCATCGAGCTGTTCGTTCACTTCGGTATTGATACCGTTGAACTGAAAGGCGAAGGCTTCAAGCGTATCGCTGAAGAAGGCCAGCGCGTGAAAGTCGGTGACCCGGTTATCGAATTCGATCTGCCGCTGCTGGAAGAGAAAGCCAAGTCTACCCTGACTCCGGTGGTTATCTCCAACATGGACGAGATCAAAGAACTGATCAAACTGTCCGGTAGCGTGACTGTGGGTGAAACCCCGGTTATCCGCATCAAGAAGTAATGCTTGCTGCATAAAAATGGCGCCGAAAGGCGCCATTTTTTTTATATCGCGCTGGTCACCGGCTGATAGCATTTCTCCCGGAACAAAATGCGCAATCCCTCCGGCGTGCTCTCCAGAATACGACGCTCACTGTCAGAGACCAGCAGATCGCACTGGTACCCTCCGGCCAGGCCGAACAGCGACCGCGCCACGCAGGCATCCTCCAGCGCCGCCTCCCCTGTGGTATCAAAATGACCGACAATGCGCCCCTGTTGGCGAATCACTAACCGATAGCTTTTCATCTGTTTTTCTCCCGTGGCGGCAGGATCAGTTCGTCACACCCCTGTGCGGCAGTCCAGTTCATGACCTCCAGCACGCGCCGGGCGGCAGCCTGCGTCGCTGCCCCCAGCGCCAGGCCGGTGAGCAGACCGCTCACCAGCTCTGCACAGAACAAATCGCCTGTTCCCTTTAAGTCCGTTTCCACCCGTGGGTGGGTCACCACCTCCACCGCATCGGCCGTCACCACCAGCACATTTATCGTCGAACGCGCCTCTCCCGGCGCGCTGGTGATCACCACCCATTTCAGGGTATCTGACAGCAGGCTTCGCGCCGCGGCGACCGCCTCCTGCTGATTGCGACAGCGCCTGCCGCTCAGCGTCTCCAGCTCAAACAGATTGGGGGTGATCCCTTGCGCCAGTGGCAGAAGATGCTGACGATAGGCGTCCGGGATCTCAGCCTTAACGTAGATGCCGCTGTCGACATCGCCGATGACCGGATCCACCAGAATGCACAGCCCGGGATGGCGGGCCCGCACCCGCGTCAGCCACTGCGCCAGACGTTCGATTTGCACGGCGTTGCCCATATAGCCGGTGGTCACCGCACGCAGTTCACGCAACGCGTCGCGCTCCTCCAGCGCCTGCAGATACCCGACAAACCACTCCTCCGGGATAATGCCGCCATAGAACGTCTCATAATGGGGCGTATTGCTGAACAGTACCGTCGGCACCGCCAGCACGCGCAAACCGTGCTGTTTAATCGCCGGAACCGCGATGCTGTTGCCAACGCTGCCATAGACTACCTGCGACTGCACGGCGACGATATCGACTTCCGACGCCCGGCTTTTGTCGTGAAAGAGCACTGATTGTATGTCATCTTGCTGGCCCATCTTTTCTCCCCCCGCTGGACAGCGGGTCACGCACTGATTATGATTCGTCCTATGCTAAATTTCATTTTGTCATAGGTCAATAATGTTTGCCGGAAAAACCGCCAGCGATATCTTCGATCATATCCGCCATCTGGTGCAGAGCGGCGGGTTGCGGCCCGGAGAGGTTCTGCCGCCGGTACGCGAGCTCGCCAGCCAGCTGGAGGTGAATCGCAATACCGTCGCCGCCGCCTATAAACGGCTGGTCACCTCCGGGCTGGCCGTCAGCCAGGGACGGAACGGCACGGCCATTAAAGCACGGGATCCTCTACCGGCGCTGGAGGGCGGTGACCCAACGACGCCGCTGAACGATATCTCCAGCGGCAACCCGGACCCCGCCAGACTGCCTGAATTAACCCATTATCTGGGCCAGCTTGCCCGCACACCACGCCTGTATGGCGATGCTCCCATCGAGCCGCGGCTTGGTCAATGGGCCGAAGCGTGGTTTGCCAAAGAGATAGCGGTTCCCTTTGCGGTGAATCTCGCCAGCGGAGCGATTGACGCCCTGGAGCGTCTGCTGTGCGCTCTGCTGCTGCCCGGCGACAGCGTGGTGGTCGAAGATCCCTGTTTTCTCAGCAGCATCAATATGGTGCGTTACGCCGGCTTTACCCCCTGCCCGGTGGCGGTGGATGCTGAGGGGATGGATCCTGACGGCCTGGAGGAGGCGTTACGCAACGGCGCGCGGGCGGTGATCTTAACCCCACGCGCGCACAATCCTACCGGCTGTAGTCTGACCGAAAATCGGGCGCATGCCCTGCGGGAGGTGCTGGCCCGCTATCCGCAGGTGCTGGCGATCGTCGATGACCATTTTGCCCTGCTGTCGGCCACGCCATGGTACTCCCCTCTTCCTGCAAGCACGCAACGCTGGGCGCTGGTGCGCTCAATGTCAAAAACCCTCGGGCCAGACCTGCGGCTGGCCTTTATCGCCAGCGATGCCGATACCTCAGCGGCGCTGCGCCTGCGGCTTAACGCCGGCAGCCAGTGGGTCAGCCATCTGCTGCAGGACCTGACGCTGGCCTGTCTGACCGATGAGGCGTTTATCGCCTCGATGACGGAGACCCGTCGTCACTATCGCCAGCAGAATGAGAAACTGGCGGCGGCGCTGGCCCGGCACGGCTACAGCCATGCTACGCCAGGCGATGGCCTCAATTTCTGGCTGCCGCTGCCAGCGGCGAGCCAGCCCTACGCCTTACGCCTGGCCCGCGCCGGCTGGCTGGTGCGCGAGGGGGAAGTATTTGGTGTCCGGACGCCTGCGCACGGGCTGCGCCTGTCGCTGGGCCGTCTGAGTGACGCTGAGATTTCCCGCCTGGCGGCCGATATTGCGCTGGTCTTAAACCACTCCTGACGCAGGCCTTATCATTCGGCATGTTGAAGCGTCTGCCGCACAGGTGTGTGATGGCTGCTGCTGATAAACTAATGAAAAAGTAAACGAAAGCAGGCGCAGTCTTACCTGCATACCCTGCTCGCCCGGACAGATAAAACAGTCCCGGTGGCGGACAAATCGCTCACAAGAAGGAGCACCAGAGATGCATCACACTGACCTGGCACTGAAAGCGGTCATTGAAGCCTGCGACCGCGCTATCTCGCAGGAAGATTACGATACCCTGATGGCCTATTACGCAGAAGACGCCGCGCTGGTCGTCAAACCGGGCATGGTGGTCAGAGGGAAAGAGAATATCCGCAAAGCCTTTATCGCCATTGCCGACTATTTCCAGCACCGACTGGTGGTGACTCAGGGGAAAATGGAGGTTATTGAAGGCGGCGGCAATGCGCTGGTGATTATGGAGACCCGGCTGGATATCCCGACGGCGGACGGGATATCCCAGGTTACGCGGCGCGCCACCTATGTCTTTAAGAAACAGGGCGAGCGCTGGCTGTGCACCGTCGATAATTCCTACGGCACCGACCTGCTCGATGCTTAGATCCCTGCCCCCTGGCTAAAGTGTTCCTCGCCGAACACGCCGGTGGAGAGATAGCGATCGCCGCGATCGCAGACGATCGCCACCACCACCGCGCCAGGATTTTCGCGGGCAATGCGTAACGCGCCCGCCACCGCCCCGCCTGAACTGACCCCGCAGAAAATGCCTTCCCGTACCGCCAACTGACGCATGGTGTTCTCGGCATCCTGCTGATGAATATCCAGCACCGCATCCACCAGCGAAGCGTTAAAGATCCCCGGCATATACTCCGCCGGCCAGCGACGGATCCCGGGAATACTGCTGCCCTCTTCCGGCTGCAGGCCGACAATGGCCACCGGTTTACTCTGTTCGCGCATAAAGCGCGATACGCCGGTAATGGTGCCGGTGGTCCCCATGCTGGAGACAAAGTGGGTGATACGCCCCGCGGTCTGCTGCCAGATTTCCGGCCCGGTGGTGGTGTAGTGGGCGTAGGGGTTATCCGGGTTGTTAAACTGATCGAGCAGTTTGCCCTCTCCACGCTGCGCCATCTCGAGGGCCAGGTCGCGGGCCCCCTCCATTCCCTGCTCTTTAGTGACCAGGATCAGCTCGGCGCCGTAGGCACGCATCGCCGCCCGGCGCTCCTGGCTCATGTTGTCGGGCATCAGCAGCTTCATATGATAGCCTTTCAGCGCGGCGATCATCGCCAGCGCAATACCGGTGTTACCGCTGGTCGCTTCGATCAGCACGTCGCCGGGCTGAATTTCGCCGCGCTTTTCCGCTTCGACGATCATTGACAGCGCGGCGCGGTCTTTCACCGAGCCGGCCGGATTATTGCCTTCGAGTTTGACCCAAACTTCACTGCCGTTGTCCGGACCCAGACGCTGAAGCTTGACCAGAGGGGTATTGCCGATGGTGTGTTCGAGTGTATTCACGATTTTTACTCAATAAAAAAGCCGGGTGGCGCTTCGCTTACCCGGCCTACAAGACGCGTAAAAATTCCAGGCCCGGAAAGCGTAGCCTTACCGGGCGATAGACCTGCTCAATAAGCTATCAGGCCGACTCCGCCAGAGCAAGCTCGCCGCGCGGCTCGATACGCTCGGTACCGTTATACAAACGCGCGTTTTGCAGGCCAACGAACAGGCGTTCGCCGCGTGACGGCGCCTCATCGCCCGCCAGCACCACGCTCAGCGGTTCGTCATACCACCCCAGAGGCTGAACGACTAATTGGGTGTAGTGCCCTTTCGGGCTGGCTTCCAGCACCTGCACCGGCAGCGGGGAATCCAGGCTGGTCCGGCGGCTGATGTCCACTTCCCACGGACGCAGGAACAGATCCACCGGCCCCTGATATGTCGGGGTATAGCCTAACGGCCAGCGGTGCGCGCCAACGTGGAACTGTCCACCGCGGATAATGCCCTGCAGGCGGTTTACTTCGCCCATAAACTCCAGTACGAAACGGGTCGACGGTTCACGCCACACGCGCTCCGGGGCATCGGCTTGTTCAATGTTGCCCTGACTCATCACCACCACCCGGTCAGCAACTTCCAGCGCCTCTTCCTGATCGTGGGTGACGAACACGCTGGTAAATTTTAACTCTTCATGCAGCTGACGCAGCCAGCGGCGCAGCTCTTTACGCACCTGCGCATCCAGCGCGCCGAAGGGTTCATCCAGCAACAGAATTTGCGGCTCCACCGCCAGGGCGCGCGCCAGCGCCACACGCTGCTTCTGGCCGCCGGACAGCTGCGCCGGGTAACGTTCCGCCAGGTGGGACAGCTGCACCATCTCCAGCAGTTTGGTCACTTTGGCTTTAATCGCCGCCGCATTGGGGCGTTCGCGGCGCGGCAGCACGGTCAGGCCAAAGGCGATGTTATCGAACACCGTCATATGGCGGAACAGCGCATAGTGCTGGAAAACGAAGCCCACTTTACGGTCGCGGGCGTGCAACCGGCTGACGTCGGTGCCGTGGAAGCGGATATGACCGCTGGTCTGATGCTCCAGCCCGGCGATAATCCGCAGCAGGGTAGTTTTTCCGGAGCCCGAGGGCCCCAGTAGCGCAACCATTTGTCCGGAAGGGATATCCAGCGAGATATCATTCAGCACCTGGGTGCGACCAAACGATTTCTTAATATTGGCAATCTCAATGCTCATGATTTCCCTCCTGTTGCGCGCGTTCTTTCTGATTGGCCAGACGCCATTGCAACATACTCTTTAAAAACAGGGTCAGAATAGCCATTAACGTCAGCAGGGCCGCAGCGGTAAACGAGCCAACGGTATTGTAATCCTGCTCCAGTAGTTCAATTTGCAGCGGCAGCGACAGCGTTTCTCCACGAATCGAACCGGAGACTACCGACACCGCGCCAAATTCGCCGATAGCGCGGGCATTGGTTAACACCACGCCGTACAGCAGCGCCCAGCGAATATTCGGCAACGTCACCCGACGGAACATCTGCCAGCCGGAAGCGCCCAGCAGCACCGCAGCTTCATCTTCATGACTGCCCTGGCTCATCATCACCGGCACCAGCTCGCGCACCACAAACGGACAGGTGACAAAGATGGTCGCCAGCACCATGCCCGGCCAGGCGAACATGATCTGCAGGTTATGCGCATCAAGCCAGCCGCCCAGCGGGCCGTTCGAGCCATAAAACAGCAGATACACCAGACCGGCCACCACCGGCGAGACGGCGAACGGGATATCCAGTAACGTCAGTAGCAGCTGGCGGCCGGGGAAGGTAAAACGTGTCACCAGCCAGGCCAGCAGCGTACCGAACACCAGGTTCACCGGGACGGTAATTAACGCAATCATCACCGTCAGCCAGATGGCATGCAGCATGTCCGGGTTGGCCAGGTTATCCAGCACCGGCATCAGCCCTTTGCTGAAGGCCTGGATAAAAATATAGAGCATCGGCACCACGAGGATGAAGGCGGAGACCACCATCCCGACACCAATCAGAAACCATTTCCCCCAGTTGATGCGGGGCGCGTCGTAGCGTTTCAATTGAGTAACTTCCGCCATTAGTGACCTACCACGCGTCGACCAAAGCGACTCTGCAGGGTATTGATGGAAAACAGCAGCAGCAATGAGGCGGCCAGGATCACCGAGGCGATCGCGCTCGCCGCCGGATAGTCAAACTCCTGCAGACGAATAAAGATCATCAGCGAGGTCACCTCTGTCTTCCACGCGATGTTGCCAGCGATAAAAATCACCGCGCCGAATTCGCCGAGGCTACGGGTAAACGACAGGGCAATACCCGCCAGCAGCGCCGGCGACAGCTCCGGCAGCACCACTTTGCGAAAGCTCTGCATGCGCGTCGCGCCCAGCGTTTCCGCCGCTTCCTCATACTCGGGCCCCAACTCTTCCAGCACCGGCTGCACGGTACGTACCACGAACGGGATGCTGGTGAAGGCCATCGCCACGGCGATGCCGAGCCAGGTATAGGTCACTTTAATATCGAACTTCGCCAGCCATTCACCGTAAATTCCGTTAACCGAAAACAGCGAAGCCAGCGTCAGGCCGGCCACCGCCGTCGGCAGCGCAAACGGCAGATCCATTAAGGCATCCAGCAGCGTGCGGCCCGGAAAACGATAGCGAGTGAGGATCCAGGCCATCAGCAGACCAAAGACGCCGTTAAAAATCGAGGCCACAAACGCTGACAGCAGCGTCACCTTATAGGCCGCCACCACCTGCGGATTGGTGATCACATCCCAGTATTGCGCCCAGCTCATCTGCGCCAGCTGCATCACCAGCGCGCTGAGCGGTAATAACAAAATCAGACAGACAAACAGCAGGCTGGTGCCGAGGCTCAGGGTAAAGCCCGGCAGCACGCGCTTGGACGACACAGCAAACATTACTTACGCCCCGCCGCCAGCAGTTTGTCCAGTTCGCCGCCACTGGCGAAGTGGGTTTTCATCACCTCAGGCCAGGAGCCAAACTTGTCCTCTACGCGGAACAGCTCGGTCTGCGGGAATTTATCCTTCAGGGCGTCCATCACTTTCGGGTTGTTTACCCGGTAGTAGTAGTCGGTAATGATGGTCTGCGCCTGCGGGCTGTAGAGCCAGTTTAGATAGGCTTTCGCCGCCTTTTCCGTGCCATTGGCTTTGACGTTTTTATCCACCCAGGCCACCGGGAACTCCGCCAGAATGTTGGTTTTCGGGATCACCACTTCAAATCCCTGCGCCTCATATTGCTTACGAATATTGTTCACTTCCGATTCGAAGCTAATCAGCACATCGCCCAGGCCGCGTTCAGCAAAAGTGGTGGTCGCCCCGCGTCCGCCGGTATCAAAGACTTCGACGTTCTTCAGAAACTGGGTCATAAACTGTTCGGTTTTGGCTTTATCGCCGCCATCGGCTTTATCCGCCGCGCCCCATGCCGCCAGGTAGGTGTATCGGGCGTTACCCGAGGTTTTCGGGTTCGGGAAGATCAGCTTGACGTCAGAGCGAACCAGATCGTTCCAGTCATGAATGTTTTTCGGGTTGCCTTTACGCACCAGGAAACCCATCGTCGAATAGAACGGTGAGCTGTTGTTCGGCAGGCGGCTTTGCCAGTCGGCCGGGATCAGGTTGCCCTTGTCATGCAGGATCTGCACGTCCGTCACCTGGTTGTATGTGACCACGTCCGCCTTCAGGCCCTGCAAAATAGCCAGCGCCTGCTTGGATGAGCCGGCATGCGACTGCTTAATCGTCAGCGTGTCCCCGCCATTGTCCTTCGCCCACTGCTGCTCAAAAGGCGGGTTAAGGGCGGCAAACAGCTCGCGGGAGACATCATAGGAGCTGTTCAGCAGCTCCGTCGCCTGCGCCTGCGCGGCCAGCAGCATGGAAGCCGCCAGCGCCAGATATCCTTTTTTCAGTGATTTAACGGCCATTGCGCACCCTTATCAACGTTGAACATTTTCTGATGATCATCATATTTATAACGGGTACGAAAGGAGTAACGGTTTTATATACCGTTTGGCGATTTGGAAGTCGAAAAGAGAATAAGCAACTGGCAAAGCTTTGCTGAAAGCGGCTCGCAAATAAGGTGATGGAATCGGACAAGGGGTGAACAGAGTGGCACACTTTGTTAATGGAAAACAGCACAAAGTACACCCGGCAGTTGCGCCGCCAGCATCCCGTTGGCCCCTGTATTCTCGATTTCGCCTGCTGCGCACGACGCCTGGTGATTGAGCTCGACGGCGGTCAGCATGATGAGAGGCGCGACTACGATGTTCGCCGCACCCGCTGGCTACAGAGCCAGGGATGGCGGGTTTTACGCTTCTGGAATAATGAGTTTGAAGAGTATGAAGATGCGGTGATGCAGAGAATACTTGAAGCGCTTGAGTCGCCAATGCCCTCACCCCGCCCCTCGCCCTGAGGGAGAGGGAGAAAGAGAGTCCGTATGCCGATTCCATAACCGCACCGAACGGCTCCCTCTCCCCTTGGGGAGAGGGTTAGGGTGAGGGAGAAAAAATTACAGCGCCTGGATACGCTCCAGCGACGGCGCGAAGTAATAACCGCCGGTCACCGGTTTGGTGAAGCGCAGCATCGCGTCGCGTTTACCGTCGGTATCGCCAAACATGCTCAGCAGCTGCTGCTCAATGTTATACAGGCGCGCGCAGTAGGCACAGAAGTAGAGACCGTTAGTGCCGCTGGCCGTGCCGTACGGCAGGCTCTGACGGACGATTTTCAGTCCTTTGCCATCTTCTTTTAAGTCAACGCGGCTCAGGTGCGAGGTGACCGGACGCTCGTCGCCATCGATCTCTTCGTTGGCTTCTTTGGTACGGCCGATCATCATCTCCTGATCCGGTACGCTCATGCGGTTCAGCTGTTTGAGATTATGCTCCCAGCGCTGGACAAACACGTAGCTGCCGCCCGCGTCCACACCGTCTTTAATGACCGCCACTTCGCGGCGGGTTTCTTCCCCCGCCGGGTTTTCAGTGCCGTCGACGAAGCCGCTGAGGTCACGTTCTTCCACCCAACGGAAACCGTGGATCTCTTCTTTCACGTCGATAGCATCGCCAAAGGCGGCCATCGCGGCCTGCGCTACCGAGAAGTTAACTTCATGGCGGGCGGATAAAATATGAATCAGCAGGTCATACTGGGTGGACGGCGCCAGCCCTTTGCCGTAGACCGGAAAATCTTTTAACTCTTCCGCCCCTTCGCCGCCGCTCAGATGACGCCAGACGTTATTGCCGAACGCCACCACCGCCCCGAGTTTGGCGTCGGGGAATTTAGCCTGGAAGGTGGCTACGTTATCAACAAAATTTTTGCTCGCTTCGCGCAGGGCGTTAACGTCCCCTTTGACATTGGCTTCAATCCAAATCGCCGCGCGGCAATGTTCCGGCAAAATGCCGCTCTGAACCTGAGACATCGCTCCTCCTGAAATGATGCAACCGCAACGCTGTCGCGTTGCTAACGCGCCATTGTAACCGTTTTTCAGGGCCGTCGTGTCTCTTCAGATCAATTTAGCGACGCCAGATAATTTTGCTAACCTTCCAGTTTTTCAGGGTATCGTCGGAGGGCATCAGCTCGTCCGGGCCGCTCCAGTGGCCGGTAAAGGCATAGCTGATATGCTGGCTCCCCTCGGCCTGACACTCGACGACCGCGCCATTGTCATTGCTGCCTTTCTGGCAGTTGCCGAAGGCTTTGCTGTACAGGTCGCTAAACGGAGTGCCAATTTTCACGCCGCTGGCGGTTTTGATTTCGGCATCACGCACGTCAATCCGGCTGATGGTACCGTTGTCGCCATTGATGGTCAGCGCCACGCTGTTGTCTTTCAGCGCTTCAAAGTAGTGGACGATATTGCCCTTATCGGTCTTCATCCCGCTGCGTAAACGGTAGTCGCTCCCCAGCGCATCGCTAATAGCCTGTTCGTTGAGCGGCGTGGAAGCCGTCAGTTTACCCACTCCCTGCTCGGTCACCTCGGTGGAAGCGCCAAACCAGTTCCACGGATAGGCCGCCGACCAGTTGACTGCGCTCATCGTGGAGCAGCCGGTCAGCGCCAGCGGAAGCGCACAGAGCATTAAACGTAGCGATTTCATATCACAATCCTTTCTGAGTCATTCAACGCATGTTGGAGTTCACGATCGGCAAAAAGTGCCCTTAAAAGGTAGTCTGGCGAAAACAGGCGCCCAGGCGACGGCTGGTTAACAGCCACCACAGGGCATAGCCATCCGCCACCAGCAGCCCGATAGTTAGCGAGGAGGGAGATTCGCCGCTCAGCCATAGCATCGGCTGCCACAGCAACAGCAGCAATTGCGATAGCACCAGCAGCCAGCGCATCGCCCGCCACACGCGCGGCAGGCGCTGACGATAGCCGCTAAGCAAAAAGGCCAGCACCGCCGGCACGCCGGGGAGTAAACCGAGCCAGAAGCGGTCGTGATCGGGATAGAACAGATTAAGAATCGCGTCGCCCTGCTGGCGCGATGCGCCGGCCATCAAAAACAGCACCCACGTGCGCGCCTGCAACAACAGCACGCACCAGAAGAGCAAAGGCAGGCGCAGACGGCCATGGGCATCAAAATCGGCGGGGATAAACTCAGTATTCTTCATCTTCGATCAGGCGCTTGCCCAGGGTCAGGACATCGGCGTATTCATAGCCCAGCCGCTCATACATTCCCTGCACCACGTCGTTGTCTTCACGGACCATAATGTTGATTTTCGGGCAGCCGCGGGCAATGAGCTTTTTCTCGAGCCGGTTGAGCAGCGCGTTCGCGATACCCCGGCCACGATATTCCGGATGGACGCCGAGATAATAGGCCGATCCGCGATGACCGTCATATCCGCCCATCACCGTGCCGACCACTTCGCCATTCACTTCCGCCACCAGAAACAGGCTGACGTCATGATTCAGCTTGCGCTCAATATCCATCTCCGGATCGTTCCACGGGCGCAGCAGATCGCAGCGCTCCCACAGCGTCACAACCTCTTCAAAATCCTGCTGGCGAAAAACGCGAATCTCCATGGTATTCCCCACCATTGACGGTTAAAAACAGTGATTATGGCGCGAATATAACTGATAGCCAATATCAGGCGAAATCAGCGGCAAAAAATGGCATAATATGACTTTGTCATGTATTGAAATGAAAAGTAAAACAATTCTTATTTTGAATGGTCGTAACGGCAAACGCGATACGATATAACATTGGACATCACTTGTTTACAATTCAGGCCGAATGAGCACTTTTAAACCCTTAAAAATACTTGCTTCGCGCCGTCAGGTGCTGAAAGCCGGGCTGGCTGCGATGACTCTGAGTGGCGTCGCCGCACAGGTCAGCGCAAAAGAGCAGCCACTGAAAACATCAAATGGACACAGCAAACCTGCCGCTAAAAAGGCCGGCGCCCGCCGCGTTGTGATGCTCGACCCGGGCCACGGCGGTATCGACACTGGGGCTATCGGTCATAACGGTTCGAAAGAGAAGCATGTGGTGCTGGCGATCGCTAAGAACGTGCGCAGCATTTTGCGCAGCAACGGCATCGACGCCCGCCTGACCCGCACCGGCGATACCTTTATCCCGCTGTACGACCGCGTGGAGATTGCCCATCAGCACGGCGCCGATCTGTTTATGTCGATCCATGCCGACGGCTTCACCAACCCAAGCGCCGCCGGCGCCTCGGTGTTTGCGCTGTCAAACCGCGGCGCCAGTAGCGCCATGGCAAAATACCTCTCCGATCGCGAAAACCGCGCCGATGAAGTTGCCGGTAAGAAAGCGACCGATAAAGATCATCTGCTACAGCAGGTGCTGTTCGATCTGGTGCAGACCGACACCATTAAAAACAGCCTGACGCTGGGCTCGCATATCCTGAAAAAGATCAAACCGGTGCATAAGCTGCACAGCCGCAATACCGAGCAGGCGGCGTTCGTGGTGCTGAAGTCGCCTTCCATTCCGTCCGTGCTGGTGGAAACCTCGTTTATCACTAACCCAAACGAGGAGAAACTGCTCGGCACCACCGCTTTCCGGCAGAAAATCGCCACCGCGATTGCCAACGGCATTATCAGTTATTTCCACTGGTTCGATAACCAGAAAGCCCATTCGAAGAGACGTTAATGAAACCCGATGCCGCGCAGGTTAAAACCTTTCTGCTCCAGCTCCAGGACAGCCTTTGCCAGCAGCTGAGCGCTGTCGATGGCGCACCGTTTATTGAAGACGCCTGGCAGCGCGAAGGCGGTGGCGGCGGGCGCAGCCGGGTGTTGCGCGACGGCAACGTGTTCGAACAGGCCGGGGTTAACTTCTCTCACGTCCATGGCGATGCGATGCCCGCCTCGGCAACCGCCCATCGCCCGGAGCTGGCGGGACGCAGCTTTGAAGCCATGGGCGTCTCGCTGGTGGTTCATCCGCTGAACCCCTATGTGCCCACCAGCCATGCCAACGTGCGGTTCTTCATTGCCGAAAAACCTGGCGCCGACCCGGTGTGGTGGTTCGGCGGCGGTTTTGATTTAACCCCCTACTACGGCTTTGAAGAGGATGCCGTCCACTGGCATCGTACCGCCCGCGATCTGTGTCTGCCGTTCGGCGAAGCCGTCTATCCGCGCTATAAAAAATGGTGCGATGATTACTTCTATCTGAAGCACCGCCAGGAGCAGCGCGGTATCGGCGGTCTGTTCTTTGACGACCTGAACACCCCGGATTTTGACCATTGCTTCGCCTTTATGCAGGCGGTTGGTAACGGCTATGCTGACGCCTATTTACCCATCGTCGAACGCCGGAAAGCCACGCCGTTCGGCGAGCGCGAGCGCCACTTTCAGCTCTATCGCCGCGGCCGCTACGTCGAGTTCAATCTGGTCTGGGACCGCGGCACCCTGTTCGGCCTGCAGACCGGCGGGCGTACGGAGTCGATTCTGATGTCGATGCCGCCGCTGGTGCGCTGGGAATATGATTATCAGCCCGAGCCCGGCAGTCCCGAGGCGGCGCTGAGCGAGTTTATTCAGGTGCGCGACTGGCTGT
The DNA here is from genome assembly GCF_002810545.1 of Klebsiella sp. A-Nf5. NCBI lineage: Bacteria > Pseudomonadati > Pseudomonadota > Gammaproteobacteria > Enterobacterales > Enterobacteriaceae > Klebsiella > Klebsiella sp. A-Nf5. Next base: position 119,394 of record NZ_PIOG01000117.1, on the reverse strand, counting down.
AACGGCCAGATCCGGCAGCGGCGTCGCTTCGCTCACACCCACTGGCGCAGGCGATGGTGCAGCGTCATCGACGGTTTCTCAGCAAACAGCTGCTGATAGTCGGTGGCGAACTGCCCCAAATGCCAGAATCCCCACTGCATGGCAGCCTCCTTGACCGTCTCCCGCTCTGACCAGGGACTTATCAGCTCCCGGCGTACGGCGTTCAGGCGGATCCGTTTGAGCCAGGCGTTGGGACCAATCCCCAGAATCGCATGGAAGGCGTTTTGCACGCTGAACAGGATGACGGGCAATATCGAGAACGGCATCGGTAAAGGCGTTGCAGGCGGCTTTACAGGCCGCCGGGCTTCCCGTCAAAAAGGCGGCCGAATAGTTGGTTTCCGACGGCGGCGGGACGTAGGTCACCAGCCGAACGTCGGCCGACTTCATCGCCGCATCGATGCCGAACGTCGCCTCCAGCGGCGGATTAAAAAGGCAGGCTCAGCGTTTTTACTCGCCGGCCTGCCTGATATTGTGCGCGGAAAACTCTCCGCGCATTAACATGAAAAAAAGAGATTACAGCGGTTCGGTTTGCGCTTCGACAACGGCCAGCGCCACCATATTCACAATGCGGCGTACGGAGGCGATCGGCGTCAGAATATGCACCGGCTTCGCCACCCCCATCAGCACTGGCCCGACGGTCACCCCTTCCGAACTGGAGACGCGCAGCAGGTTGTAGCTGATACGGGCAGCTTCCATATTCGGCATCACCAGAATATTGGCCGACCCCTTCAGCGGGCTGTCCGGCATGCGATCGTTGCGGATGCTTTCCACCAGCGCGGCGTCGCCATGCATTTCACCATCGATCATCAGCTCCGGGGCGCTCGCCTTCACCAGTTCAAGGGTTTTGCGCATCTTGCTGGCTGACGGGCAGTCGGCGGAACCAAAGTTGGAGTGCGACAGCAATGCCACCCGCGGCTCAATACCGAAGCGACGCACGCTTTCCGCCGCCATCAGGGTGATCTCCGCCAGCTCTTCCGGCGAGGGATCGTGATTCACATAGGTGTCAGCGATAAAGGTGTTGCCGCTCGGCAGCAGCAGCGCATTCATCGCCCCGGCGGTGCTGACGCCATCGCGATAGCCAAACAGCGGCTGCACCACGCGGTAGTGGTCGTGGTACTCGCCGATAGTTCCGCAGATCATCGCATCCGCTTCACCGCGATGAACCATGATGGCGCCAATCACCGTGGTGTTGCTAATCACCGCCCGCTGCGCCTGCTCCTGGGTAATGCCGCGGCGCTTCATCAGCTGGTAGTACTCGCTCCAGTACTCTTTAAACCGCGGGTCGGATTCATTATTGACGATCTCAAAGTCAACGCCGGCCTTGATCTGCAGACCCAGCTTCTGTATGCGCATTTCAATCACGCTCGGGCGCCCCACCAGAATCGGTTTGGCCAGCCCCAGCGACACCAGCTCCTGAGTGGCGTGCAGCACCCGGGTCTCCTCCCCTTCCGCCAGCACCACGCGCTTCGGCTCTTTGCGCGCCTGAGAGAAGATAGGCTTCATAAACAGGTTGGTTTTATAGACGAACTCGCTCAGCTTCTCGATATAGGCGTCAAAATCGGCGATCGGGCGCGTTGCCACGCCGGAGTCCATCGCCGCCTTCGCCACCGCGGGGGCGATTTTGACGATCAGCCGCGGGTCGAACGGTTTCGGAATGATGTAGTCCGGGCCAAAGCTTAAATCCTGATCGCCGTAGGCGGAGGCCACCACTTCACTCTGCTCGGCATGGGCCAGCTCGGCAATGGCATGCACCGCCGCCAGCTTCATCTCTTCGTTGATCGCCGTCGCGCCGACGTCCAGCGCGCCGCGGAAGATGAACGGGAAGCAGAGCACGTTGTTGACCTGGTTAGGATAGTCGGAGCGGCCGGTACAGATGATGGCGTCATCGCGGACCTGCTTCGCCAGCGGCGGCAGAATTTCCGGCTCCGGGTTAGCCAGAGCGAGGATCAGCGGCGCACGCGCCATCTTCTTCACCATCTCCGGGGTCAGCACTTTCGGACCAGAGCAGCCGAGGAAAATGTCCGCGCCGTCGATCACATCGTCGAGCGTGCGTTTGCCGTCGTCTTCAACCGCGTAGGCGGCTTTGGTTTCCGCCATGTTAGGCTCACGGTCTTTGTAGATGACGCCTTTCGAATCGCAGACCACGATGTTGTGCTTTTGCATGCCCAGCGCCACCAGCAGGTTCATGCAGGCGATAGCCGCCGCGCCCGCGCCGGAGACCACCATCCGCACGTCGGACAGGTTCTTCTCGACGACGCGCAGGCCGTTGAGGATCGCCGCGGTGCTGATGATCGCCGTGCCGTGCTGATCGTCATGGAAAACCGGAATATTCATGCGCTCGCGCAGCTGCTGCTCGATGTAGAAACACTCCGGCGCTTTAATATCTTCCAGGTTGATACCGCCGAAGGTCGGCTCGAGGGCGGCGACGACGTTAATGAATTTGTCCGGGTCCAGCTCATCGACTTCGATATCAAACACATCGATGCCGGCGAATTTCTTAAACAGGACGCCTTTACCCTCCATCACCGGCTTGCCGGCCAGCGCGCCGATATTGCCCAGCCCCAGCACCGCGGTGCCGTTGGAGACGACCGCCACCAGGTTGCCGCGGGCGGTGTATTTGTAGGCCGCCAGCGGATCTTTTTCGATTTCCAGACAGGGGGCCGCGACGCCCGGCGAGTAGGCCAGCGCCAGATCGCGCTGGGTGGCGAGAGGTTTGGTCGGCGAGACCTGGATTTTTCCGGGAACCGGAAATTCGTGGAAGTCGAGGGCGCTCTGTTTTAACTGCTCATCCATTTTATATTCCTTTCTTTCACGTATCGTTCGTAGGGGAAAAGCGTGATGACCATCCTGTCGTTCACCTTTCAGTGGCAGACAGTATCCCTCCTGGCGGGGCGATAAACTTTGAACACCGCCAAACTCTGGTCATCGCTATGATCTGGTTGTTATCAATTTATAGCGGTTATGTTACCCGGATTCGCCGCCAATAATAGCCCCGTCTGCTATGCTTTTTGGTTATGTACCTCATCAATATTTATACCGCATACCGGCAAGCACTCATGTAACACCTTGTTCCAGGAGGACTTATCCATGAATCAGCTAGACAGCATCAAGCAATTTACTACCGTAGTCGCCGACAGCGGCGATATCGAATCCATTCGCCACTATCATCCGGAAGACGCCACCACCAACCCCTCTCTGCTGCTGAAGGCCGCCGGGCTGGCGTCCTATAGCGGGCTTATCGACGACGCCATCGCCTGGGCCAAAAAACAAGGAGGCGGACGCGAAGCGCAGGTGGCTCACGCCTGCGATAAGCTGGCGGTGAACTTTGGCGCGGAGATCCTCAAAAGTATTCCGGGCCGGGTCTCCACCGAGGTGGACGCCCGGCTCTCCTTCAACCGGGAGAAGAGTATCGAGAAAGCGCGCCACCTGGTGGCGCTGTATCAGGAGATGGGCATTGATAAGTCGCGGATCCTGATCAAGCTGGCATCCACCTGGGAGGGGATCCGCGCCGCCGAGACGCTGGAGAAAGAGGGGATCCACTGCAACCTGACGCTGCTGTTTTCTTTCGCCCAGGCCCGGGCCTGCGCCGAAGCTGGGGTCTATCTGATCTCCCCTTTCGTCGGGCGTATTTATGACTGGTATCAGGCGCGTAAACCGCTGGATCCTTACGTGGTTGAGGAAGATCCGGGGGTGAAATCGGTACGCAATATCTATGACTACTTCAAACAGCATAAATACACCACCATCGTGATGGGCGCCAGCTTCCGCCGCACCGAACAGATCCTCGCCCTGGTCGGCTGCGATCGGCTGACCATCGCCCCGCCCTTGTTAAAAGAGCTGCAGGCCAGCGACGCCCCGGTGGTGCGCAAACTGATCCCTGCCAGCCAGATCCTGCCGCGCCCGGTGCCGCTCAGCGAGGCGGAGTTCCGCTGGGAACATAATCAGGATCCGATGGCAGTCGAAAAGCTGGCGGAGGGGATCCGCCTGTTCGCTGTCGATCAACGCAAACTGGAAGATCTGCTTGCCGCCAAACTGTCACTTTAGTCTCACGGAGAAAACTATGTCCCGAAGAGAGCTTGCCAACGCCATCCGCGCCCTGAGTATGGATGCGGTGCAGAAAGCCAATTCCGGCCACCCCGGTGCGCCAATGGGGATGGCAGACATTGCCGAAGTGCTGTGGAACGATTTTCTCAAGCACAATCCGCAGAACCCTGGCTGGGTGGACCGCGACCGCTTTATTCTGTCCAACGGCCACGCGTCGATGCTGCTCTACAGCCTGCTGCACCTGACCGGCTACGATCTGCCGCTGTCAGAACTCAAGCAGTTCCGTCAGTTGCACTCTAAAACGCCGGGCCACCCGGAGCATGGCTATACTCCCGGGGTGGAAACGACCACTGGCCCGCTGGGCCAGGGGCTGGCGAACGCCGTCGGCATGGCCATCGCCGAACGCACCCTGGCGGCGCAGTTTAACCGTCCTGGGCATGAGATTATTGACCATTACACCTGGGTTTTCATGGGCGATGGCTGCCTGATGGAGGGGATCTCCCATGAGGCCAGTTCGCTGGCCGGCACGCTCGGACTCGGTAAGCTGATCGGTTTTTACGATCACAACGGCATCTCCATCGATGGCAAAACCGACGGCTGGTTTACCGATGATACGGCGGAACGCTTCCGCGCCTATCACTGGCACGTTATTGGCGACATTGATGGCCACGATCCACAGGCCATTAAACAGGCCATTGCGGAAGCACAGGCGGTGAAAGATAAGCCGTCGCTGATCATCTGCCGGACCATTATCGGCTTCGGTTCGCCCAACAAAGCGGGGTCGGAAGAGTCTCACGGCGCGGCGCTGGGCGAAAAAGAGGTGGCCCTGGCCCGCCAGCAGTTGGGCTGGAAATATCCGCCCTTTGAGATCCCGAAAGAGATCTACCAGGGCTGGGATGCGCGTCCGCGTGGCGAGAAAGCCGAGCACGCCTGGAACGAGAAATTCGCCGCCTACCAGCAGCAGTTCCCGGAGCTGGCCGCTGAGCTGACCCGCCGCATGGATGGCGCCCTGCCGGAAGATTTTGCCGCGACGGCCCATCACTACGTGGCGAAGCTGCAGGCCGAGCCGGCGAAAATCGCCAGCCGCAAGGCCTCGCAAAACGCGCTGAACGCCTACGGCCCACATCTTCCGGAACTGCTGGGCGGTTCGGCGGATCTCGCGCCGAGTAACCTGACCATCTGGTCTGGCTCGACATCGATTAAAGACGATCCTGCGGGCAACTATATCCACTACGGGGTGCGCGAATTTGGCATGACCGCAGTGGCCAACGGCATCGCCCTGCACGGCGGTTTCATCCCTTATACCTCGACCTTCCTGATGTTCGTGGAGTACGCCCGCAACGCCGCGCGCATGGCGGCCCTGATGAAGGCCCGGCAGATCATGGTCTATACCCATGACTCCATCGGTCTGGGGGAAGACGGCCCGACCCACCAGGCGGTGGAACAGCTGGCCAGTCTGCGTCTGACGCCGAACTTCAGCACCTGGCGCCCCTGCGATCAGGTGGAGACCGCCGTCGCCTGGCAGGCGGCCATTGCGCGCCAGAATGGGCCAACGGCGCTGATCCTGTCGCGACAAAACCTGGCGCAGATGCCGCGCACCCCGGATCAGGTGCAGGCTATCGCCCGGGGGGGCTACGTGCTGAAAGATGCCGGCGGTAAACCCGACCTGATCCTCATCGCCACCGGGTCGGAAGTGGAGATCACCGTGCTGGCCGCAGAAAAACTGTTGGCGAACGGGGTGAATGTGCGGGTGGTCTCGCTCCCTTCCACCGATGTGTTTGATGCCCAGGATGAGGCCTGGCGCGAGTCGGTACTGCCGTCGGACGTCAGCGCCCGGGTGGCGGTCGAGGCCGGGATAGCAGACTACTGGTATAAATATGTCGGCTTAAAAGGCAAGATCGTCGGTATGACCGGCTATGGTGAATCCGCGCCTGCGGAGCAGCTGTTCCCGTTCTTTGGCTTTACGGTCGACCATATCGTCACCACTGCGGAGCAGGTGCTTAACGGGTGATCCACAGCGTGGGCCAGGCGTCTGGCCCCTGCCAGTTATCACACGTCGGCTGCTGCGCGTAGCGGGAGAGACTGAACCGCTGGCCGTCAAAACGCCAGCGGGTCTGGATCCCGCAATCGCCGGCCTCGCGGCCTTTATCCAGGGTCACCAGCTCATGGCGGCGATCATCGTAGCTGGCGTTGATAAGCTCAATCTCCCGCGGCGCCTCGCCCGGCGGCTGAAACGGCAGCGTCAGCCGCACCTGACGGGCGACATAGGGCCGCTGGCGGGAGACCAGCCAGGCCAGCCAGACGGTGTTGTACGCGCCGGATTCGCAGCTGGTCATCAGCAGCACTTTGTCATCCGTCAGCGCAGTAACGCGAATTTCGCGGCGGAAGGGATCGAGGGAGCAGTTACTGTTGTTCATCCGCTCATTACCGTAGTCCATCAGATCGTTGAGCTCCTCACGCCCCAGCGGCGACTGCGCTGTTTCCGCGGTCGCCACCGCGCGCAGCGCCGGAGCCGGCGGTACACTGAGCGGTGGCTCTTCCCCTTTGCCGACCCAGGCCGTTTCGCTGCCTACCCGTTTTTGCCGATCGTCGATAAAAAACAGGGCCGCTTTCAGCCCCTGCAGGGAGATGCTCTGCAGGCCATTGGCCAGCGAGAGCGTTTTCCCCTCCTGAACCTGCTGGAGAAACGCATCGATCGTCACGCTGTCGCTGGTTTTAATGAGCTTATCTTCAATGTGCCAGCGCTTGTCGGTCAGGGACAACGGCTTGCCATCCAGCAGCAGGCGCGGCGCTATTGGCGCGAGCGTCGCCACCGGATTGCCGGTGCCACCCAGTTCGATACGCAGGCTGGCGTCAGTCACCGCCCCGGCGCTGCGGCTGAGGGTCATCACCAGCCCATAATGCAGCCCCACGTTGCGGGTGACGCAGAAATTTTGGTTGTTACAGGTGACCTGCCAGTCGTTGAAGCGCTGCTGCGTCGGTGCCGACCATGCCTGCGAGCAAGGCAGCACCGCCAGAAAGAGGAAATAAATGATGCGAAAAAGCATGAACCGCCCGACCCCAGATAAACCCGACCACGGCGCCTATCCTGGACAACGGCAGCCGCTTACTCAATCGGATTTGTCAGAGTTCCCCGACATCAGGCCGGAGGTTTGCAGATACTGCAGCAGAATAACCGCCTTACCGTCGCGGATCTCCCCATTAGCAACCATCTGCAGCGCTTGGCTAAAGGGCAGCTCAAGCACCTCGATGGCTTCATCATCCACCCCGCCGCCGCTGGTGGTTCGCTGCGCATCGCTGTACTCAGCGATAAAGAAATGCACCACTTCGGTAACGCCACCTGGCGACATAAACAGCTCAAACAGCTTACGCACCTCACCCACTTCATAGCCGGTCTCCTCCACCGCCTCTTTACGAATGCACGCTTCCGGTTCGTCGTTGTCCAGCAGCCCGGCGCAGGTTTCAATCAGCATGCCGTCATGATTACCATTGACCCAGGTGGCGACCCGAAACTGACGCACCAGGACCACCGTTTGCTTGCGGCGATTGTACAGCAGCACGGTAGCGCCGTTGCCACGATCGTAGACCTCGCGTTTATGGCGCACGACGCTGCCATCCTCGCGCGTCAGCTCATAGGTCATGTTGCGTAACACGAACCAGTTTTCAGAGAGGATTTTATCTTTAATGACGTGAATATTGAGTGACATACCGACCCCACAGCGTAAAAGGACGTCCTCATACTACGCTGCGGGGCCGGGTTTGTCGTCAGTGAAGCGGCGTCGTTTTCAGCGCCAGATAGTCCAAAATCCCCTGCGCCGCGTGACGGCCTTCCGCCATCGCCGTCACTACAAGGTCTGCGCCGCGCACGGCATCGCCGCCGGCAAAGATCTTCTCCTGACTGGTCTGGTAACGGTAACGGCTCTCGACGCCGGCTTTGATGCGCCCCTGGCTGTCCAGCGCCACGCCCGCCGCTTCCAGCCAGGGCATGCGGTGCGGGTGGAAGCCAAAGGCCATGATCACCGCATCTGCCGGCATAACAAACTCACTGCCGGGGATCGGCGTCGGGCGGCGTCTTCCTCCCGCGTCCGGGGCGCCCAGTTCGGTGCGCAGAAAACGTACCCCGTTCACCCGCCCGCTCTCGTCCAGCTCCAGGGTCACCGGCTGGACGTTAAACTCAAAGACCGCCCCCTCTTCGCGGGCGTTTTTGACCTCTTTTTTCGAGCCCGGCATGTTGGCTTCATCCCGCCGATAGGCGCAGGTCACCTGGCGGGCGCCGTGGCGCAGCGCGGTTCGCACGCAGTCCATCGCGGTATCGCCACCACCCAGCACGACGACGTTCAGCCCGGCGGTGTTGATATAGGGCTCCTGAGCCGATGCCGCCAGCCCCATCACCTGTTTGGTGTTGGCGATAAGAAACGGCAGCGCATCGTAGACGCCGGGGGCCTCTTCGTTCGGCAGCCCCGCCTTCATGGAGCGATAAGTTCCGGCGCCAACGAACACCGCGTCATAATCGGCCAGCAGCGTCGCCATGGGGATATCTTTCCCCACCTCACAATTGAGCTCAAAGCGGATACCCATCTCGCTGAAAATTCCCCGCCGCCGGGCCAGCAGCGATTTATCCAGCTTGAACGCCGGGATGCCGAAGGTCAGCAGACCGCCGATCTCCGGATGACGGTCAAAGACCACCGGCTGGACGCCGTGACGCACCAGCACATCGGCGCAGGCCAGCCCGGCCGGCCCGGCGCCGATAATCGCCACCCGCTTACCGCTCGGCTTAACCTGCGAGAGGTCCGGACGCCAGCCGCTGGCCAGCGCCTGGTCGGAAATATAGCGCTCAATGTTGCCGATGGTGACTGCGCCGCTTTCATCGCGCAGGGTGCAGGCACCTTCACACAGCCGGTCCTGGGGGCAGACGCGACCGGTGATCTCCGGCAGGCAATTGGTCTGATGGGAAAGCGCGACCGCGGCGGCGATATCCCCCGCCTTAACCAGCTCGACCCACTGCGGAATATGGTTATGCAGCGGGCAGGTCCATTCGCAAATACTGTGTTCCCCACATGTGAGGCAGCGGGCGGCCTGCTGCTGCGCCTGCGTCGGGGTGAACGGCTGATAGATCTCCTCAAAGTGGCTCTTACGCACCTCCGCCGCCAGCTTATCCGGCTCCCCGCGCGGCGGCGTCATCGCCATTTGGCTGGCCTTCGCGCCAGCATTGGGCTGGCTGCAGGGCGGCGTACCGCGCTGCCACGGCTGCGCCTCCTGGCATGCCGAGCGCAAACGCCGCTGCTTCGCCAGCGTGGTCAATGTCTCATCATCGGCGAGGGTCAGCGCCTGCGCGGGACAGTTTTCCACACAGGCCGGTCCCGCCTCGCGGCCCTGGCACAGATCGCACTTCTGCGCGCTGGCCTTTACCTGACCTGCAGCCTGCGGCGTCACCACCACCTGCATCACCCCGAACGGGCAGGCCACCATGCAGGATTTACAGCCAATGCATTTCTCCTGACTGACCTGAACGCTGTCGCCGGACTGGGCGATAGCGTCGTTGGGACAACTGCGGATGCAGGGTGCGTCTTCACAGTGGCGGCAGGTGATAGCGTTACGCTGGCCCTCCGCTTTGATGACGGTGATACGTGGCAAAAAGCGCTGCGGGGTCAGCACGTGTTGCTCCTCGTTATGCGCCATTACGCAGGCCACTTCGCAGGCCTGGCAGCCGATACATTTTCGACTATCGCTCAAAATAAAGTGGTTCATGGCTTCCTTTTGTCTTATTGGTGAATAACCCCTCAATACGCATGCCTATTTATTACCCGACAAGACGGCGCCGGAACAATGTCCAAATGCCCAGGATAAACTTTTTCTGGAGAGAATCCGTTTTGGATCAATTTTTTTGACTTAACTGAAATGAGGTTTCACACCGGCAAGGGATAATGCGCCCCGGCTGCGGCAGAGAAGCTGAATGTCTGCCTGCTGACAGGAAAGTTCGATGTTTCTTTACGATACGGCAAAAGCAACATGATAAATTACACTATCTCCTTAATTTCTCCACGATTGCCGGAGGCGCTGGCGCTAAAGTGGCACAGGCTGTGCAATAACAAAAAAATGTGCATATGAGGTCTTTATTCTGATGGCGAATTTCTTTATCGATCGCCCCATTTTTGCGTGGGTGCTGGCAATCCTGTTATGTCTGACGGGCACCCTTGCCATTTTGTCGCTTCCGGTTGAACAGTATCCCGACCTGGCCCCGCCGAACGTGCGGATCACCGCTAACTATCCCGGAGCCTCCGCGCAAACCCTGGAAAATACCGTCACCCAGGTTATCGAGCAGAATATGACCGGCCTCGATAACCTGATGTATATGTCATCCCAGAGCAGCGCCACTGGCCAGGCGACGATCACGCTCAGCTTTACCGCCGGTACCGACCCGGATGAAGCCGTGCAGCAGGTTCAGAACCAGCTGCAGTCGGCGATGCGTAAACTGCCGCAGGCGGTGCAAAACCAGGGGGTGACGGTGCGCAAGACCGGCGACACCAATATCCTGACCCTCGCCTTCGTCTCCACCGACGGCAGCATGGATAAACAAGATATTGCCGACTACGTCGCCAGTAACATCCAGGACCCGCTCAGCCGCGTCAACGGCGTGGGGGATATCGACGCCTACGGCTCGCAATACTCAATGCGCATCTGGCTCGACCCGGCGAAGCTCAACAGCTACCAGATGACCACCAAGGATGTGACCGACGCCATCAGTTCGCAGAACGCCCAGATTGCCGTCGGCCAGCTTGGCGGGACGCCTTCGGTCGATAAGCAGGCGCTAAACGCCACCATCAACTCGCAATCGCTGCTGCAAACCCCGGAGCAATTCCGTGATATCACCCTGCGCGTCAATCAGGATGGTTCAGAGGTGACGCTGGGCGATGTCGCCACCGTCGAGATGGGTGCAGAAAAGTACGACTACCTCAGCCGCTACAACCGTCAGGCCGCTTCTGGTCTGGGAATAAAGCTCGCTTCCGGCGCCAACGAAATGGCCACGGCGGAGCGCGTGATCAATCGCCTCAATGAGCTGTCGCAGTTTTTCCCCCACGGTCTGGAATATAAAGTTGCCTACGAGACCACCTCCTTTGTGAAAGCCTCTATCACCGACGTGGTCAAAACGCTGCTGGAGGCGATCCTGCTGGTCTTCCTCGTGATGTATCTGTTCCTGCAGAACTTCCGCGCGACCCTGATCCCTACTATTGCCGTACCGGTGGTGCTGATGGGCACTTTCGCGGTGCTGTATGCCTGTGGCTACAGCATCAATACCCTGACGATGTTCGCAATGGTGCTGGCAATCGGCCTGCTGGTGGATGACGCCATCGTGGTAGTGGAGAACGTCGAGCGCATCATGAGCGAGGAAGGCCTGTCGCCGCGCGAGGCGACCCGCAAATCGATGGGGCAAATTCAGGGCGCGCTGGTGGGGATCGCCATGGTGCTGTCGGCGGTGTTTGTGCCGATGGCCTTCTTCGGCGGCACCACCGGGGCCATCTATCGCCAGTTCTCGATCACGATCGTCGCGGCGATGGTCCTTTCAGTGCTGGTGGCCATGATCCTCACCCCGGCCCTCTGCGCGACGCTGCTCAAGCCGGTTAAGCCTGGTGAATCCCATGAAAGAAAAGGCTTCTTCGGCTGGTTCAACCGCACCTTCAACCGCAGCGCCAGCCGCTACGAAACCTTTGTCGGCAAAATTCTTCACCGCTCGTTGCGCTGGATGCTGATTTACGTTGTCCTGCTCGGCGGGATGGTATTCCTGTTCCTGCATCTGCCCACCTCGTTCCTGCCGCTGGAAGATCGCGGGATGTTCACCACCTCGGTCCAGTTGCCGAGCGGCGCTACTCAGCAGCAGACGCTGAAAGTAGTGCAAAAAGCGGAAGATTACTTCCTCAATAATGAGAAGCAGAACGTCGAGTCGGTATTTGCCACCGTCGGTTCCGGCCCCGGCGGCAACGGGCAGAACGTGGCCCGCATGTTTGTGCGTCTCAAAGACTGGGACCAGCGCGACCCGGAAACCGGCTCCTCCTTTGCCATTATTGAACGCGCCACCAAAGCGTTTAATCAGATCAACGAAGCGCGAGTCATCGCCAGCAGCCCGCCGGCCATCAGCGGCCTCGGTAGTTCGGCAGGCTTCGATATGGAGCTGGAGGATCACGCCGGTAAGGGGCACGACGCGCTGATGGCGGCACGCGATACGCTGCTTGAACTGGCCGGCAAAAACCCGCTGTTGACCCGCGTCCGCCATAACGGGCTCGACGACAGCCCGCAGCTGCAGGTCGATATCGATCAGCGTAAAGCGCAGGCGCTGGGCGTCTCCATTGACGACATCAACGATACGCTGCAAACCGCGTGGGGGTCGAGCTACGTCAACGACTTTATGGATCGCGGCCGAGTGAAGAAAGTCTACGTCCAGGCAGCGGCGAAATACCGGATGCTGCCTGACGATATTAATCTCTGGTATGTCCGCAACAGCAGCGGCACGATGGTGCCGTTCTCGGCCTTCGCCACCTCACGCTGGGAGACAGGCTCACCGCGTCTGGAACGCTACAATGGCTACTCGGCGGTGGAGATCGTCGGTGAGGCGGCGCCGGGTATCAGTACCGGCACCGCGATGGACATGATGGAGAAGCTGGCCGCGCAGTTGCCAACCGGCTTTGGCCTCGAATGGACCGCCATGTCCTACCAGGAACGCCTCTCTGGCGCTCAGGCGCCGGCACTGTACGCGATTTCGCTGCTGGTGGTGTTCCTGTGCCTGGCGGCGCTGTACGAGAGCTGGTCGGTGCCGTTCTCGGTGATGCTGGTGGTCCCGCTCGGGGTGATTGGCGCCCTGCTGGCGACCTGGATGCGTGGCCTGGAGAATGATGTTTACTTCCAGGTGGGCCTGTTGACGGTGATCGGCCTGTCGGCGAAAAACGCCATTCTGATCGTTGAGTTCGCCAACGAGCTGAACGAGAAAGGCCAGGATCTGCTCAGCGCCACGCTGTCGGCCTGCCGTCAGCGTCTGCGCCCCATCCTGATGACCTCGCTGGCGTTTATCTTCGGCGTGCTGCCGATGGCGACCAGCACCGGTGCCGGCTCCGGCAGCCAGCATGCGGTCGGTACCGGGGTGATGGGCGGGATGATCTCTGCTACCGTACTGGCCATCTTTTTCGTGCCGCTGTTCTTTGTGCTGGTACGCCGTCGCTTTCCGCTGAAAGAGCGTGCGCAATAAAACCTCGGGCGTTGGCGGCGAGGCGTAATAACAGAAAAGGCGACCATTAAGGTCGCCTTCTTTATGTGTTCAGAACCATGACGCGCTTATTTACTTCGCGTTATTCCCCTGCTCACATTGCGGAAATTTATTTACGAAGCATGCCTTCAATAAAATCTTTCCAGTTCCCCAGTTCATGTTCAATCATAATAGCCTCTCTTATTATTATGGTCGATTCTATATAACTTCATTGCTGATGGGAAGTTGTGCTCCCCTATTGCTCTGATTGTCTAGTGGACCGCTGACAGAGATAAAACCTCTGGATGCCGCCACTATGCCGCCTCGCATGTAAAAATTATGTGACACAGAGCACCCTCAAACCACATTTTTGCAATATTGTTAATGACCTCACATCACGCCCGTGAGTGGGCAAAAATTAATCACCTGAGTCCATTGTCTGAGATCCCCGGTAAAAAGTTATATTTATTCATCTGAATCACGTATTATTTCATTAAGACTTATATATTCGGAAATATCTGAGTTAACCGCTTAATTGAATGTAAAAGGGTTATCTATGCTCACCATGTACGGAATTAAAAACTGCGATACCATTAAAAAAGCCCGTCGCTGGCTGGAAACGCATCAGATTGCGTATCAGTTTCATGACTACCGCGCCGATGGCCTTGACCGCGCGCAACTGGATACTTTTATTGCCGAACTGGGCTGGCAGGCGCTGCTGAATACCCGCGGCACCACCTGGCGCAAACTCGACGAGTCGCTGCGCAACAGCATCGATAATGCCGACGCTGCCGCCGCATTGATGCTGGAAATGCCGGCGATTATCAAACGCCCATTGCTCTGCGCGCCCGGTCGTCCTATGCTGCTGGGTTTTAGTGAAGCAAGTTATCAGCAGTTTAACGAGGTATAGTCTATGTCTTGCCCGGTCATTGAGCTGGCTCAGCAGCTTATTCGCCGCCCTTCCCTTAGCCCCGATGATGCGGGATGCCAGGCGTTAATGATTGAACGCCTGCGTGCGATCGGCTTTACCGTTGAACCGATGGATTTCGGCGATACACAGAATTTCTGGGCCTGGCGCGGCCACGGTGAGACGCTGGCCTTCGCCGGCCACACCGACGTGGTTCCGCCGGGCGACGCTGACCGCTGGATCAACCCCCCGTTCGAACCGACCATCCGCGACGGCATGCTGTTCGGCCGCGGTGCAGCAGATATGAAAGGCTCGCTGGCGGCGATGGTGGTGGCGGCGGAACGTTTTGTCGCGCAGTACCCGAATCATCGCGGCAGACTGGCGTTCTTGATCACCTCAGATGAAGAGGCCAGCGCCAAAAACGGCACCGTCAAAGTGGTGGAAACGCTGATGGCGCGTAATGAGCGTCTGGACTACTGTCTGGTCGGCGAACCCTCCAGTACCGAGGTGGTCGGCGATGTGGTGAAAAACGGCCGCCGCGGCTCGCTGACCTGCAACCTGACCATTCACGGCGTGCAGGGCCATGTCGCCTATCCGCACCTTGCCGATAACCCTGTCCATCGCGCGGCGCCGATGCTGGCGGAGCTGGTCAATATCGAGTGGGATAAAGGCAATGAATTTTTCCCGCCAACCAGCATGCAGATTGCCAACGTGCAGTCCGGTACCGGTAGCAACAACGTGATCCCCGGCGATATGTTCGTCCAGTTCAACTTCCGCTTCAGTACGGAACTGACGGACGAGATGATCAAAGCCCGCGTGGTCGCCCTGCTGGAAAAATACCAGCTGCGTTACAGCGTGGAGTGGTGGCTCTCCGGCCAACCGTTCCTCACCGGGCGCGGCAAGCTGGTGGATGCGGTGGTGAGCGCAATTGAGCACTATAATGAGATCAAACCGCAGCTGTTGACCAACGGCGGCACCTCTGACGGACGGTTTATCGCCCGCATGGGGGCGCAGGTGGTTGAGCTGGGCCCCGTGAACGCAACCATTCACAAAATTAATGAATGTGTGAACGCCGCCGACCTGCAACTGCTGGCACGGATGTATCAACGCGTAATGGAACAGCTGGTCGCCTGACGAATTGACGTAAAGAGGAAGCGCGCATGGAATGGCTTATTAAACACTGGTGGATTCTGGTTCTGGTCTTTTTGGTGGGGGTGATTATCAACGTGATCAAAGATCTGAACCGCGTTGACCACAAAAAATTCCTTAACAACAAACCCGATCTGCCGCCGCACCGCGATTTTAACGATAAATGGGACGATGACGACGACTGGCCGAAGCACGACCAGTCGAAGAAACCGTAAGTTTGCCTTTATCGCGGTACTGCCCGCCTGTAACCCCGTCCGCCGGGGTTACAGCATTTCGATGATATCGTCCCCTTTTGGCGTACTGCCGCTCAGCGCCTCATCAAAATAGTGCTTCGGCACGGTATAACGCAGACGTTCGATCGCGAACTGCATGCTGCGATCGTCAATGGCATGCCCCAGATCGTCAACAATATCTAACGTCACGTCGCCGCCCGCCTGCTGTAATGCCTCCTGAGCCGACACCGCCCACGCCAGATCGATAACCCGATCTTCGCCCCCGTGGATCAGGTGAATGGTGGTGGCTGTCGTTGCCGTCACCGGCAGCGTCGCGTAGCGGCCATTAAAGGCAATCACTCTTGAAGCCAGAGCCGGCGCCGCTTTGATACTCTCCAGCGACATAATCGCCCCCTGAGAGAAACCGATCAGCGCGGTGGCCAGTGGGCTGACGCCGCTTTTCTCCTGCCAGTAGCGCACAATGTCAATGAAGGTCGGCATAATGGCATCAATGCGCTGCTGACGATTCTCTTCCGTCACTCCCTGCACCGAAAACCACTGCCGACCGTTGGGGCCGCAAGGTTCGACCCCGCCGATGCTGACAATTAGCGCATCGGGAAACTGCGGCGCGAACCAGCTGCCGATTTGCCCCATAGAGACCGGGTTATCACCCACACCATGAAACAGCAGCAACAGCTGTTGCGCAGGCGTCGCAGGGCTTTGAACAATAAAATGATCGTGTTTCATGGCTGTCTCCTTAGTGTATGCGGGCAGTTTACGCCGCTCGCCAGATATGACCATGTCATTTAACTGAATGAGTTAGTTAAAAAAATTGCAGATGCGCCACCTGCTGACGCAGCGCCTCAGCACGTGCTGCATCGAGGAAGCATAAGGCGTCAGCGGCCTCAACACGCCATCTCGCCAGCAGGGCTTTACGCCCCGTCAGCCGCAGCGCAGCGCACAGCGCAGCTTCCTCTTCTCCCTGCAGACGCCCGCGCAGGGCCGGTAACGGCATGTCGACCTGCATCAGCAGGCGGTTGAGGCAGCCCAGCGCCGCGGCCAACGGGCGATGGGCGAAGGCAAAGCTCGCCGCTTCCAGCCAGTCTTCATCACTAAGCATAGCGTCTGCGACGGCCGGCAGCGGCGCGGATTCCTCCCGCCATGGGCGAAGCCAGTGTTCATCGCGCTGCAGCCGCTGCGCCTCCCGCTGCGCGAGCTGGTGCCCCGTCGCGGTCAGCGGGAACAGAGCCATCGCGGTATAGCAGCCGCTGCTGGCCTCGCGATGGGTTCCCAGCCGCACGAGGATAAACCCGCAGCGTTGCCAGAAGCGCCACAGCTCAGGGGTATAGCCGAAGCTGACGGACAGATAGTCATAGCCTGCGGCAGCGGCGGCGATATCGGCGATCATCTTCTGCCCGAGACCTTCGCGCTGACGGGCAGGATGGACAGCGATCCGACTGACCCGCAGCCCGGACAGCGTCGCCGCCAGGGGACTGCCGCCATGGGCCGCCAGCGACTGAGCGACCAGATTACCGCGCGGCCGGCGAAACCCTGCCCACACCGCCCGGCTGAGTTCGGGAGAAAGTCCCCCCTCGGCCACCAGCCACAGCGCGCCCGCCACCGCGCCGCCGGCGCGAGCACAGTGAAAAGCCTGGCCCGGGGCATCCATCATGCGCCGCAGATCGAGCGGGGAAGTCCGGTAATGCGCCCCGGACAATAGCTGATACATCGCCTCCGGTAGCGCAGGCAGCGATTGCCAGCAGGACTGATTGACCGCCTCCAGCACCACCTCCCCCGTCGGCTCGTCGCGAAATGCCTCATCATTAAAGATCAGCAGTTGACGGATGGCTGACTCCAGCGGACAGCCCGCTGCCCAGCGGATCGGGGCGCTCAGGCTGAATGACTGCAGATGGGGCAAGCTGGCGCAAAATTTCAGCAGGAATCCGCGACCAGTGCCTTCATAACCCTGTACCGTCGTGGTGAGCAGCGTGCGGGGAAAACGGCTTACCAGCTGCCGGAGAAGCGGAGCCGGGATCGACGCGGCCTCATCGACAATCAGCCAGGCCGCCGTTTCTTGCGACGCCAACAGCGCATCCGGCGCCATAAAGCGAAACGCCTCGCCGGCAAAGCTCGCCAGCACCTCGACGGCGCTACGCGTTGGGGCGATGACGATGGCCTCGCCCCCAAGCTGGCGCAGCAGCATGCCCGCGAGAGCGGATTTCCCTCGCCCGCGCTCTGCCGTCACCGCCGCGATACCGGGCGGCAGCCGCGACAGTTGCTCCAGGATTAGCGCCTGCTCGGCCTGGGGGTGGCCATCGGCGGGATGCCAGTCAGGGCGCGGGGCGGCCAGCGGGAAGCGCGGCCGGTCCGACTGCTGCCAGAGCAGCACCTCCGGATCGGCGATAAACTGCCGGCAGCAGCGGTGAACAAAGTTGGGGGTAACGATAGGGTCGGGAGTATCGCTCCAGCGCAGGGAGTCCTCATCCGCCCGGGTCAGCCAGTCGGCGAAGGGGGGCGTCAGCAGCACCAGCCAGCTTCCCGCCCGCAGCGTTCCGCTCAGGGCCGCCAGGGCCGCCACGTCACACCCGCGCCGGGCATCGAAAAAGGCGTGCATCACTTCCCGCCCCAGCAGCGTCTTCAGGGCGCCGGGCGCCACGCAGGGCGCAAAAACCGGATCGGAGCCTACCCACAGACCATCGCCGCCGAGCCGCTCCCGTAGCGCCTGCGCCTGCTGCTGCGTCCAGGCCTCATCGCCGCTGAGCACCAGCAGGCGACGGATCCCCTCTCGCGCCATCTGCGCGGTGAGGTTAAGCAGCGTGTCCATCATGGGCGAGGATTACAGCGCGCTGCCGAAGGTGTTGCACTGCGCCGGATCGCCGCTGTCGAAACCGCGTTTGAACCAGGTATAACGCTGTTTTGACGTGCCATGAGTAAAGCTGTCCGGCACCACGCGCCCCTGGCTCTGCTGCTGCAGACGGTCATCACCGATGGCTTCGGCAGCGTTCAGCGCCTCCTGCAGATCGCCGGTTTCCAGAATATCCTGCTGCTGCATATTATGGCCCCAGACGCCGGCGAAGCAGTCCGCCTGCAGCTCCATCTTCACCGACAGACGGTTGGCTTCGGCCTCGGTGGCATGCTGCTGTTGCTGGCGAACTTTCGGCTCAATGCCCAGCAGTTTTTGCACATGGTGACCCACCTCATGGGCAATAACGTACCCCTGGGCAAAGTCGCCATCGGCGCCCAGTTTATTTTTCATCTCATCGTAGAAGGACAGATCGATATAGACCGTGCTGTCGGCAGGACAGTAGAACGGCCCCATCACCGACTGGCCGGTGCCGCAACCGGTACGGGTCGCGCCGCGGTAGAGCACCAGTTTTGGCTGCGGGTACTGGCGGCCCATCTTTTCAAAGATCGGTCCCCAGGTATCTTCGGTGGTGGCCAGAATCACGGAAGTAAACTTCGCTGCTTCATCGTCTTTCGGACTGATGGAGCGCTGCGTGGAGGTCTGCTGCTGCGGCATCGGCTCCCCGGTCAGCATGCCGGTCAAATCCACGCCGTAGTAGCCCGCCACCAGCACGATAATCAGCAGCACAATGCCGCCCTTCCCGCTCGGCAGACGGAAGCCACCGCCTCCACCACCGCCAAACGGCGAGCCTGATTGACCACGTCGATCTTCAACATTGTCGCTTTCGCGACGCCCTTGCCAGCGCATAAGCACCTCATTCCCTGTTATGTATCAATAGCAGAGATCGTAGGCGGTTCAGCGCAGGATTACCACAGGAAACAGCAGGAAGCGCGCCAGAAGATGAAGCTATCTTCTGGCGGCAGGCGGGTTAGTCGAGCTTAACACCCAGGCGGTGAGCCACTTCTTCGTAGGCTTCAATCAGGCCGCCAAGACTCTGGCGGAAGCGGTCTTTGTCCATTTTATCGAGAGTGTTTTTGTCCCACAGGCGGCTGCCGTCCGGCGAAAACTCATCGCCCAGCACCACTTCGCCTTTGAACAGACCAAACTCCAGCTTAAAGTCCACCAGAATCAGACCGGCGTCATCGAACAGCTTTTTCAGCACATCGTTGGCTTTGTAGGTCAGCTCGCGCATCCGCGCCAGATTCTCTTTGCTCACCCAGCCGAAGGTTTCGCAGTAGGAGTCGTTGACCATCGGATCGTGCATAGCATCGTTTTTCAGGAACAGGTCGAACAGCGGCGGGTTCAGCTCGATACCTTCTTCAATGCCTAAACGTTTTACCAGCGAGCCTGCCGCACGGTTACGCACCACGCACTCTACCGGCACCATATCCAGTTTTTTCACCAGACATTCGGTATCGGAAAGCAGCGCTTCCATCTGGGTAGGGATGCCCGCTTCTGCCAGTTTGCTCATAATGAAATGGTTGAACTTGTTATTCACCATGCCTTTACGATCGAACTGCTCGATGCGCGCGCCATCACCTGCTGACGTATCGTTACGGAATTCCAGTACCAGCAGGTCCGGATTATCGGTGCTGTAAACGGTCTTCGCTTTACCACGATACAACTCAGCTAGCTTTTTCATCTTTCACCACTCCAGTGATATTAAGCCCAAAAAAATACGTCGCAGCCTATACACAAAAGCATTCAAAGTGCATCGAGGCGGCAACTGAGCGAATCCCCGGGAGCTTACAGAAGTAAGTGACTGGGGTGAACGAAGGCAGCCAACAAAGAGGCGATTTGAAGGATAATGTGTATACGCACACGTTTGCGTCACTATACATTAAAAAGGGCCGGATTGCTCCAGCCCTTTTGATTACTTGTTAAATGCGGCCTGGAATACGGCTACCAGGGCGTCATTTTGCGACTGCGTCAGGGTGTGGCCTTTCGGGTCGATGAACTGCAGGCTACTGCGGTTATCGAGGTCGCCGACCTGCAGTTTGTAGTCACCGGAAACCAGCTGCGGATCGCGTGCACCCAGCTCCTGCCAGCTGCTGTCAGACAGCGGCTTGTAGGTCAGCGCCATGCTGCCCTGAGAGCGCGTGCTGTCGGTCACTTTCATTCCCACTTTTTCGAGGGCTCCCGGCAGACGTTGCCACACCATGTTAAACGGCGCGCGAACGACAAGCATCGGCAGGCCGGTATCGTCGGCAGCGCTCTGCACGTCGAAGGTGGCGCCAGCACTGCGCTGGGCCGCGTTCTGGGCGCTGGTGGCGCTCGCATCAAGGCCTTCAGAAATGACGTTCAGCATGGCGGTGCTGTAGCGCTGCAGTGACGCCGGATCGGCAACCGGTTTACCCGCCTGCTCCAGATTCACCAGCTTAACGACCACCGCTTGCTGATAGCCCTGCGGTTTGACGGAGATTTGATAACGACCGCGATACTGCTGATCTTCATCAAGGCGGTTCCACTCAACCCAGTCGGTGTTCAGCGTCTGGCTCGCATCATCGCGTTTCGCGATAACGTAGTTCTTCGACTGAAGGATACTGGTGACCTGCGCCCACAGCGAGCCGCTGCGGCCGTTCTCAACCATCAGCGTCGCGGTATCGCCATTAAACTGGGTCCGCGCACCGCTGACCAACGCCAGCGGCTGCGCTGGCGGGCGAATGTCCAGCGCTTTGCCCACCGCGCCGGTGCTGTTGGCCACAGGAATGTTGTAATCACCCACCTGAATCGGCAGGATCATCCCCGCCGGCGCGTGAAGTTCGCTCAACGGTGATGCCTGTAAATAGGCCTCATCACCGCTCACCTGACGCTTATAGCGCGAGTCGGAACTACAGGCCGCGAGGAGTAGAACCAGCGAAACACCCGCAACCTTCGCCAGGCGCGACTTCTGTACTGAGTAAGCCATCAAATCTCCCTAAACTTTACAGCAAACCGGCATGCTTCAGCGCGGCGGTGACAGCTTCACGACCGTGGTCAGTGATGGGCGTCATCGGCAAGCGCAGCGTATCGGTCGCCACAAGACCCAACGCCTTGCATCCCCATTTCACCGGGATAGGATTGGGTTCGACAAATAATTTTGTATGCAGTGGCATCAGACGCTGATTAATCGCACGCGCTTCGGCAAATTGACCCGCCAGCGCCAGACGGCACATGTCGGCCATTTCACGCGCCGCCACGTTGGCCGTGACGGAAATCACGCCCACACCGCCGAGCTGCATGAAGTCCATACCGGTCGCATCGTCACCGCTCAGCAGGATAAAGTCGTCTGAAACCAGCTCTTTGATCTGGTGAACTCGACTTAAGTTCCCTGTTGCTTCCTTAATACCGACAATATTTTTAATTTCCGCCAGACGGCCAACGGTTTCCGGCAGCATATCGCAACCGGTACGGGACGGCACATTATACAGAATTTGCGGCAGGTCAGTATGTTCAGCGATAGCTTTAAAGTGTTGGAACAGGCCTTCCTGGGTCGGACGGTTATAGTAAGGAGTGACCGTCAGGCAGCCGACAACACCGCTGTCGTTAAAACGTTTGGTCAGGCTAATCGCCTCTGCGGTTGCATTGGCTCCCGTTCCAGCGATAACCGGGATACGCCCGTCAGCCAGTTCCAGCGTCATCATCACCACGTCGCCATGCTCTTCATGGCTCAGCGTTGCGGATTCACCGGTAGTCCCTACCGAAACGATCGCCGAGGTTCCGTTGGCGACATGGTAATCAATCAGTTTTTTCAGGCTTGTCCGGCAGACATTACCGTTTTCATCCATCGGCGTGACAAGCGCTACAATACTTCCCGTGAACATGGGCCATCCTCAGAGCAGAAGTGCGACAAGATTCTCAATGTTACGTTTGGAGCTGCAATAAAAGCAAGAGACCCGACGCCATCAGGGATGTTGTATGGCGGTTTTTTTTATGCTTTCCTAATGTTACCTCACCTTTTTAAAGGAAGAACAGGTTTGACAGCCTCATTACAACACTATCTGGTTATTACCGCCCTGGGGGCTGACCGTCCCGGCATCGTGAATACGATCACTCGCCACGTCAGCAGCTGCGGTTGTAATATCGAAGACAGCCGGCTGGCCATGCTCGGTGATGAGTTTACGTTTATCATGCTGCTTTCCGGGTCGTGGAATGCGATTAACCTGATCGAATCAACCCTGCCGCTGAAAGGTGCGGAGCTGGAACTGTTGATCGTGATGAAACGCACCACCGCGCGCCCGCCGCAGGCTATGCCAAACACCGTTTGGGTCCAGGTTGAGGTGCCGGACTCACCGCATATCATCGAGCGCTTTACTGCCCTGTGCGATACATGGAATATGAATATCGCGGAACTGGTGTCCCGCACTCAGCCGGGAGACGGCGATTCCGCGCAGCTTTTTATCCAGATAACTGCCCACAGTCCTGCGACGCAAAATGCAGCAAATATCGAACAAGCGTTCAAAGCCCTATGTACAGAACTCAACGCACAAGGCAGTATTAACATCGTTAATTATTCACAGCATGATGAACAGGATGGAGTTTAACCCATGACCCCACTGAAAGCCGGTGATATCGCACCGAAATTTAGCTTACCGGACCAGGACGGCGAGGAAGTAAATTTAACCGACTTCCAGGGACAACGTGTCCTGGTTTATTTTTACCCGAAAGCCATGACCCCGGGCTGCACCGTACAGGCGTGCGGCTTGCGCGATAATATGGACGACCTGAAGAAAGCCGGTGTAGAAGTGCTGGGTATCAGCACCGATAAACCGGAAAAGCTTTCGCGTTTCGCCGAAAAAGAGTTACTGAACTTCACGCTGCTGTCTGATGAAAACCATCAGGTGTGCGAGCAGTTTGGCGTCTGGGGCGAAAAATCCTTTATGGGGAAAACCTACGACGGTATTCACCGTATTAGTTTCCTCATCGATGCCGATGGCAAAATCGAACATGTCTTTGATGACTTCAAAACCAGCAATCACCACGACGTGGTGCTGAACTGGCTGAAAGAAAACGCCTGATGCAAAGCAAGACGCCGGGGGAGGAAATCCTCGCCCGGCGTCTTTTTTATCCCGACCCCGTCAGTCGTCGTCAACCACCAGACCATCCGGCCAGGCATGCACCACCGCTTTAATTAGCGTGGCCAGCGGAATGGCGAAGAAGACGCCCCAGAACCCCCACAGTCCGCCAAAGATCACCACCGACAGGATAATCACCAGCGGGTGTAAATTGACCGCTTCTGAGAATAGCACCGGGACCAGCAGGTTGCCGTCCAGTCCCTGAATAATCAGATAGACCGCGAACAGGCTCCAGAACTCGGTGCCAGCGCCAAACTGAAACAGCGCCACGCCCACCACCGGGATAGTCACCACAAACGCGCCAATATAGGGGATCAGCACCGAGAAGCCCACCAGCACAGCCAGCAGCAGCGAGTAGTTGAGGCCAAACAGAATAAAGCCTATCCAGGTGGCGACGCTGACGACAATCATCTCCAGCACCTTACCGCGAATGTAGTTGGTGATTTGCTGATTCATCTCCTTCCACACCTGCCCGGCGAGCCCGCGGTTGCGCGGCAGCACACGGCGCACCGCGTTAAGCATTTGCTCTTTATCCTTCAGCAGGAAGAAGACCATCAGCGGCACCAGCACCAGATAGACCGCCAGGGTGAGCAGCCCCACCAGCGAGGCCAGAGAGTACTTCACTACCGAGTCGCCCACCGTCAACATCCGATTGCGCATATTTTCCGCCATCGCATCGATGATGCCGGCATCCATTAACGCCGGATAGCGCCGCGGCAGCGTGGCAGCGAAATCAGAGAGTTTGTTGAGCATGCCCGGCATATCGCGGATAAGATAGATCCCCTGCTGCCAGGCCACCGGCATTACCACAAAGGCCAGCAACAGCAGGATGCCAACGAACAGGATCAGCACCAGCGAGGTCGCCCAGGTGCGCGACAGGCCAATCCGCTCCAGACGAACCGTCGGCCACTCCAGCAGATAGGCCAGTACGATAGCCACCAGTAACGGGGCTAACAGACCGCTGAAAAAGAACATGATGCCGAAACCGGCAAGCAAAATAACCAGCAGCGCTATCGCCTCAGGGTCGCTGAATCGACGGCGGTACCACTGCATTAACATCTCAAGCATAAAACCTTCCCTGAAGGGCCAAGCGGCGACAATCCGGGGAATTGTATCGAAATGTCACAAAAAAGACTTCGCTTTTTGATGCGCCGCAGACAAACCGTTCTCCGCCGTGAAGATCATATTTTCAAGGCGGCCAACGCCAGCTAAACTCGCTGGGATGCGGCCAGGGAACATTGCGTCGCACAATCGGTCAAACTGGCACACCCACATTACAGGACAGAGGTTATGTTCAGGCAGTTGAAGAAAACGCTGGTGGCGACCGTCATCGCCTCGCTGACGCTGGGTTCGATAGGCCCTGCTTTTGCTGACTCCGCAGATACGCTGCCGGACATGGGGACCTCTGCAGGAAGCACGCTGTCAATTGGTCAGGAAATGCAGATGGGGGATTACTATGTGCGCCAGCTGCGCGGCAGCGCGCCGCTGATTAACGATCCCCTGCTGGTACAATATATCAACGGGCTGGGCATGCGTCTGGTGGCGCACGCGAACTCAGTGCGCACCCCGTTCCATTTCTATTTGATTAATAACGACCAAATCAACGCCTTCGCCTTCTTTGGCGGCAACGTGGTCCTCCACTCCGCCTTGTTCCGCTACTCTGATAATGAGAGCGAACTGGCCTCTGTCATGGCGCACGAAATCTCCCACGTCACGCAGCGGCATCTCGCCCGTGCGATGGAAGATCAGAAACGCAATGCGCCGCTCACTTGGGTCGGTGCCCTAGGTTCGATTCTGCTGGCGATGGCCAGCCCGCAGGCCGGAATGGCGGCGCTGACCGGGACACTGGCCGGGACTCAACAGGGTATGATCAGCTTCACCCGGCAAAATGAAGAAGAAGCCGACCGGATTGGCATTCAGGTTCTACAGCGCTCGGGTTTTGACCCGCAGGCCATGCCGATGTTTATGGGTAAACTGCTTGATGAGTCGCGCTACTCGACGCGGCCGCCGGAAATGCTGCTCACCCACCCCCTGCCGGAAAGCCGACTGGCCGATGCCCGTAACCGCGCCAACCAGATGCGCCCGGTGGTCGTGCAGTCCTCGGCAGACTTCTATCTGGCGAAGGCACGTACCCTTGGGATGTACACCAACGGCGACAATAAACTGGGCACCGATCTGCTTAACGCCTGGGATAAGGGCAACATCCGCCAACAGCATGCCGCGCAATATGGCCGCGCCCTGCTGGCGATGGAAAGCAACAACTTTGACCAGGCACGCAAAACGCTGCAGCCGCTGCTCAGCGCCGACCCGCAAAACGCCTGGTATCTTGACCTGGCCACGGATATCGACCTTGGGCAGAAGAAAACCAGCGACGCCATCAACCGCCTTAAAAACGCCCGCGAGCTGCGCACCAATCCGGTACTGCAGCTGAACCTGGCCAACGCCTTGCTGCAGGGTGGACAGCCCGGGGAAGCGGCGACCATTCTGAATCGTTATACCTTTACCAATAAAGAGGATGGCAACGGCTGGGACCTGCTGGCCCAGGCGGAAGGCGCGCTGGGCAATCGCGATCAGGAGCTGGCGGCGCGGGCAGAAAGCATGGCGCTGGTCGGTCAGTTGGATCAAGCCATTTCCCTGCTCAGTAGCGCCAGCTCGCAGGTGAAACTTGGTAGCCTGCAGCAGGCGCGTTACGATGCCCGTATCGACCAGCTACGCGATCTGCAGGCCCGCTTCCGCCCCTATCAAAAAATGTAAGGAGACCCCATGACCGACGCGGTAAAAATTTACCATAACCCACGCTGCTCGAAGAGCCGCGAAACGCTGAGCCTGCTGCAAAGCCGCGGCATCGATCCAGAGGTGGTGCTCTATCTCGACACACCGCCGGATGCCGATACGCTGCGTCAGCTGCTGCAGCTGCTGGGTATGGAGAGCCCCCGCGAGCTCATGCGCCAGAAGGAGGATCTGTACAAATCGCTCAATCTTGCCGACCAGGCGCTTAGCGACGCGGCGCTGATTCAGGCGATGGTCGACAATCCTAAGCTCATCGAACGCCCTATCGTCGTCAGCCATGGCCAGGCGCGTATTGGCCGTCCGCCGGAGCAGGTCCTTGAGATCGTAAGCTAACCCACCTGCGCCGCGCTTTCGCGGCGCTTTTTTTACGTGACCGATTCCAGATCTTCCACGCCCATCCCTCCCGCCCGCCGGGTAGTGCTACTGTTCATCTATCGCTCAATCCACTGGACGGATGAACATGAAAAAACCAACCTCCACGCCCCATGACGCCGTGTTTAAGACCTACCTCTCCCATCCCGATACCGCCCGCGATTTCCTGCAACTGTATCTGCCCGAAACGCTGCTTAAAGTATGCGATCTGCGTACGCTGCATCTCGAGTCGGGGCATTTTGTCGAAGACGATCTGCGTCCCTTTTATGCCGACATTTTGTATTCCCTGAAAACCACGGCGGGAGACGGCTATATTTATGCGCTTATCGAACACCAGAGCACGCCCGACCGGCATATGGCCTTTCGTCTGATGCGCTATGCCATCGCCGCCATGCAGCGTCATCTCGATGCCGGTCACGCTCGTCTGCCGCTGGTGATCCCTGTCCTCTTCTATCATGGTCAGGTAAGCCCCTACCCGTTCTCACTGCGCTGGCTCGATGAATTCACCGCCCCGGAGCTGGCCAGTCGTCTTTATCACGAAGCGTTTCCGCTGGCGGACATTACCGTCATTCCGGATGACGACATTGCCACCCACCAGCGCATGGCAGCGCTGGAGTTACTGCAAAAACATATTCGACAACGCGATCTGGCGCAGCTCCTCGACAAACTGGGCGAATTATTATTGACTGAACTGGCGACGGAATCGCAGGTACAAGCCCTGATGCACTATCTGGTACAGGCAGGCAATACGCGCGAGCCGGTCAAGTTCATTCGCGAACTGGCGTTACGTACGCCGCAGCATAAGGAGACGTTGATGACGATTGCGGAATATCTCGAGCAACAGGGACTGGAGCGGGGACTGGCGCAGGGGCGACAGGAAGGCCGACAGGAAGGCCGGAAAGAAGAGGCACTGCGTATCGCCGCCGCCATGCTACACAGTGGCCTGGCGCGCGATCTGGTCGCTCATCTGACCGGACTGACGGAGCAGGAGCTGGCCCCACTGGCGGACTAGAGCTTAAGGATCTCTTTCACGAAGGGGATCGTCAGCTTGCGCTGGGCGGTAATCGAGGCATGATCCAGCTGATCGAGGGTCATAAACAGCGAGCGCATCTCGCGATCCAGCCGCTTCAGCAGGAAGCGGCACACGTCTTCCGGCATCTCGAAGCCGCGTAATCTGGCGCGCAGCTGCAGCGCCTGCAGTTTGTCTTCATCCGACAGCGGCTGCAGCTTATAGATCTGCCCCCAGTCCAGCCGCGAGGCGAGATCCGGCAGACCAAGATTTAACTGCCGCGGTGGCCGATCGCCGGTGATCAGCAGTCGGGTTTTGCCTGATTCCAGGATCCGGTTGTAGAGATTAAAGATAGCCATTTCCCAGGGCTCATCCCCGGCAACGCATTCAATATTATCAATGCAGACCAGCGCCAGCTGTTCCATCCCCTCCAGCACCTCCGGCACAAACCACGTCCGTTTATCCAGCGGCACGTAGCCCACCGCATCCCCGCGCTGGGAAAGCTCGGCGCAGGCGGCGTGTAACAGGTGGCTGCGACCTGCCCCTTCACGTGACCAGATATAAATGTACCCGCTGTGTTCCTGCCGCAATACGTTCTGGAGGGCAGCAAGTAGGGAAGGATTATCACCCGGCCAGAAACTCGCGAAGGTTTCGTCGTCAGGAAGATACAGTGGCAAAGAGAGCTGTGCCGGTGCGTTCAGATGGACCTCAACATAGGCTTACAGAAAAACGCGGAGAGTTTACCACAGATTTAGGTCAGGAGAGAACCGGGCGGGATCGCCGCCCGGTCAGGAGATCGTTATTTAGCCTCTTCGCTATCAGCGGCGTCGAGGACCACCTCTTCCGGACGCAGGACGCTGATAAGCTTGAAAATCAG
Organism: Klebsiella sp. A-Nf5; assembly: GCF_002810545.1. Taxonomy (NCBI): domain Bacteria; kingdom Pseudomonadati; phylum Pseudomonadota; class Gammaproteobacteria; order Enterobacterales; family Enterobacteriaceae; genus Klebsiella; species Klebsiella sp. A-Nf5. The sequence continues at coordinate 90,804 of NZ_PIOG01000117.1, read as the reverse complement.
GCTGAGCGCGATGCCCACGATGGTCGCCAGCGCCATCCCTTTCAGCTCAGCAGCACCGATGTGCACTTTAGCACCGCTGACGCCGATGATCAGGATCACGGAAGTGAGGATCAGATTCTGCGCTTTGCTGTAATCCACCTTCGATTCAATCAGTACACGGATCCCCGAGGCGCCGATCACCCCGTACAGCAGCAGCGAAACGCCCCCCATCACCGGTACCGGGATGATCTGGATAGCCGCCGCCAGTTTGCCAACGCAGGAGAGCAGAATCGCAATGATCGCCGCGCCGCCGATAACCCAGGTACTGTAGACCCGGGTAATCGCCATCACGCCGATATTTTCACCGTAGGTGGTGTTGGGCGTCGAACCGAAGAAACCGGAGATGATCGTCGACAGGCCATTGGCAAACATCGAACGATGCAGGCCCGGGTCGCGGATCAGATCGCGTTTAACGATATTGGCGGTCACCACCAGGTGCCCCACGTGCTCGGCAATCACCACCAGCGCGGCAGGCAGAATGGTGAAGATGGCGAACCACTCAAAGCGCGGCGTGTAGAAGGTTGGCAGGGCGAACCAGTGCGCTTCGGCAATCGGGGTGGTATCGACCACGCCCATCACAAACGACAGCGCATAGCCCACCAGCACGCCGATCAGGATCGGGATAATCGCCAGGAAGCCGCGGAACAGCACGGAACCAAACACCGTCACCCCCAGCGTCACCATCGAAATAATGATGGTTTTGCTGTCAGGTGATTGGCCATCCGCCGGCAGCAGCCCGGCCATATTGGCCGCCACGCCCGCCAGCTCGAGGCCGATAACCGCCACAATGGCGCCCATCGCCGCCGGCGGGAACATCACATCCAGCCAGCCGGTACCGGCTTTTTTGACAATAAAGGAGACGATGCAGAACAGCACGCCGCACATAATAAAACCGCCCAGCGCCACTTCGTAGCCCAGCGGCAACAGCAGCAGCACCGGGGAGATAAAAGCGAAGCTCGATCCCAGATAAGCGGGAATTTTTCCTTTACAAATAAAGAGGTACAACAGCGTACCGATGCCGTTGAACAGCAGGACGGTGGCCGGGTTAATGTGGAACAGAATAGGCACCAGTACCGTTGCGCCAAACATGGCGAACAGATGTTGCAAACTAAGCGGGATTGTCTGTAAAAGCGGCGGTCTTTCACTCACCCCGATGGCACGGCGCGTCATAGTGTATTCCTCTGAGAGTCGTCTGTTATTTGCTGTGGATTACTTTTATTCAAAAAAAAGCCGACTCTCAAAGTCGGCTTTTTTCGCGGTATGTTTTATTTCGTTCCAAAAATCTTGTCGCCGGCATCGCCGAGACCGGGAATGATATACCCGTGTTCGTTCAGCCCCTTATCGACAGAGGCGGTATACAGCTCAACGTCCGGGTGGGCTTTCTCCAGCGCGGCAATCCCTTCCGGCGCCGCTACCAGTACCAGCACCTTAATACTGGTGCAGCCGGCGTTTTTCAGCAGATCGATAGTGGCGATCATCGACCCACCGGTTGCCAGCATCGGGTCAACCACCAGCGCCATACGCTCATCGATGTTGGACACCAGCTTCTGGAAGTAAGGTACCGGCTCGAGAGTCTCTTCATTACGATAGATACCGACCACGCTAATGCGCGCGCTGGGGACGTGCTCCAGCACCCCTTCCATCATGCCAAGGCCTGCGCGGAGGATAGGCACAACGGTAATTTTCTTGCCCTTGATCTGCTCAACTTCCACTGGGCCATTCCAGCCTTCGATGGTCACTCTCTCGGTCGCCAGATCGGCGGTGGCTTCATAAGTCAGTAAGCTGCCCACTTCTGAGGCGAGTTCACGGAAGCGTTTGGTGCTGATGTCGTGCTCGCGCATCAGGCCCAGCTTGTGTTTGACGAGTGGGTGTTTGACTTCCACAATCTTCATTCTCTTTCTCCTCTGAGGGGCAGCCACAAAAAAAATCGCGGGATTATACCGCTTTTTGCGGATTGTGCCATACCCATCTTGCTTGACGTATATCAAGCAAAGTGATTTAGAGACAAAAAAACCGGAGGCGAGGCTCCGGCTTGGGTGCGGGGTGCAGTCCATACGCTTACGCGGGCCTACGAGTATTGTAGGTCGGTTAAGCGTTAGCGCCACCCGACGACGGCAGGTTCTCCCCGTTGCTGGCAATCACCTGCTGATACCAGGCAAAGGACTTTTTCCGGCTGCGAGCCAGCGAGCCATTGCCTTCATTATCTTTATCGACATAAATGAAGCCGTAGCGTTTTTTCATTTCCCCTGTGCCGGCGGAAACCAGATCGATACAGCCCCACGGGGTGTAGCCCATCAGATCAACGCCATCCTCGACTACTGCCTTTTTCATCTCCGCGATATGAGCGGAGAGATAATCGATACGATATTGGTCATTGACGCTGCCGTCCGCTTCACGGACATCGATCGCGCCAAAACCGTTTTCGACAATAAACAGCGGCAGTTGGTAGTGGTCCCAGAACCAGTTCAGCGAATAGCGCAGGCCGACCGGATCAATCTGCCAGCCCCAGTCCGACTTTTTGACGTACGGGTTGGAGACCAGGCTGGTGGTTTCATCATAATCAAGCAAGGGGTTGTCTTCAGTGGCTTTGGTAGCGAATGACATATAGTAGCTAAAGCCAATGTAGTCGACACAGCCCTCGGTTAACGCCTGGCGATCGGCTTCGGTGATATCCAGGGTAAAGCCGCGGCGGGCAAAATAGTTGAGCAGATGCTGCGGATAGTGGCCGCGCACGTGAACGTCGGTAAACCAGTAACGGCGGTGCATGGCGTTCATCGCCATCATCATATCGTCCGGCGCGCAGGTCAGCGGATAGATGGGACACATAGCGATCATGCAGCCAATCTGCAGTGCAGGGTTAATCTCGCGCGCCGCTTTCACCGCCAGGGCGCTGGCCACCAGCTCATAGTGCGCAGCCTGGTACATCACCGGCTCCCGGTCTTCACCCGGCAAATATCTCAGACCAGAGTTGGTGAAGGGGGCAAAGTCCTCATGGAAGTTGGCCTGGTTGTTGATCTCGTTAAAGGTCATCCAGTACTTCACTTTATGTTGATAGCGGGTGAAAACGACCCTGGCAAAGCGCACGAAAAAGTCGATCAGCTTCCGGTTGCGCCAGCCGCCGTACTCAGTGACCAGGTGATAAGGCATTTCAAAATGCGACAGCGTAATCACGGGCTCAATGCCGTGTTTCAGGCATTCGTCGAACAGATCATCGTAAAACTTCAGGCCAGCCTCGTTGGGCTCCAGCTCATCACCCTGCGGGAAAATACGCGTCCAGGCAATCGAGGTGCGAAAACATTTGAAGCCCATCTCGGCAAACAGCGCCAGGTCCTCCGGATAGCGATGATAAAAATCGATCGCCTCATGGTTAGGGTAATTTTTCCCCGCCACCACGCCGTCGGTAATTTCACGCGGCACGCCGTGGGCACCGGCGGTCATCACGTCCGCCACGCTGATCCCCTTGCCGCCCTCCTGCCAGCCGCCCTCTAACTGATGCGCCGCGACCGCGCCGCCCCACAGAAAACCTTTTTTAAATCCGGACATAGTCTCTCCCTAATGTCGATCGTCGCCAGGCGAACGATAGTGCTGATTGAAATGGTAAACCGCGCCAATCAGGCCGGCATCGTTGCCGTGACTGACGGTATCGAGATAGTCGGCAATGCCGAACCAGGCCAGATGCTCCTGTAGCAGCGCCAGAAATCCTGGACGTTCCACAATGCCGCCGCCGATAAAGATGGTCTGCGGATCGAAGATATTGACGAGGTTATAAAGGCCATGACCCAGGCCATTGAAGAACTCAGCGACCAGGCGCTGACAAACCGGGTCGCCGGCGTCATAGCGGTCAAAAATCATTTCGCCTGTCACGCTGTCCAGCGGCACACCGATATGTTCCGCATAGCGATGGCGTAGCACTCGCAGGGTGCAGTTCTCATTCATCGAATAGCGACGAGGATCGCGCCCGCCGGGACGGTCGGTGAGCATGTAACCGAACTCACCGGCGCGAAAACGCGCCCCGTGAACCAACTGATGATGGCAATAAATCGCCCCGCCAATGCCTGTGCCAATGGTGAGTACCAGAAAATTGGCCATTTCCGCCGCTTTGCCCTGCCAGCGCTCGGCCAGCAACACACAGTTGGCATCATTTTCAACTGAGACCGGCAGTCCGGTCCGGGCTTCAAGCCATGCTTTCATGGCGAAGTTATCAAATCGACGAATAGCGCCGCCCATGGTGATAAAGCCGCTGTGCGGATCAACATAACCCGGCGCGCTGATGGCTACCCCTTCACACGACGGGTGGGCCGCCAGCCACGACAGCATTGCCTGTAAAATATGATCGCCATCGCTGTCATTGATCGACTGCTTCGCGCTTTCCAGCAGCCTGCCGTCGCGGGTCATCACGCCCATTTTTAATGCGGTGCCACCAATATCGAATGCCGCAATTTTCATTCATCCCTCTCCTGACCAGCGTCAATCACCGGAAAAATGCGTGGCAAACCAACACAGAAACCGGTTTCAGTCGTATGATGAGGATTCCTTTACGCTGAGGCAAGCACAAGACTGTACCCGGTTTCATTTTCGTGAGCAGTATCAAATTTGACCATCCATCCGCTGTTTCACGCCGACTGTAAAGCAGGCTCGCAAACGTTTGCTTTCCCTGTTAGAATTGCGCCGATTTTTCTTGCTTACCGCAAACGCGTGGAGACTTCGCAGTGACCGACAAAACCTCTCTCAGCTATAAAGATGCCGGCGTGGATATTGATGCAGGCAACGCTCTCGTCGACCGTATTAAGGGCGTGGTGAAGAAAACCCGTCGCCCGGAAGTGATGGGGGGACTGGGCGGATTCGGCGCGCTGTGCGCACTGCCGCAGAAATACCGCGAGCCGGTACTGGTCTCCGGCACCGACGGCGTCGGTACCAAGCTGCGTCTGGCAATGGATCTGAAGCGTCACGACACCATCGGCATCGACCTGGTCGCCATGTGCGTGAACGACCTGGTGGTTCAGGGTGCTGAGCCGCTGTTTTTCCTGGATTATTACGCCACCGGTAAACTGGACGTCGATACCGCGGCCAGCGTCATTAACGGCATCGCCGAAGGCTGCCTGCAGTCCGGTTGCGCGCTGGTGGGCGGTGAAACCGCAGAAATGCCGGGGATGTACCACGGTGAAGATTACGACGTAGCGGGTTTCTGCGTCGGGGTGGTGGAAAAATCAGAAATCATCGACGGCAGCAAAGTGGCCGACGGCGATGTGCTGGTGGCGCTAGCCTCCAGTGGCCCGCACTCTAACGGTTATTCGCTGGTGCGTAAGATTATTGAAGTCAGCGGTGTCGACCCGCAGACTACCGACCTTGACGGCAAACCACTGGCCGACCATCTGCTGGCGCCAACCCGCATCTATGTGAAATCAGTGCTCGATCTGATCGCCAGCGTTGATGTTCACGCCATCGCCCACCTGACCGGCGGCGGTTTCTGGGAAAATATTCCGCGCGTGCTGCCGGATAACACCCAGGCGATCATAGATGAGTCCTCCTGGCAGTGGCCGTCCGTCTTCAACTGGCTGCAAACCGCCGGTAACGTCAGCCAGCATGAAATGTACCGTACCTTTAACTGCGGCGTGGGGATGGTTATCGCCCTGCCGGCTGCAGAAGCAGACAAGGCCATTGCCCTGCTGAACGAGAAAGGTGAAAACGCGTGGAAAATCGGTTATATCAAAGCTTCCGATTCCGAACAGCGTGTGGTCATTGCATGAAAAACATCGTGGTGCTGATTTCCGGTAGCGGCAGCAATTTGCAGGCGATCATCGACGCCTGCGGCCGTAAACAGATAAACGGTACCCTGCGTGCGGTATTCAGTAATAAGGCCGATGCGTTCGGTCTTGAGCGCGCGCGCGCGGCCGGCATCCCGGCCCACGCGCTGGCGCAAAGTCAGTTTGCCGACCGGGAAGCGTTCGATCGGCAACTGATGCATGAAATCGACGCCTATGCCCCGGATCTGGTGGTGCTGGCGGGCTATATGCGTATCCTTAGCCCGGCGTTCGTCAGCCACTATCAGGGACGTCTGCTGAACATCCATCCTTCGTTACTGCCGAAGTATCCTGGCCTGCATACGCATCGTCAGGTGCTGGAAAACGGTGATGAGGAGCATGGGACCTCGGTGCACTTCGTCACCGATGAGCTGGACGGCGGTCCGGTTATCCTGCAGGCCAAGGTGCCGGTCTTCGCTGGCGACAGCGAAGATGAGGTGACGGCGCGGGTTCAGGCCCAGGAACATGCCATTTATCCGCTGGTCATCAGCTGGTTCGTTGATGGGCGTCTGCGCATGGCAGGCAACCACGCCTGGCTGGATGAACGACAACTTCCGCCCCAGGGCTATGCCGCTGAAGAATGAACAACAGCCCCGCCTGTCCCTGTCGCGGGGCTTTTTTTTATTAAAATTGTTTATTAATCAAACATCTCACAGAAATAATTCTTCTTACTGTCATATAGTTGTGACACAGTAAATCGCTATGCAGAAAAATTCGTCATAATAGTCTACGTCCTGTGAGTAAAACGGAGTGTGAGCGGTAATGGGCCAGGAAAAGCTATACATCGAAAAAGAACTCAGCTGGTTGTCTTTTAACGAGCGCGTGCTGCAGGAAGCGGCGGACAAGAGTAACCCGCTGATTGAGCGCATGCGCTTTCTGGGGATCTACTCCAACAACCTTGATGAATTTTACAAAGTGCGCTTCGCTGAGCTTAAGCGGCGGATTATTATCAGTGAAGAACAAGGCAGTACCGCCCATTCTCGCCATCTGTTAGGCAAAATTCAGGCCCGCGTTCTGAAGGCCGATCAGGAATTCGATAGTCTGTACAACGAGCTGCTGCTGGAGATGGCGCGTAACCAGATCTTCCTGATCAACGAGCGCCAGCTGTCTGTCAATCAGCAGGCCTGGCTGCGCAACTACTTCAAACAGTATTTGCGTCAGCATATCTCGCCGATTCTGATTAACCGCGAAACGGACCTTGTGCAGTTCCTGAAAGATGATTACACCTATCTGGCGGTGGAGATTATCCGCGGGGAAAACATCAACTATGCCCTGCTGGAAATTCCGTCAGACAAAGTGCCGCGCTTCGTAAACCTGCCGCCGGAAGCGCCTCGCCGCCGTAAGCCAATGATCCTGCTGGATAACATCCTGCGCTACTGCCTGGATGATATCTTTAAAGGCTTCTTTGATTACGATGCGCTGAACGCCTACTCGATGAAAATGACCCGTGACGCCGAGTACGATCTGGTGCATGAGATGGAGTCGAGCCTGATGGAGCTGATGTCTTCCAGCCTCAAGCAGCGTCTGACCGCCGAGCCGGTTCGCTTCGTCTACCAGCGCGATATGCCGGATGCGATGGTCGAAATGCTGCGCGATAAGCTCTCCATCTCCAACTACGACTCGATGCTGCCGGGCGGCCGCTATCACAACTTTAAAGACTTTATCGGCTTCCCGAACGTGGGCAAGGCGAATCTGGTCAATAAGCCGATGCCGCGCCTGCGTCATCTGTGGTTTGATAAATTCCGCAACGGCTTCGACGCCATTCGCGAACGCGACGTGCTGCTCTACTATCCCTATCACACTTTTGAGCATGTGCTGGAGCTACTGCGTCAGGCCTCGTTCGACCCCAGCGTACTGGCGATCAAAATCAACATCTACCGCGTGGCCAAGGATTCGCGCATCATTGACGCGATGATCCACGCCGCCCACAACGGTAAAAAAGTCACCGTGGTGGTAGAGCTGCAGGCGCGCTTCGATGAAGAGGCGAACATTCACTGGGCGAAACGCCTGACGGAAGCGGGTGTCCACGTTATCTTCTCCGCGCCGGGTCTGAAGATCCACGCCAAGCTGTTCCTTATCTCGCGTAAAGAAGGCGATGAGGTGGTGCGCTACGCCCACATCGGTACCGGTAACTTTAACGAGAAGACCGCGCGGATCTACACCGACTATTCGCTGTTAACCGCCGATGCGCGCATTACCAATGAAGTCCGCCGCGTGTTTAACTTTATTGAAAACCCCTACCGCCCGGTCAGCTTCGATTACCTGCTGGTGTCGCCGCAGAACTCGCGCCGTCTGCTGTATGAGATGATCGATCGCGAGATCGCCAATGCGCAGAACGGGCAGCCCTCCGGGATTACGCTGAAGCTGAACAACCTGGTGGATAAAGGGCTGGTGGACAGACTGTACGCCGCCTCCAGCTCCGGCGTGCCGGTCAATCTGTTGATCCGCGGCATGTGCTCGCTGATCCCTGGACTGGAAGGTATCAGCGAGAATATCCGCGTCATTAGCATCGTTGACCGTTTCCTCGAGCACGACCGGGTCTATTGTTTTGAAAACGGTGGCGATAAACAGGTCTGGCTCTCCTCTGCCGACTGGATGACGCGTAACATCGATTACCGTATTGAAGTTGCTGCCCCGCTGCTCGACCCGCGTCTGAAACAGCGAGTGCTGGATATTTTTGATATCTTGTTCAACGATACGGTAAAAGCACGCTATCTTGATAAAGAACTGAGTAATCGCTATGTGCCGCGCGGCAATCGCCGTAAAGTACGCGCACAGATGGCGATTTACGATTATCTCAAATCACTCGAACAACCCGACTAACCTATGCCAATAAACGAAATAACCCCTCGGCCGCAGGAATTCGCTGCGGTCGATCTTGGTTCGAACAGTTTTCATATGGTGATCGCCCGTGTCGTCGATGGCGCCATGCAGATCATTGGACGCCTGAAACAGCGCGTGCATCTGGCCGATGGCCTTGATGAAAACTCGGTGTTGAGCGAAGAAGCGATGACCCGCGGGCTGAACTGCCTGTCGCTGTTTGCTGAACGTCTGCAAGGGTTCTCCCCTTCCAGCGTCTGCATCGTCGGGACGCATACGCTGCGTCAGGCGACCAACGCGGCGGAGTTTCTTAAACGCGCGGAAAAAGTGATCCCCTACCCGATCGAGATCATCTCCGGCAATGAAGAAGCGCGCCTGATTTTTATGGGCGTTGAGCATACGCAGCCAGAGCGCGGTCGTAAGCTGGTGATCGATATCGGCGGCGGTTCGACCGAGCTGGTCATCGGTGAAGATTTTGAACCCCGCCTGGTGGAAAGCCGTCGCATGGGCTGCGTGAGCTTCTCGCAGGCCTACTTCCCTGGCGGGACAATCAATAAAGAAAATTTCCAGCGAGCTCGCCTGGCGGCGGTACAAAAACTGGAAACCCTGGCCTGGCAGTTCCGTATTCAGGGCTGGACCGTGGCGCTGGGCGCCTCCGGCACCATTAAAGCTGCGCAGGAAGTGCTGGTGGCCATGGGTGAGAAGGACGGGTTTATTACGCCGGAACGCCTCGAAATGCTGGTCAGTGAGCTGCTGAAGCATAAAAACTTCGACGCGCTCAGTCTGCCTGGCCTTTCTGAAGATCGTAAAGCGGTCTTTGCCCCGGGGCTGGCGATTCTGTGCGGCGTGTTTGACGCGCTAGCCATTAAAGAGCTTCGTCTGTCCGATGGCGCCCTGCGTGAAGGCGTGCTGTACGAGATGGAAGGCCGCTTCCGCCACCAGGATATTCGTAGCCGCACGGCGCAGAGTCTGGCGAATCAGTACAACATCGATCGCGAACAGGCACGCCGGGTGCTGGAAACCACCACCCATATGCTGGAACAGTGGCAGGAACAGAACCCCAAGCTGGCTAATCCGCACCTTGCGGCGCTGTTGAAGTGGGCGGTGATGCTCCATGAGGTAGGGCTGAATATCAACCATAGCGGTATGCATCGCCACTCGGCCTACATTCTGCAGAACAGCGACCTGCCGGGCTTCAACCAGGAGCAGCAGATGCTGATGGCCACCCTGGTGCGCTATCATCGCAAAGCGATAAAACTCGACGACCTGCCGCGCTTTACGCTGTTCAGGAAAAAGCAGTTTCTGCCGCTGATCCAGCTGCTGCGCCTGGGCGTGCTGCTGAATAACCAGCGTCAGGCCACCACCACGCCGCCGACGCTACGGCTGCAGACGGAAGCTCACCACTGGACACTGACCTTCCCGCACAACTGGTTTAGCCAGAATGCGCTGGTGCTGTTGGATCTGGAAAAAGAGCAGCAGTACTGGGAAGGTGTGCCGGAATGGCTGCTGAAGATTGCTGAAGAAGAGCCAGACGCCTGAGCCGCGCTCCTGAATATTCTCCAGGCCGGGCCATCGCGCCCGGCTTTTTTCCGCTTCAGGCAGTCATCCCCTCCGCCAGCTGCGCCAGTGGCACCGGTACGCCGATATCGTAGCCCTGCAAATAATCGATCCCCAGCGCGATAACCGCCTGGCGTATCTCCGGCGACTCGACATATTCAGCCACCACCTGCATGTTCTTCATGCGCGCCAGACGACAAATAGAGTCCACTACCTGATAATCGAGGCTGCTGGCAAGCAGATTGCGAATAAAGCTGCCGTCGATTTTAAGAATGTCGACGTTCATCGTTTTTAACCGGGCGTAGCTGGCGTAACCGGTACCAAAATCATCGATCGCCACCCGGCAGCCCAGCGCCCGCAGATGCTCTAATGTCTGACAGACCAGCTCAGGGTTACTGAGCGCATAGTTCTCGGTCAGCTCGAAAATAATCTGCCATGGCTCAATGTTGTACGTCTGCAGCAGCGCCTCGACCTCCTGAGGAAACTGGCTGCGGCTCAGCGAGACCGGAGAGAGATTGATCGCCAGCCGCAGACCGGGCAGTGCCTCGCGGTGGGTATCCATAAAGGCCAGCGTGTGCTCAACGACCCACTGGTCGACGCGGGTGGAGAGGCCAAACTCGTGCGCCACTGGCAGGAACGCGTTTGGCCCCGTCAGTTCGCCTGATACCCCTTCCATCCTCAGCAATACTTCATGGTAGTTATCGCCGCGGATGCCCTGAATAGGTTGCGCCATCAGGACAAAATGGTCTTGCTCCAGCGCCTTCAGGATGCGATTCATCATCACCACTTTATCTTTCAGATCCTGCTGAACATGGCCGGCGCCGCGGCGCTGCATATTCTCTGGATGGCCGCTGGCCAGCGACATGTCGGCAATCGTGTTTAGTTCGCCAAGCAGCAAATACAGATGCTTGACCGGTGAGCGAACGTTGCAATAGCTCATGCCGATCCGCGGCTGCAGCGGGACGCCATCCCAGTGAAAACGGAACTGTCGGAGGGAGCGGTCGATTAAATGAATGCGCGCCTGATGCCCTTCGCTGTTAAGGCGAAAAACCAAATCATGGCCGGCAAGGTGATACACCGCTTCGTTGGGCTGCAGCAACGCACTCAGGTGGTTCGCCAGCATTTGCTTATACTGAATGCGTAACAAAACCCCGTAGTGGCGCCCCAGCAGTTCCAGCTCAGGAATGCGCAGAAAACAGAGCGTCGACCAGCTCGTGCCATTGAGCGCACGGCTCAGCGCCCGCAAATTAGGCATATGTACGACCGGGTCGAGGAAAGCCATTTGCCGGACGCGAGCGTAGATCAGACGCTGCTGTGTTGCCAGCATCGCCGTGTAGGCGACAATAAACGAGAACACCAGATAGCTTGACGAGGTGATCGCCAGTTGGGTGTTATAGCTCGGATAAACCGGTAAGTAACGGTAATGAAAATGGATCACAGCGATCAACACCGGCGTCCAGATCAGCGAGATAAAACGATAGCCAAAACGCATGGCTCCCCAGAGCATGACCGGCATAAGTAATGATAACGTATAATTCGTGCTAAATATGGTGCTGGTATCATTAAGTGGCATCAATAATAGACCCAGCAGCAGGATTAATATCGCCGCCCAGCAAATGATTTCAATGGTTTTTATTTTTGGATCAATTTGTAAGCGAACCTGAGAAATAAATCCGCGAAAATGAAAAGGGTTGCGTATTAAACGCAGCAGAAAATAACACAGCGGCACGCCCGTCAGACACCCCACCATCAGCGCCTGAAAGGTGATTAACGAACGTAAACTGAAGGGCGTAATACCCGTCATCTCCGTCGTACGCGGATGCAGTCCCAGGTATTCAGCGATCTGTGACAGAATCAGAAAAATGACCGAGGGGAGTAGCATTTGCCAGAACAGACGATGCGGCATCAGTTTGACGTTACCATGCGAGACCTGCTGGCGCCGGGGGACAAAGATCCGATACCCACCCCAGCACAGCACGCAGGGAATGAGAAAATGAAACAGCACGCCGATAGCCTGCTCGGGCGTCATTCCTCGGGCCAGCGTGAGCAGCAGGCCAATGATGATACCCGGGATCGCCGCCCAACCGAAAAACATCATCAGGCTGAGTACCAATGCCAGGGGAAGATAATAGAGAAATACCATGTGACCATTCAGCATGGTGTAGGTATTCGCCAATCTGGCAAGAGGTAATAACAGCGCAGGCAGGACAAGCGGTAAAGCCCACCACTTGTCGCGATATTGTTGATAGTATTTTAATAAATTCATAGGTGCTCTACAGGGAACCTCTGCTCCTGCGAGGCATATTCAGGCAGGCATCCAACCACCCCATGCTGACCGCATAAGTAATAACGATACGGTAATGTCCGCTGATTTTAGTGGTCAAGAAAATAGGGCTGTTGATATAAATCAACAAATACTGACGCTAACATTAATAAAACTTATTTTTTTACCTTTTTATCGCTAATAAAGTGAGCATGTAAATACGATGATTATCTTATATAACATTAATTAATGTTTTCACTGCGGCACTTTTACATCTGCATCAATTGACCCCAGCTCGTTCCTGTGCCTTAATACCCCCATCGCCCATCTTCGGGTATACTTCAAGGAACCTTTTGTGAGTCAGGCACCCAGTATGCGTAAACGACATCGATTTAACCGTCGCATGACCCGTATCGTACTGCTTATCAGCTTTCTCTTCTTCTTTGGACGCTTTGTCTACTCCTCCATCGGCGCCTGGTACCATCACCAGGATAAAAAAACGTCGCAGGAGTCTTCACTCACCGTCGAGCCCTCAGCCCGCGAGTAATTCTTTGATTCTGATACAGGAAGCACCACACTCCGCAGTCAGAGCGACCTGCGGCTGATGTCCTGCCTTTGATACAGTCGTTTTGCCGTCGGCGATTTATAAGCGCACGGCATGCAGCAGGCGCAGCATTTCCGCGATACCTTTTGTCACAATTTTGTCCTGACGCATGACTACCGCCAGCTGTCGATATAGCCGCGGCGCCAGCGAGTGCACGCTTAATCCGTCGCGATCCTCCTCCTGCTCCACCGCCATGCGGGGCACGATGCTGTAGCCCAGTCCTGCCCGCACCATCCGTTTAATCGCCTCGATGCTGCCCAACTGCATCACCGGCGTGACCGCCAGTCCCGCCGAGCGGAACCAGCGGTCAATCAGATCCCGGGTGCCGCTGCCGGCTTCGAAGGCAATGAGCGGCAGCGCCTGCAGCTCGGCAGGGGTACAAACCGCCGACATCGCTGCTTCGTGGCGAGCATGGATAACCACGAACTCCTCGTCAACCACTGAGGTCACTGCCAGACTGCGTCCCTGTACGGGCAGGGTAACCAGTCCGAGATCGAGGCGGTTTTCCTCCACCGCCCGGACGATATCCAGCGTGTTGCCGGTGGTCACCCCCACCGTCAACAGCGGGTGCTGTTGACGAAGATGCTGCAGCAGCGGTGGGAGAAGATGAATGCAGGCCGTCGCCCCGGTCCCTAACGTCAATGACCCATTAACTTCCTGACTGAATGCGCTGACCGACTGCACCGCGCTATTCACCGCCCGATCGATCTGCTCACTGTGGGCCAGCAATGCCATTCCCGCCGCCGTCGCCTTGATCCCGCGTCCGGTGCGCTCCAGCAACCGGATCTGTAGAAACTGCTCCAGCTGACGCACCTGCAGGCTGACGGCAGGCTGGGAGATCCCCAACGCATCGGCGGCGGCTGAAAAGCTGCCGCGTTGTACGACCAGCCGGAAGGTCGCCAGGTTTCCCAGGTTCAGTGTTGTCATGCAAAGTTTCTCTTATACCGCGCATAAGGTGGCCGCTATGCCAGAACAATAGCCTGCCGGGTATGCTCAGGACAACTGCCTTAACGGAATGAAAACCATGGAAACGCCAGCTATTCCCCGACGCCTCGCCTTCACCGCGGGCGGTCAGCAACTGATCAACTGGGGGATCTCTTTTTATATGCCCGGCACCTTTGCCCAGGCCATCGCTGCCGACAAGGGGTGGACGTCACCGCAGATCTATCTTGGCCTGACGCTCGCCATGCTGATGATGGCCGTTGTTTCTCCGTTCGTCGCCAGACTGCTGGCTCGCTTTGGCGGGCGGCACGTGGTCACCAGCGGAACCTTACTGATAGCCGTCAGCTGCGCTGTCATGGCCTGGTGTCCTTCACTTGCCGGCTGGTACGGCGCCTGGCTGCTGACCGGAATTGGCATGCGGCTCTCGCTGTATGATGCGCTGTTCGCCGCGGTGGTGAATCTGTACGGCCAGCAGGCGCGGAAAACCATTTCCCACATTACTCTTGCCGGCGGCCTGGCTTCGGCCCTCTTCTGGCCGCTGGGCGAAGCGTTATTAACCGTCATGTCCTGGCAGGATGCCCTGCGGATCTATGCGCTGTTTGGCGTACTGAGCGCCTGTCTGAGTTATCAGTTGCCGCGCCAGCAACTCAGTACATCGGTGAAAATGATAGCCCCAACGACGACAGCAGAGGGCGATCGGCGTAACGGAGTGCGTTACGCGATCTTTATTGCGCTGATCACCTTCATCTCCAACGGTACCTCCACCCATCTGCCGGAGTTTATCAGCCACTTTGGTCTGCCGGTTGCCGTCGGTATGCTGTGGGGGTTTGGCCAGACCGGCGCCCGGCTGGGGGAAGTGCTGGCCGGTCCCCGGGTCACCCCACTCACGCTGACGCGTTTTACTGCGCTCGCCATGCCGCTCTGTTTTCTCCTTGGATTGAGCAGCACGGCTTATGCCGGGTTCGCAGCCGGGTTTGTGCTGGGCTATGGCGCGATTAACGGGCTGGTGACGATTGTCAAAGCGACGCTACCGCTGGCGCTGTTTAGCGCAGAAAGCTATGCCAGCCGCACCGGTATCCTGCTGATCCCCGGGCAACTGATGGCGGCTGCCTCACCCTTTGCCTACGCATGGCTGAACCACCGGCTGGGCATTATCGGCGGAATGTGGGTGTCCACCGGGTTAACGCTGATCGTTGCCGGACTGGCGCTGGCGATGGTGCGTGGGGCGGGCAAGGCACAGCCGGGCAAACTTCCCACACTCCACCCGGCGGCGGCAAAAAATGGGCCAGCTGAACATCTGCCGGAACCGTAAACGGGGAATTCACAGCCCCCCTGCCAGATAGCGTCCAGGGATGATGGGATTGAGGAGAGGCATAAAGAAAAAAACCCTCTGTAAAAACAGAGGGTTTCGTTTCATTCAGCTAACGCCGGGGATTATTCCCACTCAATCGTTGCTGGCGGCTTACCGCTGATGTCATACACCACGCGGGAGATACCGTTCACTTCATTGATAATGCGGTTAGAGACGCGGCCGAGGAAATCATACGGCAGGTGCGCCCAGTGCGCGGTCATAAAGTCGATGGTTTCCACCGCACGCAGGGAAACGACCCAGTCGTATTTACGGCCATCGCCCATTACGCCGACGGAACGAACCGGCAGGAACACGGTAAACGCCTGGCTCACTTTGTTGTACAGGTCAGCTTTGTGCAGCTCTTCGATGAAGATAGCGTCCGCACGACGCAGCAGGTCGCAGTACTCTTTCTTCACTTCGCCCAGTACGCGCACGCCGAGGCCCGGGCCCGGGAACGGGTGACGGTAGAGCATATCGTACGGCAGGCCCAGTTCCAGACCGATCTTACGCACTTCGTCTTTGAACAGCTCACGCAGCGGCTCAACCAGCCCCATCTTCATCTCTTTCGGCAGGCCGCCCACGTTGTGGTGAGATTTAATGACGTGTGCTTTACCGGTAGCGGAAGCGGCAGACTCGATAACGTCAGGGTAGATGGTACCCTGCGCCAGCCATTTGACGTCGTCCAGCTTCAGCGCTTCTTCGTCGAACACTTCCACGAAGACGCGGCCAATGATTTTACGTTTCGCTTCCGGATCGTTCTCGCCTTTCAGCGCGTCGAGGAAGCGCTGCTCGCCTTCGACGTGAACAATGTTCAGACCAAAGTGGTCGCCAAACATGTCCATCACCTGCTGCGCTTCATTCAGACGCAGGAGGCCGTTATCCACGAATACGCAGGTCAGGTTTTTGCCGATGGCGCGGTGCAGCAGCATCGCGGTCACGGAGGAGTCCACGCCGCCGGAGAGGCCGAGTATCACTTTGTCATCGCCAACCTGCTGGCGGATACGCTCGACGGCGTCGTCGATGATTTTCGCCGGGGTCCACAGCGCTTCGCACTGGCAGATGTCGCGCACGAAGCGCTCCAGCATACGCATCCCCTGACGGGTGTGGGTCACTTCCGGGTGGAACTGCACGCCGTAGAAGCGTTTTTCTTCGTTGGCCATAATGGCAAACGGGCAGTTGTCGGTGCTGGCGACGGTGACGAAGTCAGACGGGATGGCGGTGACTTTGTCGCCGTGGCTCATCCACACGTCCAGCAACGGTTTGCCGTCCGCGGTCAGGGAGTCTTCGATACCGCGCACCAGCGCGCTGTCGTTAACCACTTCAACCTGCGCGTAGCCAAACTCACGCTCGTTAGAACCTTCCACATGGCCGCCCAGCTGCATCGCCATGGTCTGCATGCCGTAGCAGACGCCAAATACCGGCACGCCGGCTTCAAACACATACTGCGGTGCGCGCGGGCTGTTCTCTTCGGTAGTACTTTCCGGGCCGCCGGAAAGAATGATGCCGCTTGGATTGAATTCGCGGATCTGTGCTTCTGTGACATCCCACGCCCACAGCTCACAGTAGACGCCCAGCTCACGCACGCGACGCGCCACCAGCTGAGTATACTGAGAGCCGAAGTCGAGAATGAGAATGCGATGTTTATGAATGTTTTCCGTCATTGACGCTAATTCCGAGGCAAGTGAAACAGAGTAAATAAATCGCCCGACGCTAGGTCGGGCGAAGAAATCAGGAGCCCAGACGGTAGTTCGGGGACTCTTTGGTGATGGTCACGTCGTGAACGTGGCTTTCCTGAATGCCCGCACCGCTGATGCGTACGAATTCAGCTTTGGTACGCAGCAGGTCAATGGTACCACAGCCGGTCAGACCCATACAGGAACGCAGACCGCCCATCTGCTGGTGAATAATCTCTTTCAGGCGACCTTTATAGGCCACGCGGCCTTCGATACCTTCCGGCACCAGTTTGTCAGCAGCGTTATCGCTCTGGAAGTAGCGGTCAGAGGAGCCTTTAGACATCGCGCCAAGAGAGCCCATGCCGCGGTAAGATTTGTAAGAACGGCCCTGGTAGAGTTCGATTTCACCCGGGGACTCTTCGGTACCCGCCAGCATAGAGCCGACCATCACCGCGGCCGCGCCGGCAGCGATGGCTTTGGCGATATCGCCGGAGAAACGGATACCGCCGTCAGCGATAACCGGAATACCGGTGCCTTCCAGCGCTTCCACCGCGTCGGAAACGGCGGTGATCTGCGGCACGCCTACGCCGGTGACGATACGGGTCGTACAGATGGAGCCCGGGCCGATACCCACTTTCACTGCGCTGCAACCGGCTTCCGCCAACGCGCGCGCGCCTGCACCGGTGGCCACGTTGCCGCCGATGATCTGCAGGTCCGGGTATTTCGCGCGGGTTTCACGAATGCGCTGCAGGACGCCTTCAGAATGACCGTGCGAGGAGTCGATCAGCAGAACGTCAACGCCCGCGGCGACCAGCGCGTCTACGCGCTCTTCGTTGCCGGCACCGGCGCCGACCGCCGCGCCTACGCGCAGACGGCCCTGCTCATCTTTACAGGCATTCGGTTTACGTTCTGCTTTCTGGAAATCTTTAACGGTGATCATGCCGCGCAGGTGGAAGCTCTCATCCACGACCAGCGCCTTCTCAACGCGTTTTTCATGCATCTTAGCGAAGACCACTTCGCGGCTTTCGCCTTCACGAACGGTAACCAGACGCTCTTTCGGCGTCATGTAGACGCTGACCGGCTGGTTCAGATCGGTGACGAAACGCACGTCGCGGCCGGTGATGATACCGACCAGTTCGTTGTCTTCAGTCACCACCGGGTAACCGGCGAAGCCGTTACGTTCAGTCAGCTCTTTCATTTCGCGCAGGGTGGTGGTCGGCAGAACGGTCTGCGGGTCGGTGACCACGCCGGACTCATGTTTCTTCACGCGACGAACTTCTTCCGCCTGGCGCTCGATGGACATGTTTTTGTGAATAAAGCCGATGCCGCCTTCCTGTGCCAGGGCAATAGCCAGACGCGCTTCCGTTACGGTATCCATGGCTGCGGAGAGCATAGGAATATTCAGACGAATGGTTTTCGTCAGCTGAGTGCTGAGATCGGCAGTATTCGGCAGAACGGTAGAATGTGCGGGAACGAGGAGGACGTCGTCAAACGTCAGGGCTTCTTTAGCGATACGTAGCATGGGCAATATCTCGACCAGGGTGGATAAATATTGCCGTGGCATTATACAGAGCGTAACCGATTGCATCTACCCTTTTTTGCAAATAATACTTGCCATCCCCTCTGAGCGCGTTACTATCGACTGAATAACCTGCTGATTTAAAGTTTGATCTTGCTCACATGTTACCCTCTCAATCCCCCGTAATTTTTACCGTAAGCCGCCTGAATCAGACGGTGCGTTTGCTGCTTGAGCACGAAATGGGCCAGGTGTGGATCAGCGGCGAGATCTCTAACTTCAGCCAGCCTTCTTCCGGCCACTGGTACTTCACCTTAAAAGACGATAACGCCCAGGTGCGCTGCGCGATGTTCCGCAACAGCAACCGCCGGGTGACGTTTCGCCCACAGCACGGGCAGCAGGTGCTGGTTCGCGCCAACATCACCCTGTATGAGCCGCGCGGCGACTACCAGATTATCGTCGAAAGCATGCAGCCCGCCGGCGAAGGGTTATTACAGCAGAAGTATGAGCAGCTCAAAGCGCAGTTAACGGCGGAAGGACTGTTCGAGCAAAAACATAAGCAGGCGCTCCCCTCACCCGCCCACTGCGTCGGCGTCATCACCTCGAAAACCGGTGCGGCGCTGCACGATATTCTCCATGTTCTCAGGCGCCGCGATCCCGGGCTGCCGGTGATCATCTATCCAACCGCGGTCCAGGGTGACGATGCCCCCGGGCAGATTGTGCGCGCCATTGCGCTGGCCAACGCGCGCCAGGAGTGTGACGTGCTGATTGTCGGGCGCGGCGGCGGTTCGCTGGAGGATCTGTGGAGTTTTAACGATGAACGGGTGGCACGGGCTATTTTCGCCAGCCAGATCCCTATCGTTAGCGCCGTCGGCCATGAAACCGACGTCACGATCGCCGATTTTGTTGCCGACCTGCGAGCGCCGACCCCTTCTGCCGCCGCGGAGATCGTCAGCCGCAATCAGCAGGAGCTGCTGCGCCAGCTACAGTCCGGGCAACAGCGGCTGGAGATGGCGATGGACTATTTCCTCGCCAGTCGCCAGCGCCGTTTTACCCAGCTGTTCCATCGCCTGCAGCAACAGCATCCGCAACTGCGGCTGGCCCGCCAGCAGACCGCCCTGGAACGCCTGCGCCAGCGGATGCGCATCGCCGTGGAATCGCAGCTTAAGCGCGCCGAACAGCGGCAAAAGCGCACCGTTCAACGTCTGGATCACTACAACCCGCAGCCACGGATCCACCGGGCGCAATCGCGGATCCAGCAGCTGGAATACCGGCTGGCGGAAACTATGCGTGGCCGCCTCAGCGAGCGGCGTGAACGGTTTGGCAACGCGGTGACCCATCTGGAGGCGGTGAGTCCCTTAGCCACCCTGGCGCGCGGCTACAGCGTCACCTCGGTGAATGACGGTACGGTGTTGAAGCAGACAAAACAGGTCAAAACCGGCGATCTGCTCACCACCCGCCTGAAAGACGGCTGGGTCGAAAGCGAAGTGAAGCAGATCGCGCCGGTAAAAAAAACGCGGGCCAGAAAGCCTTCACCCACTAAACCAGCGGAATAAATTCCACCCGTTTTTTCGAGATCAGGCCGTGCCCGTGCTGACAAAAGTAATCCACCGCGCCGCACGCCTTGAGCACCTCCAGCGGCTGGTGGCATTCCGGGCAGCGGGCCTCGAGGGCAAATACCCTTTCGCACTGGGCGCAATGCGCGCTGCTGCCTTTGACATCTAACGGCGCGTGGCACAGAGGGCAATCAAGTTCCATAACCATTCCTTTCAACGTTTATCTGCACCTATTTTATCATGTTCCGGGTTTAATGAGGGCCGCGTAATTGCTGCTGCAACCTGAGCAGCCATTCCACTTCCTCAAGCCGACGTCGCGTCAACCCGGCCACGCTGTCGGGCGCCCGGATAAACAGATTATCCGCGCCGAGGATCTGCTCATCGAGGCAGTGCGAATAGATCGTCCCGGGGCGGGTCCAGCGCTGGATCCGCTCGCCGTCGTGCAGCGTCACCACTTCGCCCTCAGGGCAGCGGTCGAGGATGAGGATTCGCCCGTCCCGCAGCCCTATCCGCATTCCCTTTTGCCCGCCCGCGGGGCCCGCGTATTTGTTTAGCCAGATATTGAGCGGGATAGTGCCCAGGGTCCCCTGCAGATGCGCCTCCCCCTCTGCGGTGACCGTATCCCCAGGGGCAATGTCATGGCCGAGGCGGTCTTTCGCCACCCGAAGGGAAAGGCTCAGCGCCGTATCGCTTCCGCTGGCGTGCAGGGTTTCGCGCAGCATCGCCAGAACATGGGTGCCAATATCGAGGATCACCCCATCAGGGTGGCGCAGCTGCCGGGTATCCAGCTCCCCGGTGGCAAAATTGAGTGCAACCGGCTCACCGGCGGCGTTAAAGCCGCTTGGCTCCTGTAAATAGCCTTCGAGCCAGACGATCTCTTCCGCCCGCCACGGCGAAGTAATCGCATTCAGCGCAACGCCCCGCGCCATCCAGTGGTCAAGAGCCAGCACCCGCGCGGCCTGCTCAGGCGGCGCCAGCAGCGCCCGCAGCCGGGCGGCCTGCTCAAGGTTGGCCACAATCGGCTTTTCCACCACAATGCGGGAAATGCCGCTGGCTAACGCCCTCTCCAGCACGGGCAGATGCTGAAGTGATGAGGTGGTAATGAAGAGCGTATCCAGAGGTTTGGCCAGCAGTGCCGACAGCGAACTACAGCGCTGGATCCCCGGCAGCGCTCTGCTGCTGTCGAGGTCATAACCCCAGCAGTTGTCGATGGCGTACCCCAGGCGACGCAGCACCGGTAAATAGGCGGTTTCCACCACCGCGCCAAGGCCGATAAAACCAATCTGCATAGTAAGTCCACCTTTGAGCCGCTCTGTTCCCCGCGAAGTATCGCGGGATTATGGCGGAAGGTTTTGACATTTACCGGCATGGCGGCCACAAAAAACCCGCCAATATGAATTTCAATTTTGAAATGATGTATAAAATTGTACCTACTACGAGATACCTGGCATTTTTTGCGTGAAAATAATGGAGTCATGCACAACAACGGTCATTCCATGAGTCGCGGTAGTAAATATTTCCGTCCATGTATTTCCAGGTGATCGCCTCATAACGCATCTCGAGCGTTTCCAGGTGGGTACTGCTCATACCAGTAGGTGATAAATACGGCGCAACCGTAGTGACTTTGACGTTCTCCAGGATGATGTTGAAATACTCGGCCTCAATGCCCGCCTCCAGAATGCGATACATCTTTATAATCGCCTTCTTCATCGGGCGCCCCTCACACACGGCACGATACAAAAGCGGTGTTGTCTGATCGAATTCCTTCACTATCGACACAGGACGATGTATACGCGTACCTGTCAGTTTTCCCCAGCTTGGATCAACTGGAATAGTAATACCATGAGAGAATGATTTTAACTCAATAGATCCAAGACGTGTTGACATCATGCAGCTTCCAATGATCGGAGAACCGTTTTCATCTTCAAGCCATAAATGTGCGGGAGTAGACATATAATTTCCTTATCATAAATAACGTTAGAATTACCATTTCACATAGCGCCCAAAGATAATAATTATAAGTACAGCGAATATACCAACAGGCCAAACTGGCCCCTCAGGAAAAATTTGAAAAAAAACCACTGCAAATATGACAATACAAAGTGGTGGGGCATACAGCGAAATTAATTGCTGGAACAACCACAAAAGCGCTCTTTTAATAAATGACATCATCACTACCTAATCATTCTTTCGATGATATTAGCGATCTCTGCCTCTGAAGCCCATTGAGCTTTAAAAGCGTCGGCATGTTCAAATAATGGCGCCACCAGGAAATACATCATTTCAAGCTCTTGTTCGTATAGTATAGAAAAGAATGCCGGATAACAGATTCGGAGACGCTCAGCGCTATCTGCAGCCTTCTGCACAACGCCATACACGCCAGCCACTGTAACGGCGACCCCCGCAGAACGCCCAGCAATCGCTCCCATATCAAGGCTTAGTTTCATGCCTACCGAAACACAGGTAGCCGTAGCTATAACAAATCCAGATTTGGTTAGAGAGTCTGCAGCGATATGAATGTTAACAGCCATCAGAACTCTTTTAATATGCTCTAACTGCTCTGTTGTTTTGTGCCTAAATATTTCTTCAAAATATATTTGAAGCATTTCACATACAATATCATTACGCTGTAAAAGATGGTAGATACCTTTAGCAAATCTAACATCCTCATTCTTCTGCTTTTTACATACATCCTGATACTCATCAGTAAAACAGGATGTATAATACAGGGTCCGAGTTACGCCAGCGCCTATTGTTTTAACCTGACTGGAAACCCGTTGTTCTATGCCTGAAACAGCGCGTTCAAGTTTCATTGCGAGAATTTTATTGGCCTGCAAAAGGCTGATGACGACATTGCTGTAATACATTATCACTCCTTGCTGATTAATTTCACCCTCCTGTGAAGAAACCTAACTTACCATAATACTCAGCCATAAAGTAGACTCTCCAGTTTCTCCCGCATTACAGGAAAACGGCACCGTGGAATTCCCCCAACATATCCAGAAGCGTTTTCTCTCTTATCATTGCGATAACTTTCTACGTATATATTATCAAAGCGTACTCAAAAAATTGCTTGGGCAAGCGAAGCTAACAAATGAGAAATTTCATAGGATACGTGCAGTTATACATGCCAATCATGCGCGTTGTTGCGTCGCTACAATCGCCCTTAATAAAAAAGCCCGGCAGATGCGGGCTTTGAAGGATTCATGTTGGTGGGTAAATCTTGCTGATAGCTTATTTGCTTTTCTTGATGTGCTTGATCAGGCGCTTACGTTTACGCATCTGGTTCGGCGTCAGGGTGTTGCGCTTGTTGGCGAACGGGTTTTCCCCTTCCTTGAACTGGATCCGGATTGGCGTACCCATCACGTCGAGGGATTTACGGAAGTAGTTCATCAGGTAGCGCTTATACGAATCCGGCAGATCCTTCACCTGGTTACCGTGGATCACCACGATAGGCGGGTTGTAGCCTCCGGCGTGGGCATATTTCAGCTTCACGCGACGGCCACGCACCAGCGGCGGCTGATGATCTTCCGCCGCCATGTTCATAATCCGGGTCAGCATCGCGGTGCTTACGCGGCGGGTGGCGCTGTCATAGGCTT
The DNA here is from genome assembly GCF_002810545.1 of Klebsiella sp. A-Nf5. Classification (NCBI taxonomy): domain Bacteria; kingdom Pseudomonadati; phylum Pseudomonadota; class Gammaproteobacteria; order Enterobacterales; family Enterobacteriaceae; genus Klebsiella; species Klebsiella sp. A-Nf5. The sequence goes on along the minus strand of NZ_PIOG01000117.1, from coordinate 67,083 downwards.
CACGTACCGATTCAAACAGGTTGCCGACGCCGCTGCCGTGCAGGGCGGAGATGAAGTGCACCCGGGCAAAATCGATAAAGCCCAGACGATAGTCGAGGGTCTCCTTCACCTGCTCCTTCACTTCCTGACTCAGGCCGTCCCACTTGTTGACGACAATCACCAGCGAACGGCCGCTGTTGAGAATAAAGCCCAGCAGCGACAGGTCCTGATCGGAGATCCCTTCGCGAGCATCGATCACCAGCATCACGACGTTGGCGTCTTCAATCGCCTGCAGCGTTTTGATCACCGAGAACTTTTCCACGACATCGGTGATTTTCCCGCGCTTACGTACCCCGGCGGTATCGATGAGCACATATTCACGCTCGTCACGCTGCATCGGGATGTAAATGCTGTCACGGGTGGTGCCCGGCATATCGTAGACCACCACGCGATCTTCACCGAGGATGCGGTTAGTGAGGGTAGATTTACCGACGTTAGGGCGTCCAACAATCGCCAGCTTGATCGGCAGATCCTGCGGATTGAAGTCGTCCTCCGGCTCTTCTTCCGCTTCGCCATTCTGCTCGGCTTCGAATTTTGCCCAGTATTCGGCGTCTTCATCCACCTCTTCCTGCGGGCTGATCTCATCCACCCATGGCAGCAGGGCCTGTTCCAGCAAGCTGGTCACGCCGCGGCCATGCGAAGCGGCGATAGGATAGATATCGCCCAGGCCTAAGGACCAGAAATCCGCCATCGCCTGGTCGACGTCGATGCCGTCGGTTTTATTGGCCACCAGAAAGGTGGGCTTTTCACGAGAGCGCAGATGTTTAGCGATCGCGGTATCCGCCGGCATCAGGCCCGCGCGCGCATCGACCATAAACAGCACCACATCGGCCTCTTCGATAGCCAACAGCGACTGCTCCGCCATCCGGGTTTCCACGCCCTCTTCCGTACCATCAATACCACCGGTATCGATACAGATGAATTCGCGGCCTTCGACTTCGGCCCGACCGTACTTACGGTCACGAGTCAGCCCCGGGAAATCCGCAACCAGCGCATCACGAGTGCGCGTCAGGCGGTTAAAGAGCGTGGATTTTCCAACGTTAGGGCGCCCGACAAGCGCGACCACAGGTATCATGTTAAATGCCTCATACAATCACTAAGCAACATCGTCTTAACGACGTTTTTAAAAAAGTCAAAACGGCCCCTGTCTGCCAGGGGCCGTTTCTTAATCACTCACGACAGCGGTAATTAACGCGTAATCGCGTACAGCGTACCGTCTTTCGCCTGGATCAGCAGTCGACCATCAGCAACCACCGGGTCGGTCAGGAAGCCGGAACTATCGACTTTCTGCTGCGCCACAAAATGGCCATCTTCCGGATTCACCCAGTGCATGTAGCCTTCGCTATCACCGACCACCAGATTGCCATTATACAACACCGGCGCGGTCAGCAAACGGTGCAGCAGATCGCTCTGCGTCCACAGGGTCACACCACCATCGGTGGTCAGTGCCAGCAGGCGATCGTTCTGGTCAACCAGGTAGATACGGTTACCATCGACGATGAAATCATTCACCGAACCCAGTTCGCGTTTCCACATAATCTGGCCGCTACGCAGATCCAGCGCGGTCAGGTTACCGTTATAAGCCAGCGCATAAACCACACCGTTGACGATGATCGGCGTCGTGTCGACGTCGTTCAGGCGATCAATTTCCGTCGGCCCGGTGGCCGTAGAAATACGCTGCTGCCAAATCATCTGCCCCTGCTGCATCAATACCGCGCTGACGCGGCCGTTGTCACCGCCGACGATCGCCGCGCCATAAGCGGTCGCAGGCGCAGACTCGCCGCGCAGGGAGAGTGCTGGCATATCGAGGTTAACGGTCCACTTCACGGCACCATCGGTCTCATTCAACGCCTGCAGCTGGCCGTTACTGGTATGCACCAGCACCATGCCGTCGCTCACCACTGGACGCGACAGCGCCTCACCGGCGACACGGGTTTGCCAGGCAACGGTACCATCGCTGGTATTCAGCGCATACAGCTGCGCTTTCTCACTGCCGATATAAACATGGCCACCAGAGACGGTCACACCGCCGGAAAGCAGCGCTGGCGTGCGCGAGAACCAGCCATCTTTCTCCGCCAGGTTCACAGACCACACCTCTTTGCCGTCGTCCGCGTTCAGCGCTTTGACGGTGCCTTTACGGTCAGCGGCATACACTACGCCGTCGGCGAAGGCCGGATGGAGGTTAGAGTAAAATTCGCCGATACCATCGCCAACCGAGGTGCTCCAGGACGTGGACGGCGTAAACTGGTTTTCTACCGTCGGCAGCGGTGACATTTTCACCACATCTTCTTCGCTATTAAACAGCGAACACCCGCTCAGCAAGGTAACGGAAAGCAGCCCTGGCAAAAGTAATTTACGCAATTGCATCGAGTCCCTCTCAGATGGACAAATTATTCATTTTCATACGCATCATTTCGCTGAGCGCAGGAGAAGCATCGCTTTTCACGCCAGCTTCCCACGCCGCACGGGCCCCTTGCTTATCACCTTTGCTCAACAGAATTTCGCCGCGCAAATCAGCCACAATCGCGGTCCAGCCTTCACCTTTGATGCTGTCGAGGGTTTTCAGCGCCGCATCAGCCTGCTTCATCTGCAGCTGAACGCGGGCAAGACGCATATTGATAACCGATTTCAGATTATCATCAGACGCGGCCGCCAGCCCCTGCTGAAGCTGCTTTTCGGCGTTCGGCAGATCGTTCTGTTCAACAAAATGTTGTGCCAGCTCGAGGGAAGCGAAGGCGCCGTAGGTATTTTTATTATCAGCCGCGAACTTCTCCGCCCCTGACAGCACTTCTGGCGTATTCGATTTCAGCGCGGAAGTCGCCTGTTCGTAAGCCAGCGAAACATCTCTGGCCGTATCCTGCTGATGGGAGGTCCAGTAGCGCCAGCCAACCAGCGCACCAACCCCTAAAATCACCCCGACCGCCAGCGCTTTGCCGTTTTCGGCAAAGAAACGCTTCAGCGCATCGACCTGATCGTTCTCGTTGTTAAAAGTTTCCACGCAGTCCTTCTCCTGACTAATAATTCCCGGGAGATTAACCCAGAAGTGTGCGCAAATGCGCGGCAACGCTCTCCTGCGTTACGGTAGTTTGCTCACCTGAGCGTAAATCCTTCACTACCACGTTTCCGTCAGCGATCTCTGACTCACCGACCACCAGGGCGATACGGGCGCCCCATTTATCGGCGCGGGCAAACTGCTTCTTAAAGTTGCCGCCGCCGTGGTTGGTCATCAGCTTCACGCCGGGCAGCGCATCGCGAACCTGCTCAGCCAGACGCATTGCAGCAGACTGAGTATCGGTCCCGGAGGCTACCAGGTATATATCGACAACAGGATCGGCTTTAAATTCCGGATTCACTGCCTGGACCAGTAAAACAAGACGTTCCAGCCCCATAGCAAAGCCCACGCCCGGGGTGGCACGACCGCCCAGCTGCTCAACCAGGCCGTCGTAACGACCGCCGGCGCAGACGGTGCCCTGGGAACCGAGGCTGGTGGTTACCCACTCGAACACGGTGCGGTTATAGTAGTCGAGGCCGCGTACCAAACGCTGGTTGACGCTGTAGCGGATCCCGGCATCATCGAGCAGCGCGCACAGGCCGGCAAAGTGGGTTTTCGATTCTTCGTCGAGGTAGTCGCCGAGCGCCGGCGCGTCGTTCAGCAGCGCCTGCACGTCCGGGTTCTTGGAGTCCAGCACCCGCAGCGGGTTGGTGTACATCCGGCGTTTGCTGTCTTCATCCAGCTTATCGGTAAACTGCTCCAGGTAAGCCACCAGCGCGTCGCGGTAGTTGGCTCGCGCTTCCAGCGAACCGATGGAGTTCAGCTCAAGGCTGACGTGATCGGAAATGCCCAGCTCACGCCACCAGCGCGCGGTCAGCATAATCAGCTCGGCATCGATGTCCGGGCCCTGCAGGCCAAACACTTCGGCGCCGATCTGGTGGAACTGGCGGTAGCGACCTTTCTGCGGACGCTCGTGACGGAACATTGGCCCGACGTACCACAGACGCTGTTCTTGATTGTACAGCAGACCATGTTCGATGCCGGCACGTACGCAGCCCGCCGTCCCTTCCGGACGCAGCGTCAGGCTGTCGCCGTTGCGGTCCTCAAAGGTATACATCTCTTTCTCAACCACGTCGGTCACTTCGCCGATCGCGCGTTTGAATAACGGGGTCTGCTCTACAATCGGCAAACGGATTTCGCTGTAACCGTAGCTACCGAGCACCTGCTTCAGTGAGCCTTCAATGCGCTGCCAGAGAGCGATTTCGCCCGGCAGATAATCGTTCATGCCACGGATGGCTTGAATGTTCTTTGCCACGTTTATTCTCTTTATATATACAAAAATGAACCCCGGCGCCTTGCGCCCGCAGGTTCAATCATACACGGGAAGCGTATCGCTTCCCAACACGTTATTTTGCTTCAAGCTGTTGAACGTCAATACGACGGGCTTCATCGAGCATCGAGGCTTTGGCACGAATACGCGCTTCCAGCTGGTCGATCATGTCGTCGTTGTCCAGTCGATCTTTACGCACGCCGTCTTCATACAGACCGCTTTTCTTGTTGCCGCCGGTCACGCCGAGGGTGGAGACCAGCGCTTCGCCCGGACCATTCACCACGCAGCCGATGATCGAAACATCCATCGGGGTGATGATATCTTCCAGACGCTGCTCCAGGGCGTTGACCGTACCGATAACGTCAAACTCCTGACGCGAGCAGGTTGGGCAGGCAATGAAGTTAATGCCGCGAGCACGAATGCGCAGGGACTTGAGGATATCGAAGCCGACCTTGATCTCTTCCACCGGATCCGCCGCCAGCGAGACGCGCAGCGTATCGCCGATCCCCTCTGATAACAGCAGGCCCAGACCGATCGCGGACTTCACTGCGCCGCTACGTGCGCCACCCGCTTCGGTGATCCCGAGATGCAGCGGCTGATCGATCTGTTTCGCCAGCAGACGATAGGATTCCACCGCCAGGAAGACGTCAGACGCTTTAACACTGACTTTAAACTGATCGAAGTTCAGACGATCGAGATGATCGACGTGACGCATGGCGGATTCAAGCAGCGCCTGTGGCGTCGGCTCGCCGTATTTTTCCTGCAGATCTTTTTCCAGCGAGCCGGCGTTGACGCCGATGCGGATAGGAATGTTTTTATCGCGCGCGCAGTCCACGACCATGCGGATGCGCTCTTCGTTGCCGATGTTGCCTGGGTTGATACGCAAGCAGTCAACACCGTATTCCGCGACTTTCAGCGCAATACGGTAGTCAAAGTGGATATCGGCGACCAGCGGCACGTTAACCTGCTGTTTGATCAGTTTGAACGCTTCGGCGGCGTCCATCGTCGGAACAGAGACGCGGACGATGTCCGCGCCCACGCGCTCTAACGCTTTGATTTGGCTTACCGTCGCGGCCACATCGGTGGTGCGCGTATTGGTCATTGACTGGACGGCGATGGGAGCCCCATCGCCAATTGGCACATTACCAACGTAAATACGTTTAGATTTTCTACGTTGAATCGGAGCCTGGTTATGCATGAAAAATCTCCCGCGTTACCCGTCTGTTACTGCGCCGGTGATTGTTCGGCATTAAGGGTCAGACGCGCAACCTGGTTAGTTCTGATAAAACGACTCAAATCGACTGGCTTGCCGAGGAACTGGATCTGTACCGCTGCCGGGGCGCCAATTTTCAGTTTATACGGCGCCTGACCGCTCAGGTTCAGGTTGCCGCCTTTACGCTGCAGGCCGCTGAACAGTTTTTTACCGGTGGCATCGCTCACTTCCAGCCAGCAGTCGGCGGAAAAGTTCATCACCAGATCCTGTGCCGACGCCGCTGGGGTCGTGACGTTCGCCTGATCGGTCGGTAACGGCGAGGCCGGCGTTGCCGGGGTCGTCGGGGCCGTTCCGGCGGTATCGACATTAGCCTGAGAAGGTGCCACGACCGCGTTATTGTCCGCTGGCGTCTGAGCCGGGGCGCTGGTGGTCGGTGCGCTGGCGGTATCGGTTGGCGCGCTGTTCGCGGCGCTATCGGTGCCTGAGTCTACCGGCGCGCTGGTATCCAGCGGCACGTTCTGGCTGTTGGCGTCACCGCCGTTCAGCTCAGCGGAAGACTGATCGGCCATGGTCGAGATCTCTTCCTGCTGCGCCTTATGGTCTTGCCACCACCAGGCACCACTCAGGCCAATGACCACAAACAGCACCAGCCAGGTAACGCTCATCAGCCAGCCATCGCGCTTTTTGCGACGCTTGCCTAAAGAGAAGCTCTGCATTGGCGCCACCTTCGCCGCCCTGATAGGCGCCTGCTTGGCCATCATCGGCAGCAGCTCTTCTTCAGGAATATGTACGAGGCGGGCGTAGGAGCGGATGTACCCACGCAGGAAGGTGGAGGCGAGGTCGGCAGGTGCCTTATCGTCTTCAATATCACGAACCGTGGACACCTTCAGGCATAAGCGTTCAGCCACCGCTTGCTGGCTAAGTCCGAGTTGTTCGCGGGCGTGACGCAGACGCGCGCCCGTGGTGTTTGCTTCTTGATGATCTTGAGTGGCTTCAGTATTCATTCGCTACAACTACTGGTACGTGAAATTTAAAGTTCAGCGCGGGAAAACGCCGGCGCCGCGAGACATCTGTGGTACGTCAGCCTCACAGTATAGGACTGTCAGGCGCGCGATCACAGAGACGAATCAAAATTGAATGCTAAGCGGTTGTTGTGCCGCTACATACTGCCTCAAAGTCGACAAAAACGCACCGTAATTATTAACCGAATCAGCGTATTTCGCCTGGTTATTGGTCATAAATATGACCCGCGCCGCCTGTGCCGCGCGGGTCATCATTTATCAGACCGCTTTTACGTCAATCGCTTCACCCTGCATCCGCTTACGCAGCGTACGCTTGGTTCGGTCAATAACATCGCCCGCCAGCTGACCACAGGCGGCATCGATATCATCGCCGCGAGTTTTACGCACGATGGTCGTAAAGCCGTACTCCATCAGTACCTTGGAGAAACGGTCAATGCGGCTGTTGGAGCTGCGACCATACGGCGCCCCCGGGAAGGGGTTCCATGGGATCAGGTTGATCTTGCACGGGGTGTCCTTCAGCAGCGCCGCCAGTTCGTGGGCGTGCTCGGTACCGTCGTTGACGTGATCCAGCATGACGTACTCGATGGTCACCCGACCCTGGTTGGCGTTGGACTTCGAAATATAACCACGCACCGAGTTGAGGAACGTCTCGATGTTGTATTTTTTGTTGATCGGGACGATTTCGTCACGAATGGTGTCGTTCGGCGCGTGCAGGGAAATCGCCAGCGCGACGTCGATCATATCGCCGAGTTTATCCAGCGCCGGCACCACGCCGGAGGTCGACAGGGTCACGCGACGTTTGGAGAGACCAAAACCGAAGTCATCCAGCATGATTTCCATCGCCGGGACGACGTTGTTGAGGTTCAGCAGCGGCTCGCCCATGCCCATCATTACCACGTTGGTGATAGGACGCACGCCGGTGGTCTTCACCGCGCCGACGATTTTCGCCGCGCGCCAGACCTGGCCGATAATTTCGGAAACCCGCAGGTTGCGGTTAAAGCCCTGCTGAGCGGTGGAGCAGAATTTACATTCCAGCGCGCAGCCTACCTGAGAAGAGACGCACAGGGTGGCGCGGTCTTCTTCCGGGATATAGACGGTCTCGACGCGCTGATCGCCAACGGCAATCGCCCACTTGATGGTCCCGTCGGTTGAGCGTTGCTCTTCAACCACTTCCGGGGCGCGGATCTCGGCGACTTCTTTCAGTTTGCCGCGCAGGACTTTGTTGATGTCGGTCATTTCATCAAAGTCGTCGCAGCAGTAGTGATACATCCATTTCATCACCTGATCGGCGCGGAAAGGCTTCTCGCCCATGTTTTTGAAAAACTCGCGCATCTGCTGACGGTTTAAATCCAGCAGGTTGATTTTGGCATCTTTGTTCGGCACCGTCAGAGCGGCGGTATCAGGCGTGACAATTTGTTCAGACATAATGTTTTCCGGCCTCGTTATTACACGTTATGGCCCCAGGTGGGTTGAAAAAAGAAACGCCCCGGAGAGCGACTGCTCGTCCAGGGGCGCTATATTCTACAAATTCTGGCGCATGGAAGCCATGCCTGCGCGCAGTCAATGATAAAAAAATCGTAACCGCGTGCTTAATCCTCTAAGGCTTTTCGATTGTCAGGCCAACGCCGCGACGGTCGAAAAGACGAGGTTTATATCTCCAAAGTATTTCAGGTCACCGCGAGGCGGCGAATTCGCAAATCCCCGGGAGCATAGATAACTATGTGACCGGGGTGCGCGAATGAAGCCAACAAAGCGGTGGCGTGAAAGACGCAGGAGATTAGCGAGTGCGCGGGCAAACCTCGCCTTCAGCAAAGAAGAACGCGATTTCGCGAGCAGCGGATTCTACAGAATCGGAACCGTGGGTGCCGTTCTCGGTGAAGCTGTCAGCGTAGTCAGCGCGCAGGGTACCGGCCAGAGCGTTCGCCGGGTTGGTGGCGCCCAGCAGGTCACGGTGACGCTGAACCGCATTTTCGCCTTCCAGTACGGAAACCACGATCGGGCCGGAGGTCATGAATTCAACCAGACCGTCGAAGAACGGACGACCTTCGTGCTCAGCATAGAAACCACGAGCCTGCTCAACGGTCAGATGCAGCATTTTGGTGCCGACGATTTTGAACCCTGCAGCTTCAAAGCGAGAAAAGATGCCGCCAATAACGTTTTTTGCCACCGCGTTTGGTTTGATGATGGAAAAAGTACGTTCAATAGCCATGATTACCTCTAATTAAATGTTCTGTTGTTGCGCATACGATCGTATGGCCTGGCGCGCATTATAATGAGCAACGTCGGCGATGCCTACGGATGAAGGTAACATTTTGTTAAAATAAGATGAGTATTGGAAACACAAACTGCCAACAACAAATTTACCCTGGTTATTGCAGGGTGAAACTGGTGGCCGCCGTTTGTCCTGCCTCATCCATGACCACCAGCTGCCACTCGCCGGGCTTATCCAGCGTTAGCGTGGTTGTCGCACCGGTAGCGTCTAACGGCTGGCCGTTGATAAACCACCAGCGTCGCCCTTCCCCACCGCTGGTTTGCAGGGGTAACACCACCCGCACCTCACCCGGCAGACGTTTTATTACCGCCCCTTCGCGAATACCTGACAGCACCAGCGGTGCGGCATCCTGAGTTTGCAGCGGCGGACACGCTGTCGATACCGGTCCCAGACGCGCACGTCGGCGCTCGCTGGCCGGCAGCCAGGGTTCCAGCGGTAGCGGCCAGACATCAATAGAAGTTTCTGTCGCACCCGGACAATCCGCGGCCACCCTTTCCCCTGCTGCGTTGCGCCACACCGGGAAGCGGATCCCGCGCACACCCTCCTGCCCGGGCAGCAGCAGCGTCGGTGGCTGGCTGGCATCCAGCAGCCAGCTGGCTAAGCGCCGGCGGCAGTTGCGGTCACCGGCCGGTAGATCCTGCCCGCCTGGCCAGCATATAGTCCCGCGGCTCACCGTTTGCGGGCGCGGGTCGACCGGCAGGCCGCCGCGGCTCATCGCCTGGCGCGCCAGCAACAGATTATTGACCTGATTGAGCAGCGGCACGGCGCTGGCGAAGCCAAACTGGCCCACCACCGGCGTACCGTCAGGCCGTCCGGTCCAGATACCTATCAGATATCGCGCATTGAGGCCGACCGCCCACGCATCGCGATAGCCATAGCTGGTGCCGGTTTTCCACGCCAGCGGGACCACTTGCGGCAGTGAGGCATCGGGAACCGGTTGCGCTTCGCCGGCCAAAATGCGCCGGACAATCCACGCCGCGCCGGGTGACATCAGCGCCCGTTCCACCAGCGGCGCGTCAGGTTTCATGCGCAGACGCGCCGCCTTGCCGTGACGGGCAAAGGCGCTGTACGCCGCGACGATATCTGCCAGCCGTGCCCCGGCCCCACCGAGGATCAGCGACAGGTTCGGCTCAGCGCCAGCGGGCAGCATCAGGGGCAGCCCGGCGTTGCGTAAATTCGCCGCGAAACGTTTGGGTCCGTAGGCTTCAAGCACCTGCACCGCCGGCAAATTCAGCGAGCGCACCAGGGCTTCGCTGGCGCTCACCGGGCCATGAAAACCACTGTCAAAATTGCCGGGCCGATAATCGCTAAAACGCCGTGGAACATCCTGTAACAACGATGCTGGATGAATCAGCCCGTCATCCATTGCCATCGCGTAGACAAAGGGTTTCAGTACCGATCCCGGCGAACGCACCGCCGAGACCATATCAATATGACCGAAGCGGCTGTCGTCGGTGATATCCGCCGAGCCCACCCAGCCGCGGACTTTCATATCCGTGTGATCGACGACAACGATCGCCAGTGAGCTGCGCGGCGGCAGGCGCGATTTCCAGTTCAGCGCCAGATCCTCAAGCTGACGCTGGAGCCCGGCATCAAGAGTCGTCACCACCTTTTCATCCCGACTGGTCGCCAGCGCCCGGCGTGAAAAAAGCGGCGCCAGCTGCGGCACCTGGCGCGGAAACAGCCACACCGGCTCCTCCATCGCTTCCTTCACCGCCCGTTGCGGCCAAGCGCCCTGGCTGACCATGCGCGTAAGGACTTTATCGCGCGCCGCCTGGGCCCGCTGCGGCCAGCGGTCCGGACGTAAACGGCTGGGCGCCTGCGGCAGGACCGCCAGCAGCGCCGCCTCGCCGTAGCTGAGCTGAGCGGGCGGTTTACCGAGATAAGCCCAACTGGCCGCGCCGATCCCCTGCAGGGTGCCGCCAAACGGCGCACGGTTCAGATACAGGGTTAGAATATCGCTTTTTGACAGATGCCACTCCAGCTGCAGCGCCCGCCATAGCTGGCGCAGCTTGCCACCGAAGGTGCGTGGATGAGGGTCGAGCAGACGCGCCACCTGCATGGTGAGCGTGCTGCCGCCAGAAATGACCCGCCCGGAGGTTAAATCCTGCCAGGCGGCGCGCAGCACCGCGAAGGGATTGACCCCTGGATGTTTCCAGAACCAGCGGTCTTCATACTGGATGAGCGCCTGCAGATAGCGCGGCGACACGTCGGCGAGAGTCACCGGATAACGCCAGACGCCCTGCGCATCGGCAAAGCGCCAGAGCGGCGTCCCGTCTTCCGCCACCACCACCCGGGCAGGGATGACCTCCTGCAGCGGCAGCGGCCACAGGCGATCGGCGGCCAGCACCGCCAGCCACAGCAGAAAAATAAACGCCGCCAGCCAGCGCCAGCGGCGTTTTACCCGAGGCAATACGCGCATTTACGGCGTCACGGTGAGCGGACCGCTGGCCGCCCCGGTCGCCCGCCACTGCGGCACATACATCGATTCCACCTGCGGCTGCGGAACCTGATAAGTGCCCGGCGTCACCGCCCGCGCCAGATAGACCAGCGTCACCGGCTGGCCTTCATTGACAGCGACAGCGGCGACGAAACGGTCGTCACGGAACTCGATATGCTGAATATCCGCCTGCTGCATCTGGTTGAGCAGGTTTTGCACCGCGTCGCCATTTTCCTGCAGACTGGCGCTGCTGTTGGCCAGATTCTGGTTTTCCAGCTCGAGACCGGCTGGCAGCAGGTCGACGACCAGCGCGTCAGGCACGTTGCGTTTGGCGGTCACCTCCAGCTTCACCAGCACCAGTTCGCCGCTGCGCAGCGAGGTCAGCGATTTCTGCTGACCCTGGGTATCGAAAATAGTGCGTTCAATCCCCAGGACGTTACCGCCTGGCTGCGGCGCGCTTTGTGGATAGCCGCTGCTGTCCAGGCGCAGCCACAGCGGCTGACTGCCGGTATTGCTCACCTGCAGCGCCGCCAGCCGATCGCCGTCGAGGTTGCGGGTTTGCGCTTTGTCGCCGGCCAGCGGCTCGGCCTGCAGTGAGGTTTGCGCCTGCCAGTTGCCCGGCAGGTCCGCCAGCGAACGTCCGGCAAGGAACAGGGCATTGGTTTCCTGGGTCGACAGCCAGCGCTGACCGTAGGCCTCTTCCGACAGCGTGCTCAACAGCTTATTTTGCACCTCCGGCAGCAGCTTGTTCTCTTCCAGCAGCGCCAGCTTCAGGGCGTCATCGCGAAGAGGGCTGCCGTAATCACCCAGCCAACGATTCTCATCCTGGCGCGGGGTGGCAACCGCCAGCTTCATCGCGTCGTCGCCGCGCGGCGCATCGCCCATGGTTTTCAGCGCAATGCCGAGCTGCAGTAGCGGCAAGCCGGAGCGCGCCTGGTCGTGACGGCTCCAGATTTCACGCAATGCGCCGAGCGGGGCTTTTTGCTGACGCGCCAGCACCAGCGCGGCATACGCCTGGGCGGCAAAGCGGCTGGCCTGGGCATCATCGCTGTAGCGCACGGTCATCAGCCCCGGCTCCTGCAGATAGCGCAGCAGGCGTTCGTTACCTTTATTAATGGCGTTGACCGGTACGCTATAGCCCTGCTCGCCCGCGCGGACGAGGAAGTCCATAGCGTAGGCGGTCAGCCAGTACTCTTCCGGCCCCTCTTTATCCCACAGTGCAAAACCACCGTTTTCCAGTTGCATCTGCAGCAGGCGCGAGATACCAACATCGATTGCCGCGCGGCGTTTTTCATCGCTATCGCCGCTGATGCCCAACGCTTTTAGCTGCGCCGCGCTGGTGTACAGCGACGGGAACAGGCCGCTGGCGGTCTGCTCAAGGCAGCCGTAAGGATAGGCTTTCAGCTCACGGATATAGCGGGCAAGGTTCAACGGCGGTTTACCGCTGAGCAGCAGCTGGCCCTGCAGCGTTTGCGGGGCAAAGCCCTGGCTCTGCGCCGCCGGCGCCTGCCAGCTTTCGCCGGGCTGCAGCACCGCGCCGCTGTTGACGGTCTGGGCCGGGAACGCCGGACGGACGCCGATTTTCCACTGTTTTCGCAGCGGGGCGAAGGTTTCACCCGGCAGGCTCAGGCCGCTGATGGTCGCGCTCACTTGACCATCGCCGAAGCCCGCCAGTGCGCTGACCGGCACGAATAGCGTGCTGCGCGCCCCTGGCGCCAGTTGCACCGGCGGCAACTGACCCTCGGTCAAGGTCACCAGCCCGCTGGCGGCAAGATGTACCTTCAGAGTTTGCGGTTTATCGGTCAGATTGCTGAGATCCAGCGCCAGACGCGTGGTATCGCCGCTGGCGAGGAAGCGCGGGGTATTCAGTTCGGCGATAACCGGGGCGGCCACCACCACTTTATCTTCGCTGCTGCCGAAGTCATCGGCCGTCCACGCCTGGGCCATCACCCGCAGCTCGCCGTTAAAATCACCGATGGGTAACGTCACCGTGCCTTCGCCCTGATCGTTCAACACCACCGGCTGCGCCTGCTGGGCGACGATCGTCACGTGGTTGACCGGCGGTTTGCCGCCGCGTTTTAACTCGTCGCCATCGCCGCCGAAGCGCAGGCTGGCCACACGCCCCTGCCCTTCGATCACCTGGCCGTAGATGTCATAGATATCTGCGCCGTAACGCTTCTGGCCAAAGAAGGCGTTCCACGGATCCGGGGTGGCGTAATCGGTAATATTCAGCACCCCGCTATCCACCGCCGAGAGCAGCACGTTGACCTGTTTCGGCGCCTCGCCCTCTTTGACGCTGGCTTTCACTTTCACCGTCAGCGGCTGGTTGGGGCGCATTTTGTCCGGCGCTTCCAGCGCCAGCGTCAGGCGGCGGTTTTCATCGCCCAGCGGCAGATGCAGCAGGCCCACCGCGCGTTTTGGCGTCGCCGAGCGGGATTTATCGCCGGGGCGAACCACCAGCGTGCTGAGGTAGAGGTCGTGGCGGTTCCAGGCTTTATCCACCGGAATAGACAGATCCATCCCCTCGGCAGGGACGTCAATCTCCTGCCACCACAGCGGCCCTTCGCTGGATTCCACCATCGCGTAGCCTTTACCCGCCGCCGGGGCGGCAATGTGCAGCTTGATGGTGTCGCCCGGTTTATAGCTCGGTTTATCCAGCTTCATAGTGACCCGGTCAGGACGCGCCGCGCCGGTACCTTCGCTGTTATCTTGCCAGCTATAGCCGGCCCAGAAGCGCACGCTGCTGACCACGTCGTCCGGCCCTTTCACCTCCAGGCGATAGGAGCCCCACTCTACCGGGAAGCTCACTTTGCCGGTTTGTCCGGCCTGCAGATCCAGCGACTCCTCGCCCTCCTGCAGATCTTTTTGATCGAACTGCGACTGCCAGCCTTCGCTATCGGACCAGTTCCAGTAGTAGTCGCGCCGCTCGCGGATCAGCCGTATCTGCAGGCCAGAGACCGCTTTTTTCTCGCCCCTGGCATCGGCATAGACGATGTCAAACGCGGCGTTACTGTTCTCATCGACCACCGGCTGCTTCACCGTGGTGTCGGTGCGGTAATCGTAAACGTCCTTCAGTGTAAATTGCGGGCGGATCCCCGGCAGCGCCTCGGCAGGCCAGATCGGCTGCTGTACGGTACGGGTCACCGGACGCCCCCCGGATTCCAGCAGGCTCGCCTGCAACACCACCTGCAGCGGCGAGTGGCTATCCTGCCACTGGCTTGAGGTGGTCACTTCGCCACGGCCTTTTTCATCCAGTGTCAGCTGGACTTCATCCAGACTACGGGAGAGGTTTTCTTCCGCGATATCGCCGAACTGGAAGCCCGGCAGCGCGGCAACGGCATCGCGCAGCGGGCGCAGGAACAGCTTGCCCTGCAGCTGATTGCCGCTGGCCGGCGCACCGTAGAGATAAGCGCCGCGGACGCCAAAGGTGATGTCGGCATCCGGCGCGACTGGCGCCGCCTGCGGCGTCAGGTTCAGGGCCATGCGTTCCGGCATAAAGTCTTCGACGTGGAAGTCCCATTCGCGCGGCTGGTTATCGCCGGTGCTGGCGCGAATGTGCCACATACCGGTGGCCGCGCCGCTGTCGAGCGGATAAGTGAACTGGTACAGACCATTCACCGGTTTGCTCATCACCGAGCGGATCACCTGGCCGTCCGGCTGAACCACCTCCAGCTTCACCGGCTGCTCCGCCAGCGGCTTGCCGTCGCTATCGCGCAACAGCGCATTAAGGATGACGGTTTCACCCGGGCGATAAAGGTCGCGCGGGCCAAACATAAAGAACTGTTTGCTAAAGCCGGGCGCCCCTGCGATAGAGAATTCAGCCAGATCCAGCGCCGGCAGCTTGAGGTCGAGCAGCGTCGTCTGCCCCTCTTTGCGCGCCAGCAGCAGCGCCGCCTCTTTATCCGTTTGCAGGGTGACATGGCCCTGGCTGTCGCTTTTCGCCTGCGCCAGGGTCTGCCCTTTGGCATTGAGCAGTTGCACCTCAATGCCCGACTGGGCAGCGCCGTTTTCCAGGCTCTGGGTAAAAACATCCAGCCGGTTATGGTAGCGGTGCGCCGAGACGCCGATATCGCTGAGGGTAAACAGTGTCGCCGCGTTGCTGTAGCTATAATGGCCCGCCGGGTTCATGACCGCCACGTAGACGCCCGGCTGCTGGAGCGGCTTGATATCGTTCAGCGGCAGCAGCAGCTTCTCGCGGGTATTGCGTGCCGGGTTGAGATCGAAGCGGCCGGTATAGACCAGATCCGCCATCTTCAGCAGCTCATCAGACTCCCAGTTGCTTAACGAGTTGCGGTATTCCCACTGGCTGACAAACGCGGAGAGTGATTCCGGCTTAATACGGAAGAAGTTAACGTCGACATTATCAACGTTCAGCGCCATCACCGGCAGCCCGGCGACCACGTTGCCCGGCAGCAGCGAGCCGCGGCTGGCGAAACCAACGCTCGGTGCGATATCGCGGGTGGCCAGGGTCTTCTCGAACGGTTTGTCGAGCGTAGCCTTGTTCAGGGAGGTCAGCGTCGGGTCGACCGAGACAATCAGCTCGCGCTTTGGCTCAAGGTGACGCAGACGCAGCTCTTTCAGATTCGGCGCCAGCTCCCAGGCACCGTCCACCTTACCGCTTTTCTTGTCGACCAGATGTACGCTGCGGGAGAAATCCTGGTCCGGCTGCAGCGGCACGGAAAACGTCAGCACCAGGGTCGCGGCGCCATCCAGTTGGACTTCCGAGGCGTCGATCAGCGTCAGCGCTTTGCCCTGACTTTTTTCCGCCAGCGCCGCCAGCTGGGCGCTGTCCGGTTTTGTCGTCGTGTCTGGGCTGCTATCCGCAGCTGGCGCCGGGGCAGTGGCCTGCGGCGTACCGCTGTCATCACACCCGGTTAATGAAAATGCGGTAAGGAGCGCCAGTGACAGCGCCGCTAAACGAAATGGTTTCATCCTTCTAACCCCTCGGCCGGTGGGCCTGATGCAAATTATCACTTTTTATTATGCGTTAAGGCGGCACTTCTCAACAGTGATGACGCGGGTTTCTGCCGATTAATCAGAAAAGTGCCGTGACGTCGTCCCCACTCTGACGTCCTTAACTTGTCAGCGTGAGATAAAACGCCGACAATTCAGTCATGAATCGTAAAACGGAGGCACCCATGTCCACCTCGTTTTTTATCGCCGCCGACTGGCTGGCAGAACATATTGATGACCCGGAGATCCAGATTATCGACGCCCGCATGGCGCCCGCCGGGCAGGAGGCCCTGCGCGATATGGCAGCGGATTACCGCGCCGGTCATGTGCCGAACGCGCTGTTTTTCGATATCGAGGCGCTGTCCGATCACACCAGCCCGCTGCCGCATATGATGCCGCGCGCCGAGGCGTTTGCCGTCGCCATGCGCGAGCTGGGCGTCTGCAGCGATAAGCACCTGGTGGTTTATGACGAAGGCAATCTGTTTTCCGCGCCTCGCGCCTGGTGGATGCTGCGCACCTTTGGCGTGGAGAAGGTGTCCATACTGGCCGGTGGGCTGGAGGGCTGGCGGCGCGACGAACTGCCGCTGGAGCAAGGCGTGCCGGAAGTAGCTGAAGGGGAATTCGACGTGCGTTTCGATCCCCAGCAAATTAAGCGCCTGACCGACGTCCTGCTGGTCAGCCATGAAGGTTCGGCGCAGATTGTCGATGCGCGTCCGGCGGCCCGGTTTAACGGCCTGGCCGACGAACCGCGCCCGGGCCTGCGTCGCGGGCATATCCCCGGCGCGCTTAACGTGCCGTGGACTGAGCTGGTGATTAACGGCGAACTGAAAACCGTCGACGAGTTGAACGACATCTTTTTGCGTCAGGGTGTCGATTTTGAACGGCCAATCATCGCCAGCTGCGGATCGGGGGTGACGGCGGCGGTGGTCGTGCTGGCGCTCACCACGCTTGGCGTGAATGGCGTCTGCCTGTATGACGGCTCCTGGAGCGAATGGGGCGCACGGACCGATCTGCCGATTGAACCGGCCTCTGCCGCTCAGTAAACACGGCCTGACCGCGGGCGGTTCCCTCCCGCGGTCACTAAATAATTTCTGATTTTCCCTCCCTCTTTCTCCGGCCTGCCGCTAAACCGGTTACTCTGTGCTGCCGCAGGGTTTGTACCTGCCGTATTCGCTTTACTGCCACTCACTATATAAGGAAATTGAATAATGGCATTTTCATTACCGGATCTCATGGATGTCGTACACAAGCACAACCGTAATCCCACCCCGAAACCATTGTCCGTAGACGAAGTGGATCGCCTGCGGGTACGGAAATATCGTGACCCGCAAAATAGCGAAACCGTGGCGCTTCCGGAGAGTCTGAAAGCGCTGTTGGCCTACGATTGCCAACTGAAAAGCCCCCACGGACAGCTGGTGCTGGAATCGGTTCTGGACTCCATTGATCAACATGGCGTCCTGCTTTCCGACTCGCTGGATGAAGATGCTTATTACATGAATGGTCTTGATATGGCCGGGCTGGACTTTGAAGAGCTGACGCCAATCTGGAACGACGATCCGCGTCTTCCTGCCCTGATTCGCCTCTGCCATCCCGGAGATCAGCAGGTATTTATCTATGTCACTGAACGTGATGAACAAGGTGAATATCCTGTTGTCCGCTTCGAAGGTAAAGAGAATGATCTCTGGCTGGCGGAATCGTCACTGATAGAATATCTGCAGGGGATCTTTGCCGGCAGCGAGGAGAGCCACGACGAATGGCAGCATCAGCAGACCCTCAATGAGGCACGCGATGGCGCCTTGCTGGAGCTGGAATATATTCATGAGGATCTTTACGCCAGGCTCGAAGGCTGCCCTGACTAATTCACCATCTCACCCCGGATGGCGCGATAAACGCGCGCCGCCGGGGCCTGCTCCAGGAGGGAGCGTTTTATCCGTAACCTGATGTCACTACAAGGAGTGAAAATGGCATTAGTCTCCAACCCGCATTCTGCTTATTCGCCGCGCCTTCCCTGGCTGGGAGGCATAGCTGGCCTGCTGGCAGGCGGCGCGATCCTTTATTTTTGGCCGCAATGGAACCGAGCATGGTTAAGCGTGGTTCCTGCGCCGGTCTCCGTGTATACCCAGTTTCTCGGGGTCACTCTGGAAGAGGTTCCGCTGATCACCTATGGCCATCAGGCGCTGCTGGGTTTCCTGATGGTGCTGCTCGCGCCCGGTTACGGAAAATCGACCCTTGCCGCGTGGATGGTGCATAACCCAGCGTCAAGCCGGCGCTGGCCCGGCGAGATACTCCGCGCCTGGGGCATAAAATTTGGCCTGCTGGTCATCGTCTTTTGCAATCTGTTCTTTTTGTCCCGGGTCGGATCCGGAACCCTGGCGTTATATATTTTTATTCTCCAGCATGTCAGCGTTGCCGCGGCGGTGGCGTCAGGGGTGCTGCTCCTGCGTGACGCCCGACGTCTGGCCCGCACGTTTGACGCTCCGCTGGCGGACCTGCACCTTCTCATGATATTCACTCTGGGGTTCCAGACGATCTTGCCTGCACAGATCGCGCTGATGAGCGCTCGGGGCGTGAATACACCGCTGGGCTGGTACATTGTTATCGCGCAAATGGCAGGGGTGTTACTGGCGTTTATGCTGGTCGGCGGGCTGGTGGCAGCGCTACGTTCTCTGCTGGGCGAAGAGAGATGTCGGGCATGGCGTGGGGATATGGCGCTCTTCAACGGCATTGTCACGCTGTGTGTGACGGGATTTCTCCTCTATAACATGGTGTCAGCCTATCCGCGGATCTTTGCTGCGCTGCATTAACCCTGGCAAAGCCGATTTTCAGCCTCACACTGGAAGCATAAAGAAACAGCGGGGGCAGCCGCCCCCGCTGTCAGATAATGCGGTTTTGTTTGAAATCGCGCAGGAAGCTGCCCCAGCGCTTTTCATAGAACGGCGTGATATGGGCAATCATAAAATGGCTGATGCCCTTCTCGCCTTCTACCACCTGGCAAATATCGATCGGCTCATCGCCTGGCAGGGTATCGGTGGCCACGCTGCCGGTGGTCTGGATAACGGATTCAATATCCCCTTCCGCTTCAATGCCGATCAGCAAGTTGGCCGGCGCGTCGGCGCTCTCTTTAATCGAGCACAGAAACGCCCGCTTGACGGTCTTCAGCGTTTTGAACAGCGTGGTCAGGGAATCCACCATCTGCGCCGGCGGGTCGGCGACTTCAGACAGCAGCAGCGCTTCGCCGCCTTCCAGTACCGTCTGGGTACTGAGCGGGCTGCCCTCTTCACCGAGCAGATGGCTGATCTCCCGCGGGGTGAACTCTTTGCCGCTCGGCAGCTTCGGGTTGAGGAACAGCGATTCGCCCAGCGTCATCGCCATCAGTGTGCGGGCGGGCATCATCACGAAAGCCTGTTCGTCTTCCACCGCCTGCTGCAGCGCCTCCAGCGAGGTAAAGAACGGGATCACCGAGCTGCCGTCATCTTTTTCCCAGTGCTGCAGATCCAGCGCGCTGTCTTCGACAATCTGCTCACCATCGGCTGCACTGCCCGGAACCCAGACGGTCGCCTCAAGCAGCGCGCTGAAAAATGCCGGACGGTGGGCGGGCTCGGTCGCCGCCTTTTCCAGCAAGGTTTCTAATTCATTTTTCGTATCAGACATAGTTTGGCTACTTCACAATGAATTGCCCGGCGGCGCTACGTCCACGCGGGCATACGAGTTTCCAGTCCGGGTAAGCGTAGCGCCACCCGGCAAAGCCGTTACTCGGCCGTCAGCAGGTTAGCAATGGTACGCACGCCAAGACCCGTCGCGCCCGCCGACCACTGCTCAACGGCAGATTTACGGTAGGTTGCCGAACAGTCGATATGCAGCCAGCCCTGATGGTAGTTTTCCACGAAGTGGGACAGGAAACCCGCCGCGGTACTGGCGCCAGCCGGATAGGCCGCGCTGCCGGTATTGTTCAGTTCTGCGAAGTTCGACGGCAGCTGATTGCGGTGGAACTCGGCCAGCGGCAGACGCCAGAAGGCTTCGTTTTCCGCCTGCGCGCTCGCCAGCAGGCGATTCGCCAGCGCATCGTCAAAGCTAAACAGCGCATGGTAGTCATTACCCAGGGCGGTTTTCGCCGCGCCGGTCAGAGTGGCGGCATCGATGATCAGCTGCGGCTTCTGCGCCGAAGCGTCAATCAGGCCATCCGCCAGCACCAGGCGGCCTTCGGCGTCAGTGTTCATCACTTCAACGGTTTTGCCATTACGATAATGAATAATATCGCCAAGTTTAAAGGCGTTACCGCTGATGAGGTTGTCGGCGCAGCACAGGTAGAGCTTCACGCGCTTGTTCAGCCCGCGGGAAATGGCAAAAGCCAGCGCGCCGGTGATGGTCGCCGCACCGCCCATATCGGATTTCATTGAATCCATAAAGGCGCTCTGTTTGATGCTGTAGCCGCCGGAATCAAAAGTAATGCCTTTGCCCACCAGGCAGGCGTATACCGGGGCTTCTTTATCGCCGGTTGGGTTATAGTCCAGCGCCAGCAGGACCGGCGGACGCTCGGAGCCGCGGCCCACGGTGTGCAGACCAAGATAGCCCTGCTCACGCAGATCTTCACCTTTGGTGATGCGATAGCTCATCTTCTCGCCCGCCACACTGCACAGCAGGTCGACGGCGCGCTGCGCCAACTGCTCAGGACCCAGCTCTTCCGCCGGGGCATTGATGGTGTCGCGCACCCAGTCGATAATCGTCAGGCGATGATCCAGCTCACTGCGCTGCGCATCGTCCAGCGTCGGCCATTCGACCTGGCGCTTCCCCTTCGGCCCTTTGTAGCCGGCCCAGAACGCCCAGGCACGATCGGTGTCCCAGCCTTCGCCGCTTAACGCGACATGTTTAATGCCCATACCGTCAATTTTACGCGCCGCGCGCTGAATCAGGCCCAGGTCGTCTTTGCCGTTGAGGTGCAGGGCGATGCCGTCGTTATTAATGCTGTAAGACGCCTTTTCTCCCCAGCGCGCATCGGCTGGCTGAGTAGAAAGCGTAATCTTCATGGCTTCGGTCATTATCATTATCCTTCTTAGCAAACGGGCCACCGTATGGCAGCCCGTAAAGTTCTCTCACTCGATGATTCATCCGACTTAAACTGCCGCATAAATCATGACGCGAAAATTATTCGGCTTCGTCTAACCAGACTAGCAGAATCGCCTCGAGAATTTTTTCATTGGATGCGTTTGGGTCGTCATCAAACTCTTCCAGATCGCAAATCCACTGATGCATGTCGGTAAAGCGAACGGTTTTCGGGTCGAGATCCGGGTAAGCGTCGTACAAGGCTTCGCCGATTTCACGACTGTCGGTCCATTTCAGTGCCATATTAGTGCTCGCGTGCGTGGTTGATGGTGTAACGCGGGATCTCAACGACCAGATCTTCGTCGGTGACGCGCGCCTGGCAGCTCAGGCGGCTGTCAGGTTCCAGTCCCCAGGCTTTATCCAGCATATCGTCTTCATCTTCGGTACTTTCCGCCAGCGAGTCAAAGCCTTCACGCACGATGCAGTGGCAGGTGGTGCAGGCACAGGATTTTTCGCAGGCGTGTTCAATCTCGATGCCGCTACGCAGCGCCGCATCCAGAATGGTTTCACCGGTCTCAGCTTCCACAACGATGCCATCCGGACACAGGTCCTGGTGCGGCAGAAATACAATTTTTGGCATTTTAAACCTCGTCCACGGATTGGCCTTTCAGCGCGATACGGACCGACTGATCCATACGGCGGGCGGCGAATTCCTGGGTTTGTGTGTCGATATTTTTAATCGCTTCTTTAATGGCGTCGGCATCGTCGCCTGCCGCAGCGGCGCGCACTTGCTCCGCGGCGGCATCGATAGCCTGACGCTCCGCGGCGCTTAACAGCGCGGCATCGGCGGCCAGCGCGCTGACCAGGCTTTCCAGAACGCGGGCGGCTTCCACTTTCTGCTCAGCCAGCATACGCGCCTGGACATCCTGTTCGGCATAGCTCATCGAATCTTTGATCATGGTGGCGATTTCGCCATCGGTCAGACCGTAAGACGGTTTCACCTGGATAGAGGCTTCCACGCCGGTCGATTTTTCCATCGCCGTGACGCTCAGCAAACCGTCGGCATCGACCTGGAAGGTGACGCGAATATGCGCCCCGCCCGCCGGCAGCGCCGGGATACCGCGCAGCGCAAAACGCGCCAGCGAGCGGCAATCCTGCACCAGCTCACGCTCGCCCTGCATCACGTGAATAGACATTGCCGTCTGACCATCTTTGAAGGTGGTAAACTCCTGCGCGCGAGCCACCGGAATAGTGGTATTACGCGGGATGACTTTCTCCACCAGACCGCCCATCGTTTCCAGCCCTAACGACAGCGGGATAACGTCGAGCAGCAGCAGCTCGCTGTCCGGCTTGTTGCCGACCAGAATATCCGCCTGAATCGCCGCGCCGATGGCAACGACTTTGTCCGGATCGATGGAGGTCAGCGGGGTGCGGCCAAAGAATTCGCCAACGCGTTCGCGCACCAGCGGCACGCGAGTGGAACCACCGACCATCACCACTTCCAGTACCTCTTGCGCCTCAACGCCGGCGTCTTTCAGCGCACGACGGCAGGCCAGTAAAGTACGTTTTACCAGGGAGGCAATCAGATCGTTAAACTGGCTACGGGTGATATCGCCCTGCCAGCCGCCAACCTCGACGTGCGCCACCTCAGCATCGCTGAGGGCGATTTTCGCCGCGATGGCGGCATCCAGCAGCTCGCGCTGCAGGCGGTTATCGCTGCGGTCGCTGAAGCCCGCCTGCTCACGCAGGTAGTCCGCCAGCAGATGGTCAAAATCATCGCCGCCGAGCGCCGAGTCGCCGCCGGTGGCCAGCACTTCAAACACCCCGCGGCTTAAGCGCAGAATAGAGATATCAAAGGTGCCGCCGCCGAGATCATAGACCGCAATCACCCCTTCCTGACCGGAATCGAGGCCGTAGGCGATAGCCGCCGCGGTCGGCTCATTGAGCAGGCGCAGCACGTGCAGCCCCGCCAGACGCGCCGCGTCTTTGGTCCCCTGACGCTGAGCATCATCGAAGTAAGCGGGAACGGTGATCACCACGCCATCAAGTTCGCCGCCCAGCGCTTCGGTCGCCCGGGCGGCCAGCGCTTTAAGGATATCGGCGGAGACGCGAATCGGGTTCAGCAGGCCGCCGGCGGTCTGGATCATCGGCAGACCGTTTTCACTGGCCTGCAGCTGATACGGCAGATGCGGATAGCGGTTTTGAATATCGGCGAGGGAGCGCCCCATCATTCGCTTCACCGAGCTGATGGTGTTCACCGGATCCTGAGCGGCATTCAGCCGGGCTTCATAGCCGACAGTCAGTCCCGAGGCGTGGTAGTTCACCACCGACGGCAGCAGATAGCGACCTTGATGATCGGGCAGGGTTTCGGCCTGGCCGCTACGCACGGTAGCCACCAGAGAATTGGTGGTGCCCAGGTCGATGCCGGCCGCCAGACGACGCTGGTGCGGCGCGGCGCTCAGGCCGGGCTCACTAATTTGTAATAAGGCCATAATTGCTTCCGAAAATTAAAAATCGAGCAGTTTTTCTTCGAGTTCTTCAGCACTGCTGCGCAGTTTATCGAGAAAACGGAGCTTACGTACCGTGTCCGCCGCCGCCTCCCAGCTCTCATTATGCAATTGTTCAACCATCAGTTGATGGCGGGTATCAAACAGCGCTTTCACTCGTTTGATAAAGTCTTCCAGCCGCGCATCGTCTTTCGCCTTACCGATCTCATCGAGCTCTTCACGCAGTTCCAGCTGTTCCATCAGGAACGCGGTATCGCGGACGGTATGTTGCTCGCTGGCGAGGTCGAAGCCGTGCAGCGAAAGGAGATATTCCGCACGGGTCAGCGGATGGCGCAGAGTTTGCCAGGCCTGGTTAATGGTGGCGGAGTGCTGAACCGCTACCAGCTGTTCCGCAGCAGGCGCGCTGGCAAATTTATCCGGATGGTACTGGCGCTGCAGATCCTGATACCGGACAGCCAGTTGTTCAAGCGAGAGGGTATAGCTGGCTGGTAACCCGAAGAGGGTGAAATAGTCCATAGTAACCTCAGGGTCATGCATCTAAATGAAAACCCCACGCGCGGCGTGACCGCGGTGGGGTTGGGGATGACCGATTATACGTTAAAGCTTTCGCCGCAGCCGCACTCGTCTTTGACGTTAGGGTTGGTGAACTTGAACCCTTCGTTGAGGCCTTCTTTGACGAAGTCCAGCTGAGTGCCGTCGAGGAATTGCAGACTTTTGCCGTCGATCACGACCTTCACGCCTTTGTCTTCAAACACGGTGTCTTCAGCCGCCGGCTCGTCAACAAACTCCAGTACATAGGCCATACCCGAGCAGCCGGAGGTTCTCACGCCCAGGCGCAGGCCAAACCCTTTACCACGGTTCGCCAGAAAGGCATTGACTCGCGCTGCAGCACTGTCGCTAAGAGTAATCGACATAACAAAACCTCAACTAATTATTTTGCTTCACGTTTGCTTTTGTAATCCGCAATCGCGGCTTTAATCGCGTCTTCCGCCAGAATAGAGCAGTGAATTTTCACCGGCGGCAGTTCCAGTTCATCGGCGATATCGGTGTTCTTGATCGCCTGCGCTTCGTCCAGGGATTTGCCCTTCACCCACTCGGTGACCAGGGAGCTGGAAGCGATGGCGGAACCACAGCCGTAGGTCTTGAAGCGCGCGTCTTCAATGATACCTTCATTGTTGACTTTAATCTGCAACTTCATCACGTCGCCACAGGCCGGCGCACCGACCATGCCGCTGCCGACGTTCTCGTCGCTGTTGTCAAAAGAGCCGACGTTGCGCGGGTTTTCGTAATGATCGATGACTTTTTCGCTGTATGCCATGTTGAATTCTCCTTATCGGTGCCGAATTAGTGATGTGACCATTCAATACTGTTCAGATCCACGCCCTGCTTGAACATTTCCCACAGCGGAGAAAGGTCGCGCAGACGGCCGATGGAGTTGCGAACCAGATTGATGGTGTAGTCAATCTCTTCTTCGGTAGTGAAACGACCTAAAGAGAAACGAATAGAGCTGTGCGCCAGTTCATCAGTCATACCTAACGCGCGCAGCACGTAGGATGGCTCAAGGCTCGCGGAAGTACAGGCTGAACCGGAGGAAACCGCCAGGTCTTTCAGCGCCATAATCAGCGACTCACCTTCAACGTAGTTGAAGCTGACGTTAAGAATGTTCGGCGCGCCCTGCTCGAGGTCGCCGTTGAGATAAACTTCTTCCATATCCTTCACGCCGTTCCACAGACGGTTGCGCAGGGTGCGCAGACGCGCCATTTCGCTTTCCATCTCTTCTTTGGCGATACGGTAAGCTTCACCCATGCCGACGATCTGGTGAACAGGCAGAGTACCAGAACGCATACCGCGCTCGTGGCCGCCGCCGTGGATTTGCGCTTCGATACGAATACGCGGCTTACGGCGAACATACAGCGCGCCAATGCCTTTCGGACCGTAGATTTTGTGGCCGGAGAAGGACATCAGGTCCACCTTCAGCTGGCTCAGATCGATAGGCAGCTTGCCCACGCTCTGGGTGGCGTCTACGTGGTAAATGATACCGCGGGCGCGACACATCTCGCCGATGGTAGCGATATCCTGCACCACGCCGATTTCGTTATTCACATGCATGATGGAAACCAGGATGGTGTCGTCACGCATCGCCGCTTCCAGCTCTTTGAGATCGATAATCCCGTTGCGTTGCGGCGCCAGGTAGGTCACCTCGAAGCCTTCACGCTCCAGCTGACGGCAGGTATCCAGAACCGCTTTATGCTCGGTTTTGCTGGTGATGATGTGCTTGCCTTTTTTCTGATAAAAGTTGGCTGCACCCTTGATCGCCAGGTTGTCGGATTCAGTCGCACCAGAGGTAAAGACGATTTCGCGCGGGTCGGCACCGACCAGCTCGGCAATCTGATTGCGGGCGATATCAACCGCCTCTTCAGCCTGCCAGCCAAAACGGTGAGAACGGGAGGCCGGGTTACCAAAGGTCCCGTCCATGGTCAGGAACTGCATCATTTTCTCGGCAACACGCGGGTCCACCGGCGTGGTTGCGGAGTAATCGAGATAAATCGGTAATTTCATTGCTCTTAAACTCCGTACATCACTCAATGCAAGGAATCAGGCAACCGGCTTGATGTACGACCGAGTACACGGAATGTTGGAGCATCCCGGCCTGATTCTGAAAGCTCTTTATAATCGTTGTCCCGACCGTTTCGTGCTGCCTCGCCCTGTCAGCGGCAGTCCGAAACGGGACGGGTCACTCAGGCGCGCAGTTTAACGTCGATCGCGTCCTGGGTGCGCGCATTGCGCTGGGTTTCGTGCTGATGCTGACGACCGGACACATCAAGGATTTCCTGGTTATTCACCAGTTCACCCAGGGTGATATTGTTCAGGAAGCCGGTCAGGCGTTCGCTCAAATCGCGCCACAGCGCGTGAGTCAGGCATTTATCGCCGCCCTGACAGCCGCCTTTGCCCTGGCAACGGGTCGCGTCAACGGATTCGTCTACCGCGCTGATCACTTCGCCAACGGCGATGCTGCTGGCATCTTTACCTAACAGATAACCACCACCTGGACCACGAACGCTGGAAACCAGGCCATTTTTACGCAGGCGAGAGAACAGCTGTTCCAGATAGGAAAGCGAAATTCCCTGACGCTCTGAAATATCTGCCAACGGTACCGGGCCCGTTTCAGAGTTGAGCGCAACGTCAAGCATCGCGGTCACGGCATAACGCCCTTTAGATGTCAGTCTCATGTCTTACTTAACCTCAAACTCGCCCCTGGCCGGGCTTTTTATTAATATGGGTATTGCATAGCAGGGGCAAGTCTGACATTCCCGAGTAATTTGGTCAACTATTTACTTGACTGTTTTAGTCAGGTATTTGGCTTTCCGTGCCGTTATTGATTTAGAGCCGCTCCCGGGCTACAACAGCGATGTAGATTCGTAGGCCGGATAAGCGAAACGCCATCCGGCGTTAACACGCTTACTTACCTTTATTCTGCTGCTCAATAGACGCCAGCATCCCGCGCAGGATGTTCAGCTCCTGGCTTTCCGGACGCGCGCGGGTGAACAGACGACGCAGCTTGTTCATCACCTGCCCCGGATGATTCGGGCGGATGAAGCCCGTCGCCAGCAGCGTCTGCTCAAGATGGCCGTAGAAACGCTCCAGATCGTCCACCAGCGGGTACGGCGCCTCTTCATGGTCAACCGACGGCTGCGCCTGCTCCTGCGTCGCCAGCCAGGCCATCCGCACTTCATAAGCAATAACCTGCACCGCCATCGCCAGGTTCAACGAGCTGTACTCCGGGTTCGCGGCGATCGCCACGTGGTAGTGGCACTTCTGCAGCTCTTCGTTGGTCAGGCCAACGCGTTCGCGGCCAAAGACCAGCGCCACCGGCGCATGCTGACCCTCGGCGACGCTTTTCAGGCCGCATTCGCGCGGATCGAGCATTGGCCACGGCAGTGTGCGGGAGCGCGCGCTGGTACCCACCACCAGGCTGCAGCCCGCCAGGGCTTCATCAAGGGTATCGACGATCTGCGCATTGCCGATCACATCGCTGGCACCCGCGGCGAGGGCTATCGCCTGTGAGTCGGGTTTGACCAGCGGGTTGACCAGCCACAGGTTAGTTAAGCCCATGGTTTTCATCGCGCGGGCTACAGAGCCCATATTGCCGGTGTGGGAGGTTTCTACCAGTACGATTCGAATATTTTGCAGCATTATGGTTCTTCGGCTAAAGATTATTCGGGCATGCTACCATAAAACGGAGACATAAGCAGATTTCGCTGTTATTATATGCGCCGTTTTTTCCCGTTCTTTAACATCCAGTGAGAGAGACCGATGCATCCGATGCTGAACATCGCCGTGCGCGCAGCGCGCAAGGCGGGT
The DNA here is from genome assembly GCF_002810545.1 of Klebsiella sp. A-Nf5. Classification (NCBI taxonomy): domain Bacteria; kingdom Pseudomonadati; phylum Pseudomonadota; class Gammaproteobacteria; order Enterobacterales; family Enterobacteriaceae; genus Klebsiella; species Klebsiella sp. A-Nf5. The sequence goes on along the minus strand of NZ_PIOG01000117.1, from coordinate 38,913 downwards.
AATTTAATTGCCAAGCACTACGAAACGCCAGACACCGTAGAAACCAGCCAGAAAGGCAGCAATGATTTTGTGACCAACGTCGATAAAGCCGCCGAAGCGATTATTATCGAAACCATTCGCAAATCTTACCCGCAGCACACCATTATCACCGAAGAAAGCGGTGAACACGCTGGTGAAGATCAGGATGTTCAATGGGTTATCGATCCACTGGATGGCACCACCAACTTCGTTAAACGTCTGCCGCACTTCTCTGTTTCCATCGCCGTACGCATCAAAGGCCGTACTGAAGTCGCGGTGGTTTACGATCCCATGCGTAACGAACTGTTCACCGCGACCCGCGGCCAGGGCGCACAGCTGAACGGCTACCGTCTGCGCGGCAGCAACGCTCGCGACCTCGACGGCACCATCATCGCTACCGGCTTCCCGTTCAAAGCGAAGCAGCACGCGACCACTTACATGAATATTCTTGGCAACCTGTTTACCGAGTGCGCCGACTTCCGTCGCACCGGCTCCGCCGCGCTGGATCTGGCCTACGTTGCCGCTGGCCGCGTTGATGGTTACTTTGAAATCGCCCTGAAACCCTGGGATTTCGCCGCAGGCGAGCTGATCGCTCGTGAAGCAGGCGCTATCGTTTGCGACTTCACCGGTGGCCATAACTACCTGCTGACAGGCAACATCGTTGCCGGTAACCCGCGCGTGGTGAAAGCGATGCTGGCGAATATGCGTGAGCAGCTGAGCGATGCGCTGAAGCGTTAATCTCTTACTGATGTCAAAAAGGAAGCCGCGGCTTCCTTTTTTTATGTCATTTTATCATGTTGAGGATCTGGCGAATCACCGCATTGCCGCCGATGCACAGCACCGTCAGGCCGCTAAACAAGGCCAGCGGTCCGCGCCAGCGCAGGCAGCCCTGCGGCCCCAGCCAGTGCCGGAGGCACAGCGCTATTCCCACCGTCGCCAGTCGAGCTAACAGCACGCCGACCATCGCCGGGATCAGCAGCAGCCATCCCCACAGCGGCAACTCGAACTGTTGCGCACTGAGTAAGATCCACACCAGCTGAAACGGCAGATAAAAGCTCAGGGCAAAGATCAGCGGAATGCGAATATTGCTTGCCGATGCGGAAACGCCTTTAACGCCGCGCCAGCTATCGCGCAGCAGTATTCCAGCCAGCACCAGCGTGGCCAGATAGCAGACGTCGTTAAAGATGCCCACGATCTGCATCAGCCGATAGCTGGTCAACTTCCCCATAAAAGCGAAACGCCAGAAAATGATCACCAGGAAACCGAACTGCAATATCCAGCTGCGCAGGATCCAGTCGACCATTTCCCGCGGCGAGGGCTGATTATGCACGGCCCAGGCAACAATGGGGCAGTTTACTGTGCCCGGGATGGCAAAAAGCCATGACGAAACCCGACAGCGTTAAGGTGGCGTAGGCCACCAGCGGGATATCCCCGATGCGCGACACCCCGAATCCCATGACATACGACATGGCGTGGTAGACGCGCACCAGATCTGACGGCCACCAGCTGGCCAGCACCGGAAACCAGTAGACGATCGCCAGCCCCGCCAGCAGCCCGGCGGCACCGGCGAAGCCATAATAAAACCGCCCGCTCTGCGCGGGAGAAACGATATTTGCGGCCATAGCGACTCCTTGTCATCCGCCGAAAAGCGGAAAACTAGAGCATCGCTTCACCAGCGGCAAGCACAGGCGCCCACTTTCGGATTTGCGCCCGGCGTCTGACTAAAACGGGCGGATCCCACCGCCGGCCGGGACCGCGGTGAACCACATCACTCCTGCCGCCGCCAGCAAAATCACGCCGCCGGCCAGCGCCAGCGTCAGCCAGCCCACCTGACGCCACAGCGGCGGCGCCTGGTGCTGACCCAGCTTCACCGCCAGCTGACGAAAACTGTGCACCAGCAACGCCAGCGCGGTGATGGTTAATGAGGTTCCCGCCGCCATCGCCAGCGCCGCCGCCATTCCCCAACTGAACACCCCGATCACCTTGCTGAACAGCAGCACCATGATCGCTCCCGAGCAGGGGCGCATGCCCATCGACAGGACGATCGCGGCGCGTGCCCGCCAGTCGTCGCCGCTCTGAAGCTGATCCGGCGCCGGGAGATGCTGGTGGCCGCAACCGCAGTGGTCATGATGCACATGATGCGGGGTAAAAGCGGTAAACCTTGGCCGGCTCAGCAGCCGATACAGCTTTTTCAACGCCCGCCAGCACAGCAGCAAGCCTAATGCGCCAACCAGCAGATAGCTGCCCTTCTCCAGCCAGAAACTGCTGAGATGCAGCTGGCGCGCCGGCAGCTGCAGCAGCGCCAGCACCACGACCACCAGCACGATGGCCACCAGCCCCTGTAATAAAGAGGCGGCCAGCGTCAGGTTAATGCTCGATTTCAGCTTCGAGGGATGGGTGGCGAGCCAGGTAGTTATGACAATTTTGCCGTGGCCGGGCCCTAAAGCATGCAGCACACCATAAACGAAACTGAACCCGAGCAGCGACAGGCCCGCCGCTGCCGGGTTCTCCGCCACCGCCTGCAGCAGGTGGCTGAGTTCCAGATTCAACGAGCGCTGCCAGACCGTGCTCTGCATCAGCACCAGCGGCCACGCCCGCCACAGCCACATGCCGCCGATGATGCTCACAGCCAGCAACAGCGCCAGCGGCCACAGCGCTTTCCAGCGCGAGGATCGCGCGCGCGGGGTAATAATTACTGACATGTCAGGGTCACCTTCTGAGCAAAATAGCTGCCCAGCGCCATATCCTCCGGCGGCGCATCCGCTTTATCCAGCGACTGGGCGTACGAGAGCATTTTGTCGTTCGGTTTTGGCGTCATCACCGTTGCCTTACAGGCGGCCCGCAGCGCGGCGGGCAGGGAAAAATCGCTATCCTTGTCATAAAACATGTCGACGTAGTAGGTCGGGTCAAAGGTGGAAAAGGTAAACGTCTGCCCGGCAACAGGTTGCGGCGTCGCCAGCGGCAGCATAAAGGTCAGTACCGCCTGCAGTCCGTCACGCTCGAGGCCATAGCCGTCGGGACGATTTTCAAATTTCACCCGCTGGCCGTTGTGCCACAGCTCGCTGAAATAGTGCTGGCCGAGCACGTTGGCCATCACCTCCGCCGCCAGCTTTTTCCATACTTCGCTGCCCGGTTTGGCGTTACCGGCATCATAGAGCAGATCCGATGAAGTAATTTCATCCATGGTCCAGCGCATTTTAAACCCGCTCAGCAGACCGTCTTTGACCACCGGCTCGCTCTGCAAACTAATGAAGCTATGCGGATGCGCGGCGGCTGAAAATGATAAAACCATGAAAAACGCCGCGCTGGTGCATTGTTTCACTCTGTTCATCTGTTCCTCACGTGAAAAATTCTGTGAACTTCACCAGCAATCCTGAGCTAAAGCGGGCGTTTCGCCCTGCCCCCGCCTCTGCCATTGTCTATTCTTAGCGAAAACCCTAACTGGAACTTACCAGATGATGACCGTCATTGAACCACCATCTGCGCTTTCCAGTCCACAGCGCCGTAGCCAGGTGCTCCTGATGTTTTATCTGCCCGGGCAGTCGGTGACGACTGAACGGCTTGGCAGGATCAACCTCGTTGATGAGTCCACGGCCCGGCAGGATATTGAGGAGACCGGACGCGAAATTCAGCGTTACCACCGTTTGACTCTCCGGTCACAGGTGGACGGCAGCTATCGGATTGAAGGCGCCGCGCTCGACCAACGTTTATGCCTGCTGCATGCGCTGCGGCGGGGGCTGCGCCTCTGCCCCCAATTCGTTAACCATCATTTTACCCCGGCCCTGAAAACGCAGCTTAAACAGGAAGGCATTGCCCGCACCTTATACGATGATACCAACCTGCAGGCGCTGGTGAACCGCTGCGCGCGGGCACTCAATCGTCAGTTTGACTGCCGCGATGTCCAGTTTCTGCGCCTGTATCTGCAGTACTGTCTGCTCGAGCATCACCGGGGATACTCTCCGGACTTCAATGATGAACAGCAGCGCTGGGCCCAGACCGCCGCCGAGTTTACCCTGGCGCAGGAGATTGTCCGCCACTGGCAGCGTCGGGTCGGCGCTCCGCCGCATGTTGGGGAGCCCTTCTTCCTCTCGCTGCTGTTTATGTTGCTCAAAACCCCCGACCCGGTCCGCGACGGTCACCCGCACGATCGCCGCCTGCGGCTGGCTATCTCCGGCCTGATCCATCGCTTCCAGGTCATCGCCGGCAGGGCTTTCAGTGATGAGCAGGGGCTGAGCGATCAACTCTATATTCATTTATCGCAGGCGTTGATCCGCAGCGTGTTTGCCATCGGCATCGACAGCACGCTCACGGAGGAAGTGAGTCGACTCTATCCTCGCTTACTGCGCACTACCCAGGCGGCATTGAGCGAATTCGAGGAGGCCTGGCATATCCGTTTTAATGAGGAAGAGACCGGCTTAATCGCGGTGATCTTTGGCGCCTGGCTGATGCAGAAAAGCGATCTGCACGAGAAGCAGGTGCTGTTGCTGACCGATGACAACCCGGCTATAGAAGAGGCCCTGGAACAGCAATTGCGCGAACTCACGCTGCTGCCGCTGAATATCAAATACCAGAGCGTGCAGCGCTTTCAGAAAGAAGGTGCGCCCAAAGGGGTGACGCTTATCGTCACCCCTTATGCGACGGCGCTACCGCTGTTTTCGCCGCCGCTGATCCACGCGGAAAACTGCTTCACTGAACGCCAGCAGCAGCATATCTGCGCGATGCTCGAAGACTAGGCCGCCACTGTTTTTGGCCGGATAACCAGCGCCGGGATCGTCAGCAGGGCCATCACCCAGAACACGCCCTGGTGCAGGTGCTGATAGAGGAAACCGGCGAAGACGGTCATGATGGCAATACTCCCGCCCATCGCCACCGCGGAGTAGACGGCCTGCAGGCGGATCACTTCGCTGCCCTGACGGGCGGCGATATAGCGCATCGCCGCCAGATGACACACCGTGAAGGTGCCGCAGTGAAGGATCTGCGCAAGGATGAGTCCCGGCAGCGCCGTGGTCCAGCCCATTAGCGTCCATCGGATCAGTCCGCAGACGGCGGAGAGCAGCAGCAGGTCGCGCGCGCTGAAGCGGCGGAACACCTTTTTACTCAACGCGAAGATCACCACTTCCGCCACCACACCTAACGACCATAGATAACCGACCGCCGAGGCAGAATAGCCGGCCTGCTGCCAGTAGATGGCGCTAAAGCCGTAGTACGCGGCGTGCGCCCCCTGCAGCAAACAGACGCAGGCGAGAAAGCGCCAGCTCTGGCGCACCAGCGTCAGCCAGGCCGTCAGTCCGGCCCCCTGTTGCTGGCGCGACTCCCCCTGGGGCATCACCGACGGCTTAAGCAACATACCGAGCAGCATCGAGGCAGTCCCCAGGCTTAACATCAGCAGGATCGCCCGGTAGTCAAACAGACTCACCAGCTTGCCAGTCAGCGCCGAACCAATAACGAAGGCAATGGAGCCCCATAGCCGCACCCGGCCATAGTCCATGGTGATCTGCTTTTGCCAGGTATTGGCCAGGGCATCCGTCAGCGGCACCAGCGGCGAAAAGAACAGGTTGAAGCCGATGATGACCGCCAGCAGCCATGCCACGTGGCTGCCGGCCCAGAAGGCCAGCGCGAAAAGCAAGGTTAACAGGGCCAGCACGCGCAACGCGGCAATGAGCCGGGAGGGGTCGCTGACCCGCGGGGCAATCAGCAGGCTCCCAAGAAAACGGGCCACCAGGCCGGCGCCAAGCAACAGGCCGATGGTTTCCGGCGTTAATCCGTTGCCTGCCAGCCAGACGCTCCAGAAGGGCAGAAAAATACCGTAGCTAAAAAAGTAGGTGAAATAACTGAGCGCCAGCCAGCGCGTGGAGTGCAAGACCATGATTTCCTCCCGAATGGTGGCGACAGTCTGGCGATAAACCCCATCTTGAGTAAACCGGTGTCTCACTCTCTATATGGAAGTTGAGTACATTTGTCTTTAAATCGTGACGCACATCACAGAGCGAGCACCATCCCATCGCCGGTTGTATAAATAAAATCCGATAACCGGGCATCAAAGTGCGAGCAACCCCGCAGCCAAATCCTGATGAAACGAAGCGCAACATTATTATTTTCTCACCGTGGCGGCGGGCAAATTTGTGTATTACGTTTAGATCACACTTCTCTCATAACGAGCTGATTATGAACACACTCCGCTATTTTGATTTTGGCGCTTCCCGCTCCTTGCTGCTGCTCATCGCCCGCATCGCCGTGGTGGTCCTGTTTATTCTTTTTGGTTATCCGAAACTGTTGGGCTTTGGCGGCACGGTGCAGTACATGGCCGCCTCCGGCGCGCCAATGCCGACGCTGGCGGCGATTATCGCTGTGATTATGGAGGTCCCTGCGGCGATCTTAATTGTGCTGGGCTTTTTCACCCGCCCGCTGGCGGTCATCTTTATTTTTTATACGCTGGGTACGGCGGTGATTGGCCATCATTACTGGGATATGACCGGCGATGCGGTATTGCCGAACATGATTAATTTCTGGAAAAACGTCAGTATTGCCGGCGCTTTTCTGCTGCTGGCGATTACCGGCCCCGGCGCGATTTCGCTCGACCGCCGCTAATCGGCAGACACAAAAAAGGCCGCAATCGCGGCCTTTTTTATTGCAACGTTAACGCTTACGCATAAACCGGGAAACGTGCGCAGATATCCAGCACTTTGCCTTTCACACGTTCAATGACGGCTTCGTCATTGATATTGTCCAGCACGTCACACATCCAGCCAGCCAGCTCTTTGACTTCCGCTTCTTTAAAGCCGCGGCGAGTCACAGCCGGAGAACCGATACGGATACCGGAAGTCACGAACGGGCTCTTCGGATCGTTCGGCACGCTGTTTTTGTTCACGGTGATGTTGGCGCGGCCCAGGGCGGCGTCAGCTTCTTTACCGGTCAGGTTTTTATCCACCAGGTCCAGCAGGAACAGGTGGTTCTCAGTTCCGCCAGAAACCACTTTGTAACCGCGGCTCAGGAACACTTCCACCATCGCTTTCGCGTTTTTCGCAACCTGCTGCTGGTAAACTTTGAACTCTGGCTCCATCGCTTCTTTCAGCGCCACCGCTTTCGCCGCGATAACGTGCATCAGCGGGCCGCCCTGCGCGCTTGGGAACACGGCAGAGTTCAGTTTTTTGTACAGCTCTTCGCTACCGCCTTTCGCCAGAATCAGGCCGCCGCGCGGACCCGCCAGGGTTTTGTGGGTGGTGGTGGTCACAACGTGAGCATGCGGAACCGGGTTCGGATACACACCCGCGGCAATCAGGCCAGCCACGTGCGCCATATCGACGAACAGGTAGGCGCCGATGCTGTCGGCGATTTCACGCATTTTTGCCCAGTCAACGATACCGGAGTAAGCCGAGAAACCACCGATGATCATCTTCGGTTTGTGTTCCTGAGCCTGCTTCGCCATGTCGTCATAGTCAATTTTACCGGACTCATCAATACCGTAAGGGATGATGTTGTACAGTTTGCCGGAGAAGTTAACCGGGGAGCCGTGAGTCAGGTGGCCGCCTTGCGCCAGGTTCATACCGAGCACGGTATCACCCGGCTGCAGCAGCGCGGTGTAGACCGCAAAGTTAGCCTGAGAGCCGGAGTGCGGCTGGACGTTAGCATAGTCAGCGCCGAACAGTTCTTTCGCGCGGTCGATAGCCAGTTGCTCAACCACGTCGACATATTCACAGCCGCCGTAGTAACGCTTGCCCGGATACCCTTCAGCATATTTGTTGGTCAGCTGAGAGCCCTGCGCCTGCATGACGCGCGGACTGGTGTAGTTTTCGGAGGCGATCAGTTCGATGTGCTCTTCCTGACGTACTTTTTCCTGCTCCATAGCCTGCCACAGTTCGGCATCATAATCGGCAATGTTCATTTCACGCTTTAACATCCGCATCTCCTGACTCAGCTAACAATAAAATTTCGGCCTAAAAAGGCGGTCCGATTGGACAACGGCCCACAGTATAACCTAATCATTCTGTGATAACAGGTCTTGACAAAGGATTTTACGCAAACGATTGGCTCCGCATGATACAAGGCTTTGAGCAATAACGTCTCTCTCATTATCAACGGATTTCTTTTCAGGTTTGTGATGCAAATTCTTCATGTTGTAACGGCATCGGGGCTAAGTGTTAAAGAACCATTTACATAGCAGGGTTATTTCTATAAGATGCATTTAAAATGCATCAATAAGATAACACACAAGGAAGCACGCTATGCTCGACGCTCAAACCATCGCCACGGTCAAAGCCACCATCCCCCTGCTGGTAGAGACCGGCCCAAAGCTCACCGCCCATTTCTACGATCGTATGTTTGCGCATAATCCGGAGCTCAAAGAGATCTTCAACATGAGCAACCAGCGCAACGGCGATCAGCGCGAAGCGTTATTCAACGCCATTGCCGCCTACGCCAGCAATATCGATAACCTGCCCGCCCTGCTGCCGGCGGTGGAAAAAATCGCCCAGAAACACACCAGCTTCCAGATCAAACCGGAGCAGTACAACATCGTTGGCAGCCATCTGCTGGCGACCCTCGATGAAATGTTCAGCCCGGGTCAGGAAGTGCTTGATGCCTGGGGGAAAGCTTACGGCGTGCTGGCGAACGTCTTTATCGGCCGCGAAGCCGAGATTTATCAGCAAAACGCCAGTAAAACCGGCGGTTGGGAAGGGACCCGCGCGTTCCGCATCGTGAAGAAAACCCCGCGTAGCCAGCTCATCACCAGCTTTGAACTGGCGCCGGTCGACGGCCAGCCGGTCGCCGATTACCAGCCGGGGCAGTACCTGGCCATCTGGCTGAAACCGGAAGGCTTCGAATATCAGGAAATTCGTCAATACTCTTTAACCCGCAAAGCAGACGGCAAAGGCTACCGCATCGCGGTAAAACGTGAGGACGGCGGTCAGGTTTCCAGCTGGCTGCATAACCATGCCAGCGAAGGCGATGTGGTCTATTTAGCCGCGCCGGCGGGGGACTTCTTCCTTAACGTTGAACCGCAGACGCCGGTCACCCTGCTCTCCGGCGGCGTCGGGCAAACGCCGATGCTGGCGATGCTGGATGCGCTGGCGAAGAGCGGTCATCAGGGTCAGGTGAACTGGTTCCATGCGGCGGAAAATGGCGACGTTCACGCCTTTGCCGATGAAGTGAGTGCGCTTGGCGCGGCGCTGCCGGCGTTTACCTCTCACGTGTGGTATCGCAACCCGAGCGAAGCCGACCGTCAGACTGGACGTTTTGATAGCGAAGGTTTGATGGATTTAGCGGCAGTGGCGGACAATATTCGCGACCCGCAGATGCAGTTCTATCTCTGCGGCCCGGTAGCGTTTATGCAGTTTGCAGCGAAGCTGCTGGTAGAATTAGGGGTTAATAAAGACAACATTCATTACGAATGTTTCGGCCCGCATAAGGTCCTGTAAGCCCCGACGACGCGGGGATTTGTAGGCCGGGTAAGCGCAGCGTCACCCGGCAATACTGCAGCGAGCGGCGAGAGTTAAATCGCCGCGTCGTCTTCTTCACCGGTACGGATACGAATGACCCGCGCGACGTCGAAGACAAAGATCTTGCCGTCGCCAATCTTGCCGGTCTGCGCCGTACGGATGATGGTATCGACGCAGGTATCGACGATATCGTCAGTCACCACGATTTCAATTTTCACCTTCGGCAGAAAATCCACCATGTACTCCGCACCGCGGTACAGCTCGGTATGACCTTTCTGGCGGCCAAAGCCCTTCACTTCCGTCACCGTCATCCCGGTGATGCCGACTTCGGCCAGCGCTTCACGCACGTCATCCAGTTTGAAAGGTTTAATAATCGCATCAATCTTTTTCATGGTGTTCCTGTCTTAGTCGCGTAACCGGTTGCTTACCGTATCATAACTTGCGCTATGTTGCGGAGCTACTCTTTAAAGTCGTTGGCGTCGAGCTCATGGCGCGACAGCAGTTTATAGAATTCGGTGCGGTTGCGCCCTGCCATCCGCGCGGCGTGGGTGACATTGCCTTTAGTAATTTGCAGCAGCTTGCGCAGGTAGTTCAGCTCAAACTGATTACGCGCCTCCACGAAGGTCGGCAGCGCGGTATTCTCTCCTTCCAGCGCCTGCTCCACCAGCGCGTCGCCGATCACCGGCGACGAGGTCAGGGCCACACACTGCTCGATCACGTTCACTAGCTGGCGCACGTTACCCGGCCACTTGGCGGCCATCAGCCGCTTCATCGCATCGCTGGAAAACGCCCGCACAAACGGCTTATGGCGATCGGCGGACTGGCGCAGCAAATGATTAGCCAGCAGCGGGATATCCTCAGCCCGTTCGGAAAGCGGTGGGATCTTCAGATTCACCACATTGAGGCGGTAAAACAGATCTTCGCGGAACTCGCCGCGGGCCATCGCCTTCGGCAGGTCGCGGTGGGTGGCGGAGATGATCCGTACGTTGATCTCGATATCGCGGTTGCTGCCCAGCGGACGCACCTTACGCTCCTGCAGGACGCGCAGCAGCTTCACCTGCAGCGCAACCGGCATATCACCGATCTCGTCGAGAAACAGCGTACCACCCTCAGCGGCCTGGAATAATCCTTCACGGTTACTGACCGCGCCGGTAAAGGCGCCCCGCGCATGGCCAAACAGTTCGGATTCGAGCAGCTGTTCCGGCAGCGCGCCGCAGTTGATCGCCACGAACGGTTTATCATGACGCGGGCTGGCGTTATGGATCGCCTGGGCGACGATCTCCTTCCCGGTCCCGCTCTGGCCGTTAATCAGCACGCTGACATCCGATTGCGCCACCATCCCGGCCTGCTCAAGCAGACGCAGCATCAGTGGGCTGCGGGTTACAATCGCCTGGCGCCAGGCTTCGTCGGTGGCCGGCGAGCGCTGCTCAAGCGCCTCATCAATGGCTTTATACAAGGCATCTTTATCGACCGGCTTGGTCAGGAAGCTGAACACCCCCTGCTGGGTCGCGGCCACGGCGTCGGGAATCGAACCATGGGCGGTGAGAATAATCACCGGCATGCCGGGCAGCCCTTTCTGGATCTCGCTGAACAGCTGCAGGCCATCCATTTCATCCATCCGCAGATCGCTAATCACCAGATCCACTTTCTCACGCCCCAGCACGCGCAGCGCTTCCGGCCCGCTCTCGGCGGTGACCACGCTGTAGCCTTCGCTGATCAGGCGCATGCCCAGCAGCTTCAACAGTCCCGGATCGTCATCCACCAGCAGCAAACGCGCCGGTTTACGGATCGTCATGGATCACCTCCGGCACTTTTTCGCTGCCGAAATTGCCGCCCGGCTTGCGGCTGGAGAGCTGACGCTCAATATCCGTCAGGTTCTCCAGCTTGCGGGTGGTCAGCTCCAGCTGTTCGCGCAGCGCCTGCTCCTGCTGTCGCAGCGTCTCCAGTTCGCTATCGCTGGACTGCTGAAGCTTCGCGTAACGGGCACGCTCTTCCACCAGCTGCAGCTGACGGGTCTGGCCGTCGCGCCAGAGCTGATACAGCGGGCGGACCTGAACGGCGATTTGCGGGCTGAAGGTATCGAGACGCGCCACCAGGTCGCGACGCTCGTCGGGAGTAATTTTGGCATCAGCAAGCAGGATGCCGCGACGGAACGCGTCCTGCCAGCTATCGTCGGTATGGCGTTTCGCCTCCGCCCGCGCCTGCGCCGGTGCGAGGCGATCGGCACAGTCAATGCCCCGCAGCCAGTAGAGGGGATTTTTGTCGCTGGCATCGCTGCTGTGCGCCCAGATGTCCGCGCAGTCTACCGCGACAAAATCGGCCACCTGATGCTGCGCCTGCCCGGAGGCGGCGGTACCTTCCGCCGTATGCGGTGAAAAGCCGGCGGAACACCCCGCCAGCGTCAGACAAGCAATGCCTGAAAGCAGCCATCCGCGAAGGGAACGGCGCCAGGCCAGGAATTGGGACATAGTTCCCCGATATCGATTCATAAGTTGGATTATTCCGGCGCTGAGGGAAGCGTAATGCGAAAACAGACCTGCCCAGCGGGCGCGTCAACTAAGCTGAGCTCCCCTTGCATCTGCCGGACGCAGTCGCGGGCGATACTCAACCCCAGCCCACTGCCCTTAACGGCCCCTTTACGCTGGTGACTCCCCTGGTAAAAAGGCTCGAAAATCATATTCTTTTCCGCGGCCGGGATCGGTTCGCCGCTGTTGGCGACATCAATACGCACCTGCTCTCCGTGCCGGTAGCTGTGGATACGGATGTTACCGGATTCAGCGCCATAGTGCACCGCATTGGAGTAGAGATTATCCATTACGCTTATCAATAGCGCAGGCTCTGCCAGGCAACGCCGCGCCTGCAGCGTCAGTTCAGTATGCATCAGTTTAGCCCGCGCGGGCAGGCTGTGCGCCGCCACGACGTTTTCCACCAGTTCCACCAGGTCCACTTCTTCGCGTGTCACCGGCCCGTCGGCCTGTTTTCGGTTGTAGTCCAGCAACTGTTCAATCAGCTTTTGCAGGTTACGACTACTGCTGTCGAGGATCTCGACGATCTCCTGCTGCTCAGGGGTCAGTGGCCCGGCGACCCGGTCGGCCAACAGCTCGGTACCTTCACGCATACTGGCCAGCGGGGTTTTCAGCTCATGCGACAGATGACGAAGAAATTGATGCCGCTGCGACTCCAGCCACGCCAGGCGTTCGCTGAGCCAGATGATGCGCTTGCCCACCGAGCGCAGCTCGCGCGGGCCGGTAAACAATGCGGCGTCGTCCAGCGACTTCCCTGCCCCCAGCTGATTGATCATTCTTTCTATGCCTTTCACCGGGCCGATAATCATGCGGGTGAAGAGCAGCACCAGCGCCAGGCTCAGCAGAAACAGCACCAACGCCTGCCAGCCGAAAAACTGGCCGCGTTCGGCAATCTCCTGCTGCAGCTGCTGGCCGCGGGAATAGACGACTGCCCGGGTCGCCTGCACCATATCGCTGTTATTGCTGGCGAAAACTTCCAGTCTGGCGGCCGCCTGGGCATCGGGGCCGCTATTTTTACATTGCAACTGCGCCAGATCGCTGACGTCCTGACGCAACGCCTGCCAGAGTTTCTCGTCCGGTAGCACGCCGGCATGGGCATCCAGCATCTGGCTGTAGCGCTGTCGCTGATTCTGATACACCCGCGCCAGCGTCGGATCGTCCAGCACGCAGTACTGGCGATAGCTGCGCTCCATCTCCAGCGCGGCATTGATCATCGCCTCGCTGCGTCGGGCATCGACCAGCGTAGTGCGGTTGATATGCGCCGCCTGGGCGCTAAGGGCATTCAGGCTCTGCCAGGCCTGCCATGCCAGCACCAGTAACGGCAGCAGGATCAGCACAAAGGAGAGCGTCACCAGCTGACGCAGCGAACGGGGAAAAAGAGAGAGTCGCTTCAAGGATGTTGTCTCAATCATTAGCTCTGGTCGATGCTAACTGAGGAGCGCGCCAGAGAAAAGGGCTACCGCTGACTGCTGCGCCGCAGAAACAACAAAGCCAGGCGCAAGGCCTGGCTTTGTTCAGGAATGAGGCGGTGCCTTACTCGACGTTTCGCCCGATGTCTGATAAAGCCAGGCTATTATCAGGAGTTGGACGGCAGGCACCTGTTTGTGCGTCATTCGAAGTTTATGTAGCGCGTCCCGAAGGGGCTGACATAAGAAGGTGAATGAGCCACTGGTTAATATTATGCATGAACTATGCCATCTTTCAAAACATTTTATTAACACACTGATATTTATGATATTAGTTCAATATCATCACCCAATCAGAGCTGTGCGCTTTTTATTCACACTGTCGCCAATTGACGACGCTAAATAAGCGCTTAATCACTCATCAATTAAATCAATAACTTAAATGTCTCCTATTAGAGACACCATAACATAGCGGTTGTCGGCAATTCCCGACACCCTGGCGTGCCGGCCATCACAGATAAAAAAAGCCCCCTGCCTGAGCAGGGGGCCGATACGTCCGCGTGACACGCTGCGGGGAGATTAACCCAGCTGTTTACGCGCGTTACGGAAGATACGCATCCACGGGCTGTCCTCGCCCCAGTTCTCCGGGTGCCAGGAGTTGCTTACGGTGCGGAAGACGCGTTCCGGGTGCGGCATCATGATGGTCGCGCGCCCGCTTTCGCTGGTCACCGCGGTGATACCGTTCGGGGAACCGTTCGGGTTCGCCGGATAGGTTTCGGTCACTTTGCCGAAATTATCCACGAAGCGCAACGCCACCAGACCTTTGCTCTCCAGCTGGGCCAGATGCGCGCTGTCGCGCACTTCCACCTGACCTTCGCCGTGGGAGACCGCAATCGGCATCCGTGAGCCAACCATGCCTTCCAGCAGCAGGGATGGGCTTTGCGTCACTTCCACCAGGCTAAAGCGCGCTTCGAAGCGGTCAGACTGGTTACGCACAAAGCGCGGCCAGAGGTCGCTGCCCGGGATCAGTTCACGCAGGTTGGACATCATCTGACAGCCGTTGCACACGCCGAGCGCCAGGGTCTGCGGACGGTGGAAGAACGTCGCGAACTCATCGCGCACGCGCTCGTTGAACAGAATCGACTTCGCCCAGCCTTCACCCGCGCCCAGCACGTCGCCGTAGGAGAAGCCGCCGCAGGCCACCAGGGCATGGAAATCACCCAGACCGGTGCGGCCCGCCAGCAGGTCGCTCATATGCACGTCGATGGCGTCAAAGCCGGCGCGATGGAAGGCTGCCGCCATTTCAACGTGGGAGTTCACCCCCTGCTCGCGCAGGACGGCCACTTTCGGACGCGCGCCGGTGACAATGTACGGCGCCGCAACGTCGTCATTAATATCAAACGAAAGCTTCACATTGAGGCCCGGGTCGGCGTCATTGGCTTTCGCCTCGTGCTCCTGATCGGCGCAGGCCGGGTTGTCACGTAGGCGCTGCATCTGCCAGGTGGTTTCCGCCCACCACATACGCAGCGTGGTACGGCTTTCGCTAAACACCGTCTGACCGTTGGCAGTCAGCACAAAGCGATCGCCCTCAACCGCTGTACCGAGGTAATGCACGCAGTCTGCCAGACCGTTAACCGCCAGAATGGCTTCCACCGCCTCACGGTCTACGGCACGTACCTGGATCACCGCCCCCAGCTCTTCGTTGAACAGCGCGGCCAGACGGTCGTCGCCCAGCGCGGCGATATCTGCTTCCAGGCCACAGTGGCCGGTAAAGGCCATTTCCGCCAGGGTCACCAGCAGGCCGCCATCGGAGCGGTCGTGGTAGGCCAGCAGTTTACGCTGCGCCACCAGAGCCTGCATCGCATCCCAGAAGCCTTTCAGCTGAGCAACATCACGCACATCAGCTGGCTTGTCGCCGAGCTGGCGATAGACCTGCGCCAGGGCCGTCGCGCCCAGCGCGTTGTGGCCTTTACCGAGGTCGATCAGCAGCAGAGCGTTATCTTCTGTAGAAAGCTGCGGCGTGACGGTATGACGAACATCTTCGACACGGGCAAAGGCGGAGATCACCAGCGACAGCGGGGAGGTCATCTCGCGCTGCTCGCTGCCTTCCTGCCAGCGGGTTTTCATCGACATCGAGTCTTTGCCGACTGGAATGGTCAGGCCCAGCGCCGGACACAGCTCTTCGCCGACCGCTTTCACTGCCTCATACAGGCCAGCGTCTTCGCCCGGGTGGCCAGCGGCGGCCATCCAGTTAGCCGACAGCTTCACGCGGTTCAGCTCGCCAATCTGCGTGGCGGCGATGTTGGTCAGCGCTTCACCGACGGCCAGACGGCCAGAGGCCGCGAAGTCCAGCAGGGCAACCGGGGCGCGCTCGCCCATCGCCATCGCTTCACCGTAGTAGCTGTCGAGGCTGGCGGTGGTTACCGCGCAGTTGGCCACCGGGATCTGCCACGGGCCGACCATCTGGTCGCGGGCGACCATGCCGGTCACCGTACGGTCGCCGATGGTCACGAGGAAGGTTTTCTCGGCCACCGTCGGCAGATGCAGAACGCGATTTACCGCATCGGCAAGGGTAATCGGTTGGCGATCCAGCGCGCTGCCCTGAGCTTTCAGGGTCTGCACGTCGCGGGTCATTTTCGGCGTTTTGCCGAGCAGGACGTCCAGCGGCAGGTCGATCGGCTGATCGTTAAAGTGGCTGTCGCTCAGGCTCAGGTGCTGCTCAGCGGTAGCTTCGCCGATAACGGCATAAGGCGCGCGTTCGCGGCGGCACAGTTCGTCGAACAGCGGCAGTTGCTCCGGCGCGACCGCCAGGACATAACGTTCCTGCGATTCGTTACACCAGATCTCCAGCGGGCTCATCCCTGGCTCATCGCTGAGAATATCGCGCAGCTGGAATTTACCGCCGCGGCCGCCGTCGCTCACCAGCTCCGGCATGGCGTTGGAGAGACCGCCCGCGCCAACATCGTGGATAAAGAGGATCGGGTTGGCGTCGCCCAGCTGCCAGCAGCGGTCGATCACTTCCTGACAGCGGCGTTCCATTTCCGGGTTGTCACGCTGTACGGAGGCGAAATCGAGGTCGGCATCGGACTGGCCGGAGGCCATAGAAGACGCCGCGCCGCCGCCGAGGCCGATGTTCATCGCCGGGCCGCCCAGCACGATCAGCTTCGCCCCGACGGTAATCTCGCCCTTCTGCACATGCTCGCCGCGGATGTTGCCGATACCGCCGGCCAGCATGATCGGTTTGTGGTAGCCGCGCAGCTCTTCGCCATTGTGGCTGGTGACTTTCTCTTCATAGGTGCGGAAGTAGCCGTTCAGCGCCGGACGACCAAACTCGTTGTTAAACGCCGCGCCGCCCAGCGGGCCTTCGGTCATGATGTCCAGGGCCGTGACAATGCGGTCCGGTTTACCGAAATCTTCTTCCCACGGCTGCTCGAAGCCCGGAATACGCAGGTTGGAAACCGAGAAACCCACCAGGCCCGCTTTCGGCTTCGCGCCGCGGCCGGTGGCGCCTTCATCACGGATTTCGCCGCCGGAGCCGGTTGCCGCGCCCGGCCATGGAGAGATGGCCGTCGGGTGGTTATGGGTTTCCACCTTCATCAGAATGTGCGCCGGCTCCTGATGGAAGTCGTAGCGCCCGGTCTGGTGGTCAGCAAAATAGCGCCCCACTTCAGACCCTTCCATCACTGCGGCATTGTCTTTATAGGCCGACAGGACGTAGTCCGGCGTTTTTTCGAAGGTGTTTTTGATCATTTTGAACAGCGACTTCGGCTGCTGTTCGCCGTCGATGATCCAGTCGGCGTTGAAAATCTTGTGGCGGCAATGCTCAGAGTTCGCCTGGGCGAACATATACAGCTCAATATCGTTCGGATTGCGGCCCAGACGGGTAAACGCATCCTGCAGGTAGTCAATTTCGTCATCTGCCAGCGCCAGCCCCAGACGGAGGTTGGCGTCAATCAGCGCCTGGCGGCCCTCGCCCAGCAGGTCAACGCTGGTGACCGGCGTCGGCTGATGGTGGGCAAACAGCGTCTCGCCCGCTTCCAGGGCGTCGAAGACGCTCTCCATCATGCGGTCGTGCAGTTCCGCCGCCACGGCGGTCCACTGTGCTTCGGTCAGGGTTGAGGCTTCAACGTAATACGCCACGCCGCGCTCCAGGCGCACGACCTGAGTCAGACCGCAGTTGTGAGCGATATCGGTAGCTTTAGAAGACCAGGGAGAGATGGTGCCAGGGCGAGGGGTCACGAGCAGTAATTTACCGGTCGGGGTATGGCTATTTAAGCTCGGGCCATACTGAAGCAGTCGCGCCAGGCGCTCGCGATCGTCAGCGCTCAGCGGAGCGTTCAGATCGGCAAAATGAATATACTCGGCATATATGGCGCTTACCGGAAGGTTGGCCGCCTGAAATCGTGCCAGCAGTTTATTGATACGGAATGCCGACAGTGCAGGTGAACCACGCAAAATTTCCATCATAAGTCTCTCGTCTTCGAAGCTTTCAGGGTGAGCCAGGGGGGGAAACGGGCGTCATTATAGTGAATCCTGCGCCCCGACGAAACCGTTTGCGTAGAAATAAAATGATTCATCAGCTTTATCAATAAATGTGACGACCATCGCGAATAAGTTGCCAACTGGCGCATTCTTAAGCAGAATGCCGCTCATTCAACGACAACCTTGCGTTTTTTCCGGACATCGCCTGCTGAGGAACTTGAAGCTGCAGAAGATTAACGCTCTGAAAAAATTAAAGATTAATTATCTGCTGATCGGCATTGTCACCCTTTTGCTGGCGGCGGCCCTGTGGCCGTCAATCCCCTGGTCCGGCAAACCCGAGAACCGGGTGGCGGGCATTATCGCTCGCGGCGAGCTGCGCATCAGCACCATCAACTCGCCGATGACCTTCGCCACCATGAACAATAAAACGTTCGGTCTGGATTATGAACTGGCGAAACAGTTTGCTGACTACCTGGGCGTAACGCTTAAGGTAACCGTCCGGCAGAACATCAGCCAGCTGTTTGACGACCTCGACGACGGTCAGGCCGATATGCTGGCCGCCGGTCTGGTCTATAACCAGGAGCGGGTGAAAAACTACCAGGCCGGCCCCACCTACTATTCTGTTTCCCAACAGCTGGTCTATCGTGTCGGTAATATCCGGCCACGCACTCTCGCGTCGCTGACCGCCGAGCAGCTCACCATCGCTCCGGGTCACGTGGCGATCAACGACCTGCAGGCCTTAAAAGCGGAGAAATACCCGGATCTTGCCTGGCGTGTGGACGAGAAGCGCGGTACCACGGCCCTGATGCAGGCGGTGATTGACGGCAAACTCGATTACACCGTCGCCGACTCGGTGGCCGTCAGCCTGTTTCAGCGCGTCCATCCGGAGCTGGCGGTAGCCCTGGATATCACCGACGAACAGCCGGTCACCTGGTTTAGCGCCCGGGGCGAAGATAATTCGCTGTCGGCGGCGATGCTTGATTTCTTCAATAACATTAATGAAGACGGCACGCTGGCACGCCTGGAGGAAAAATACCTCGGCCACGGTAACGACTTCGATTACGTCGACACCCGCACCTTCCTCCGTGCAGTGGAGAATATTCTACCGGACGTGCAGCCGCTGTTTGAAAAGTACGCCCGCGAGATTGACTGGCGCCTGTTGGCCGCGATCGCCTGGCAGGAATCCCACTGGGATCCGCAGGCCACCTCCCCCACCGGCGTGCGCGGCATGATGATGCTGACGCGCAATACCGCGCAAAGCCTGGGGCTGACTGACCGGACCGATGCGGCGCAGAGTATCGACGGCGGCATGCGCTATTTGCAGGATATGATGGATAAAGTGCCGGATTCGATCCCGAAAGACGAACGCATCTGGTTTGCGCTGGCTGCTTACAATATGGGCTATGCCCATATGCTGGACGCCATGGCGCTCACCCGCAAACAAAAAGGCAATCCCAACAGCTGGGCAGACGTTAAGCTGCGTTTACCCCTGCTGAGCCAGAAGCCTTATTACAGCAAACTTAAATACGGCTATGCGCGCGGCCATGAGGCCTACGCCTATGTGGAAAACATCCGCAAATATCAGATAAGCCTTGTCGGCTATTTGTCAGAGAAGGAGCGCCAGCAACAGCAAACGCTGGCCCTGGCTGAGGATTACCCGGCCGTGCTGCCGAATGAACTCGAACAGCCGCAGGAGACTACACTGCCCTTTTTCAAGTTTCGCGCCGATAAGCAGATGGATAATGCCCGGTTAAAACTCCCCGGCCACCTGTATTAACCTTCTCCGGTCTGCTCCCGGGCTTTCTTCAGCGCTTTTTTCTCTTCCCGCCGCCAGCGAAAGAAGTCGCTCAGCATGGTAGAGCAGGACTCCGCCAGCACGCCTTCGCTTATTTCAACCCGATGATTCATTCCCGGATGGTGCAGGACATCTATCAGCGAGCCGGCGGCGCCGGTCTTGGCATCGCGGGCGCCAAAGACCAGACGGGCGATGCGGCTGTGCACCATGGCGCCAGCGCACATGACGCAAGGCTCCAGAGTCACGTACAGCGTGGCGTCGATCAGGCGGTAGTTTTGCAGCACCAGCCCGCCCTGGCGTAAAGCCATAATTTCCGCGTGAGCGGTGGGGTCGTGACGGCCGATCGGCCGGTTCCAGCCCTCGCCGATGACCTGGTTGTTATGCACCAGCACCGCGCCCACCGGCACCTCGCCCTCTTCCCAGGCGCGCTTTGCCAGCGTCAGGGCATGACGCATCCAGTATTCATCATTGATTTCGAGGTCAGACACAGCGGCCACTCCAGCAGAAAAAGCGGGGCGCATTATACATGGGCGCTATCAATTACACACTATTACTCCAGCTGCTGGAGCTCTCCCTGAGGCGTTACCCGCCAGCGATGCTGGCAAAAGCCGAGCAACGGGTTGTCCTGCTCACTGTCGCTATAGCCGCTGTACAGCCGCAGCGGCGCGCCAATCTTTTTCTCCAGTTGCACCACTTTTTCATGCCCCAGGCAGCGCAGGGTCAATACCCAGCCGCCCCTGCGGCGCGCGGTGCGACTGGCAATCAGATTGACCCGTGGCAGCCAGAGGGTATCGCGATAGACCTGCTCCACCAGCGACTGCGGCGAGCCGGTGATCAACCAGACGTCGGCATCGGTGCTGGTCAGGTACGCCGTGAGCCGCGCATGAACCACCGGAAACGCCGTCACATGATGGCGAAACCAGCCGACAAATTCCGCTTCCAGTCGCTTCAGTACCGCCTCACGACGGCCAAAGGTTGATGCCCACAACAGGAGACTCATCGGCCAGCGCGCCGCCCGCCCACAAACCGCCAGACCGACAAGGATCACTGGCACCATCGGCACCACCAGCAGCAGGTTTAGCGGCAGATTACGCAGCAGGTAGCGCAGGAAACTGCCGAACATATCCTGCTGATGCAAGGTTCCATCCAGATCGAAAAACACCACTTTCCGTTCATTGTGCTGCAAACTGCCTCCTTATGTCAGGACTCGCTTCTCGTTAGGTTAAGCTTAACAGCCTTACGCCGCGAAGAGGGAAAACATCCCCTGCCGTTAAGGAAGAATTAAAGTAGCAGGCTAAGGAAAAATTGTGGCTCAAGAATTTTTAATTCGTGGTATACCCCTTATAATCGAATAAAAATTCTGTCAGTCACGAGCCGGACGGCTCCAGCGGAGCTCCAATGAACTGTTTAACGCGTATTCGTCAGCGCTATCCCACCCTGGCGGCGAGCGACAAAAAGTTGGCCGATTATATTCTGAGCCAGCCCGATGAGACCCGGCACCTCAGCTCGCAGCAGCTGGCAGCGGAAGCCGGTGTGAGTCAGTCCAGCGTGGTTAAATTTGCCCAGAAGCTGGGATTCAAAGGCTTTCCGGCGCTGAAGCTGGCCCTCAGTGAGGCGCTGGCGAGCAGCCCGGATCCGCACTCCGTCCCGGTGCATAACCACATTCGCGGTGACGACCCGCTGCGACTGGTTGGCGAGAAACTGATTAAAGACAATGTCGCCGCCATGCATGCTTCACTGGACGTCAACACCGAAGAGACGCTACGGGAAGCGGTCACGCTCCTGCGAAACGCCCGGCGGGTGATCGTCACCGGCATCGGCGCATCCGGTCTGGTGGCGCGTAACTTTAGCTGGAAGCTGATGAAGATCGGCATCAACGCTGTTTCTGAGCAGGATATGCACGCCCTGCTGGCGACAGTGCAGGCCATGTCCAGCGACGATCTGCTGCTGGCGATCTCTTACTCCGGCGAGCGCCGGGAGATCAATATGGCGGCAGGCGAAGCGCTGCGCGTGGGCTGCAAGATCCTGGCGATCACCGGCTTTAGCCCTAACGCCCTGCAGCAGCAGGCAACCCACTGCCTGTATACCATTGCCGAAGAACAGGCGACGCGCAGCGCGGCCATCTCCTCCACCAGCGCGCAAATGATGCTCACCGACCTGCTATTTATGGGGCTGGTGCAGCAGGATCTGGAGCGGGCGCCGGAGCGCATTCGCCATAGCGAAGCGCTGGTGAAAAAGCTGGTCTGAGCAGAAAATGGGCGTCAGAAAATACTGCCACGCCCATTATGAGTATCAAAAATCTAAATTGCTTTAAGGTAATTGATAATAAAAGGATTGAGCTGTAATAAAAGCAGCAATTTTCTCGGGGCGCCGGTTGGCTCGCGCCGTTTAGTTTCCCAGCTTTTAACTAAGTCATAGCTAACGCCTACGGCGAGAGCAAAATCCTGCTGTTTTAAGCCGGTAGCCTCGCGAATCGCTTTCACATCAATCGGGCTAAAAGTGTGAACATACTGCGGCTCTGGCGTTTGCTCACCTTTTTCAATTCTTACCATTTCTTCTGCACTGGCCAGCAGATCGGCAAATAACTCGTCTTTCATCTGTACCTCATCGCCCTCGTGGACACCACAACTGGCACCGTTGCCTTGTGGGAGTGACAGAACCTCAGCGGGATACCAGCATAGCGGATAACTGCTTCAGCATCTTCTTTTGTTCTTCCGTTAAATCATCCAGCTCATTTTTGGGATAGACCAATGCCAGATAAATTCGCCCTTTACGCGTCACATTGTAATAAATAATTCTCACCCCGCCACGCTTGCCCATCCCCGGTCGGTTCCAGCGAATTTTTCGAAATCCCCCAGTCCCTACGATGGTATCGCCAGCCTCAGGATCCTCAATCAACATCTCCTGAAAAACGCGAAACTCGTCATCCGGTAGAAGCGCCTGACGCCGTTTACTGAAACCCTGCAGCTCAATAAAAGTGTACATACCGCATCCTGCGTATGATGATTATAAAATCATCATAAGTGTACCGAGTACAACAATCAAGCTGATAAATGTACCCGGTACATCTTTAGTCCAGCGGGATTGTTGAGTATGAGCCATAGCGAAGCGCTGGTGAAAAAGCTGGTCTGAGCAGAAAATGGGCGTATAATGCCCGCCCTGTTTGTGTTGTTTCTGAGACTTTCCTGATGGCGCTGTTAATTACCAAAAAATGCATCAACTGCGATATGTGCGAACCGGAGTGCCCGAATGAGGCCATTTCGATGGGTGATAGCATTTATGAAATTAACAGCGACCGCTGCACCGAGTGCGTGGGTCATTACGACACGCCAACCTGCCAGAAAGTGTGCCCGATCCCGAATACGATCCTGAAAGATCCGGCACACGTCGAGAGTGAAGAACAGCTGTGGGATAAATTCGTGCTAATGCACCACGCGGATAAAATTTAACCGCCATCCTGGCTAGCTTTCGACAATCACCGTGGCGCAGGCGTAGTGGCGTTCATCGGCGAGGGTGACATGAATAGCCCTTACCCCCATTCGTTCCGCCAAAAGCTTTGCTTCGCCCCATAGTCGCAGCTTCGGCTTGCCCAGCTCGTCGTTGTATACCTCGAACTGATTAAACGCCAGTCCGTTACGGATCCCGGTTCCCAGCGCTTTCGCCGCCGCTTCCTTGACCGCAAAGCGTTTCGCCAGGAAACGCACCGGCTGCTGGTGCTGCTCCCAGATGCTCCATTCATGGTCGCTCAGCACCCGGCGGGCAAGGCGATCGCCGCTGCGGGCGATCACCGCTTCGATGCGGGCGATCTCGACGATGTCGGTACCCAGCCCGAGAATGGCCATTAGCCGCGCGCTTCCAGCATCAGACGCTTCATTTCCGCGACCGCCTCTTTCAGGCCACTCATCACTGCGCGACCGATAATCGCATGGCCGATATTCAGCTCATGCATTTCCGGCAGCGCAGCAATCGCTTTCACGTTGTGATAGGTCAGACCGTGGCCGGCATTCACCTTCAGGCCAAGGCTGGCGGCATAGGTGGCCGCTTTGGCAATACGTTCCAGCTCCTTCACCTGCTCGGCGTCGGTTTTGGCATCGGCATAGCAGCCGGTGTGAATTTCGATATAGGGCGCGCCAACATCCGCCGCCGCTTTGATCTGCTCGTTATCCGCATCGATAAACAGAGAGACCAGGATACCGGCATCCGCCAGGCGTTGGCAGGCATCGCGCATCTTGTCGCGCTGCCCGGCCACGTCCAGTCCGCCTTCGGTGGTGACTTCCTGACGTTTCTCCGGCACCAGGCAGCAGAAGTGCGGTTTGGTTTCGCAGGCGATCGTCAGCATCTCTTCGGTGACCGCCATTTCAAGATTCATCCGGGTGTGCAGCGTCTGGCGCAGGATACGCACATCGCGATCGGTAATATGGCGGCGGTCTTCACGCAGATGCACGGTGATGCCGTCGGCGCCGGCCTGCTCGGCAATGAAAGCTGCCTGAACCGGATCCGGATAGGCGGTGCCGCGCGCGTTACGCAAGGTCGCGATATGGTCAATATTGACCCCTAACAGTAATTCAGCCATGACAATCCTCGTTAATCATTATTCGTATTAGCCGCCCGCACCTTTCGCGCGGGCATAAACTGGCGAAACAATTCCCGGCTCTTGAGCGGTTTGCCGCCGAGATAGGGCTTCAGGGCGATACGGGTAAAGCGCTTCGCGGCGCGCAGCGTATCAACATCCGGAAACTCGCGACTCGCCAACGCTTTCAAATGGTGCCCGGTAAACGTGTTGTTATCAATCACCAGGCTGGCAATAAAGCCCTTTTCTTCGCGATAGCGGTAGGTCATGGCGTCGTCCACCGGCTCACCACTGCCCGCGCAGTGAAGAAAATCCACGCCATAGCCCAGGTGCCCGAGCAGCGCCAGCTCAAAACGCCGCAGCGCGGGCTCCGGCGAGCCGCTGGTTCCGGCAAGCGCCTGAATGCAGTGCAGATAGTCAAAAAAGAGTTCGGAGAAGCGAGTTTCGTGCTCCAGCACGCGGGAGATAAGCTCGTTAACGTAGAGGCCGCTGTAAAGGGTGATACCACTGAGCGGCAGCGCCAGCGAGACGGCTTCCGCGCTGCGCAGGGTTTTGACCTCGCCGCGGCCGCCGAAGCGAACCAGTAAGGGGGTAAAGGGCTGTAAAGCGCCTTTGAGATTAGAGCGTTTGGAGCGTGCGCCTTTGGCCACCAGGCGCACACGACCCGATTCTTCCGTGAAGACGTCCAGCATCAGGCTGGTTTCGCTCCACGGTCGGCTATGCAGGACAAAGGCGCGCTGCCATCCATCCACGTTGCGTTAACTCAGAGGTCGTCAACGTAACCGAGACTGCGCAGGGCGCGCTCGTCATCGGCCCAGCCGGATTTCACTTTGACCCACAGCTCGAGGTGTACCGGTGCTTCAAACATGTCCTGCATGTCCTTACGCGCTTCGATACCGATGGTTTTAATTTTGGCACCTTTGTTGCCAATCACCATCTTCTTCTGCCCTTCGCGCTCGACGAGGATCAGGCCGTTGATATCGTAGCCGCCGCGCTCGTTGGTCACGAAACGTTCGATTTCCACGGTCACGGAGTACGGCAGTTCAGCGCCAAGGAAACGCATCAGTTTTTCACGGATGATTTCAGAGGCCATAAAGCGCTGTGAACGGTCAGTAATATAATCTTCCGGGAAGTGATGGATCGCTTCCGGCAGATGCTTACGCACGATCGCCGCGATGGTATCGACATTGGTGCCGGTTTCCGCAGAGATCGGCACAATGTCGAGGAAGTTCATCTGGCTGGCGAGGAACTGCAGGTGCGGCAATAGCTCCGCTTTGTCCTGCACGTTATCCACCTTATTGACCGCGAGGATCACTGGCGCTTTCGCGTCACGCAGCTTGTTGAGCACCATCTCGTCGTCTTGCGTCCAGCGAGTGCCTTCCACCACGAAAATGACCAGTTCAACATCGCCAATTGAGCTGCTGGCCGCTTTGTTCATTAAGCGGTTAATGGCACGCTTCTCTTCCATATGCAGGCCCGGGGTATCGACGTAAATCGCCTGATACGGCCCTTCGGTATGGATACCGACGATGCGGTGACGCGTCGTTTGCGCTTTTCGGGAAGTGATCGAAATCTTCTGCCCAAGCAGCTTATTCAACAGCGTGGATTTGCCAACGTTTGGACGACCAACGATGGCGACAAATCCGCAATAACTTTTTTCTTCGCTCATTCCAGCTCCAGTTTTTTCAGCGCCTGTTCGGCGGCAGCCTGCTCCGCCTTGCGACGGCTGGAACCTGTGCCAACCACCGGTTCACTCAGGCCACTGACCTGGCAGTGGATAGTAAATTCCTGATCGTGCGCTTCGCCGCGTACCTGGACCACCAGGTAGGACGGCAGCGGCAGATGACGTCCCTGCAGATACTCCTGCAGACGCGTCTTCGGATCCTTTTGCTTATCGCCCGGACTGATTTCGTCCAGACGGGTCTGGTACCAGGAGAGGATTAAGCGTTCAACGTTCTGAATATCGCTGTCGAGGAAAACCCCGCCAATTAACGCTTCAACGGTGTCCGCGAGAATGGATTCGCGACGGAAACCGCCGCTTTTCAGTTCGCCCGGCCCGAGGCGCAGACACTCGCCCAGTTCAAACTCGCGGGCGATTTCCGCCAGCGTGTTGCCACGCACCAGCGTCGCGCGCATACGGCTCATATCGCCTTCGTCCACACGAGGAAAACGATGATAGAGCGCATTCGCGATCACAAAACTTAAAATGGAGTCACCTAAAAACTCCAGGCGCTCATTATGTTTGCTGCTGGCACTGCGGTGAGTTAATGCCTGTTGCAACAGCTCCTGATGATGAAAAGTGTAGCCCAGCTTTCGTTGAAGCCGATTAATTACGATGGGGTTCATGCGTTACCAATAAATGAATGCGTCAAAGATGCAGCACACGAAACCGACCTGAGCATACGCTTCATACAGCAAGTTGAAACAGTCCAATACGCTTTCGTGTGCAGTGTCACTCGGTTGAGCGACAACCAAAAACTTCGGGGGGATATTCTATACGCAACGACACGGGATGTCGTTAGTTTGAAGGGATTTAAATATTAAATAATTCACGCCGCTGCGGTTATCGCAGCGGCGTGAATTCAACAGAGGAAATTAATGAATTCCACCAATGCGCGATAACCGCACGCCGGTCGGCCATTCACCTTCCTGCTTTTCAAAACTCATCCAGATAGCGGTCGCTTTTCCGACCAGGTTGGCTTCCGGCACAAAGCCCCAGTAGCGGCTGTCGGCGCTGTTATCCCGGTTGTCACCCATCATAAAATACTGACCGGGCGGTACAATCCAGGTGGCCAGCGGCAGGCCGGACTGGTGGTAGTACATCCCAACCTGATCCTGGGCAATCGGCACCATCAGAATACGGTGCGTGACGTCGCCCAGCGTCTCCTGACGCTCGGTCAGACGAATGCCGTCAGCTTTGGTTTCGCCCTTCGGCAACTGCCAGAAACCGCTGGACGCTTCGCCGCCGTTGCTGCGGGAGAAGGTCTGAACGAAATCGCTCGGCTCAACATTGGAATAAGTCACCGGCAGCGCGTTGCCGCAGGCCTGTCCGGAGCTGCAGCCCGGCTGGATAGTGACCTGCTTGGCAACCGGATCGTAGGTGACCTTATCACCCGGTAACCCTACCGCGCGCTTGATGTAGTCAAGACGCGGATCTTCCGGATATTTAAACACCACGATGTCGCCGCGCTTCGGATGACCCGTTTCGATCAGCGTTTTCTGATAGATCGGATCTTTAATGCCGTAAGCGAATTTCTCCACCAGGATGAAATCGCCAATCAGCAGGGTCGGCATCATCGAACCCGACGGGATCTGGAAAGGTTCATAGATAAACGAACGTACAATCAGCACAATCGCCAGCACCGGGAAGACCGAGGCGCCAGTTTCCAGCCAGCCCGGTTTCGGGCCAACTTTCTTCAGCGTTTTCTTGTCCAGCTGCTCGCCGGTCGCTGCCTGAGCAGCGGCCTGACGCTCACGACGTTTTGGTGCGAATATGAACTTATCCAGACACCACAACAGCCCTGTCAAAAGGGTCGCAATGACCAAAATCAGGGCAAACATGTTCGCCATGCCAACTCCTTAATTATTTGCCGTCTTTACCAACGTGCAGAATGGCGAGGAACGCTTCCTGCGGCAGTTCAACGTTACCGACCTGCTTCATACGCTTCTTACCTTCTTTCTGCTTCTGCAGCAGCTTTTTCTTACGGCTGACGTCGCCGCCGTAGCATTTCGCCAGGACGTTTTTACGCAGCTGTTTCACAGTAGAGCGCGCGATGATGTGGTTGCCGATAGCCGCCTGAATGGCGATATCGAACTGCTGACGCGGGATCAGCTCTTTCATCTTCTCGACCAGTTCGCGACCACGATAAGGGGCGTTGTCGTTGTGGGTGATCAGCGCCAGCGCATCGACACGCTCGCCGTTGATCAGCACGTCAACGCGCACCATGTTCGAGGCCTGGAAGCGTTTGAAGTTATAATCCAGCGACGCATAGCCACGGGAGGTAGACTTCAGACGGTCGAAGAAGTCGAGAACCACTTCCGCCATCGGGATTTCATAGGTCAGCGCCACCTGTTTACCGTGGTAAACCATGTTGGTCTGCACGCCACGCTTCTCGATACACAGGGTGATCACGTTGCCGAGGAACTCCTGCGGCAGCAGCATGTGACACTCGGCGATCGGCTCACGCAGCTCCTGAATATTATTCAGCGGCGGCAGCTTGGACGGGCTATCGACGTAGATAACTTCTTTGGAGGTCGTTTCCACTTCATAGACTACCGTCGGCGCCGTGGTAATCAGGTCCAGATCGTACTCACGCTCCAGACGCTCCTGAATGATTTCCATGTGCAGCAGACCAAGGAAGCCGCAGCGGAAGCCGAAGCCCAGCGCCGTTGAGCTTTCTGGCTCATAGAACAAGGAAGCATCGTTCAGACTCAGTTTACCCAGCGCATCGCGGAAGTTTTCATAGTCATCAGAGCTCACCGGGAACAGACCGGCATAGACCTGCGGCTTCACTTTTTTGAAGCCCGGCAGCGCTTTATCCGCTGGATTACGCGCCGCGGTCAGGGTATCGCCCACCGGCGCGCCGAGGATGTCTTTGATCGCGCAGACAAGCCAGCCTACCTCGCCGCATTTCAGCTCGGTACGGTCGACCTGTTTCGGGGTGAAGATGCCCAGACGGTCGGCGTTATAGACCTGGCCGGTGCTCATCACCTTAATTTTATCGCCCTTGCGCATGGTGCCGTTTTTAATACGCACCAGCGACACGACGCCTAAGTAGTTATCGAACCAGGAGTCGATGATCAGCGCCTGCAGCGGCGCGTCCGGATCGCCTTCCGGCGGCGGAATGTCGCGCACCAGACGTTCCAGCACATCCGGCACGCCAACACCGGTTTTCGCTGAACAGCGAACCGCGTCGTGGGCGTCGATACCGACGATGTCTTCAATCTCGTCCGCTACGCGCTCAGGGTCGGCCGCAGGCAGGTCGATCTTGTTGAGCACCGGAACGACTTCGAGGTCCATCTCCATGGCGGTGTAGCAGTTGGCCAGGGTCTGGGCTTCTACGCCCTGCCCGGCATCCACCACCAGCAGCGCGCCTTCGCACGCGGCGAGGGAACGAGAAACTTCATATGAGAAGTCCACATGGCCTGGGGTGTCGATAAAGTTCAGCTGATAGGTCTCACCGTCGTTGGCCTTGTAGTCCAGAGTGACGCTCTGCGCCTTGATGGTGATCCCGCGCTCGCGCTCAAGATCCATGGAGTCCAGAACCTGGGCTTCCATTTCACGATCAGAAAGGCCACCGCAAATCTGGATGATACGGTCAGACAGCGTCGACTTACCGTGGTCGATGTGAGCGATGATCGAAAAGTTACGTATATTCTTCATATTTAGAGTTAATTATGCCTTACGAGTATCATGAGGCCGCTGTACTGTGCCTGACGTTTTTTAATCCGAAAACGCCGCATTCTACACTACATCCGCGAAACCAGGAAATGCTGTTAGATCCAGCATAACGGCAGAAATTGTGGCGTTGTAACAGGAAGAGTAAATAAAGGTGAAGGACAGTGAAATCACTGCCCCATTTCAGAGGAAGGCGTATCAACACGCAGTAGATCAGGCGGCAAACCGACGCTTAAAATCACCGGCTGCCATGACTGGCGAGCAGCCAGCTGCGGCGACAGACCGCGCGCCACCAGGAAGCCGCCGACGCCGCCCAACAACGCACCGCAAAGTGACGCGATATCGCTGGCAAACAGCACCTGGAAAATGGACGCCATCATAAACAGCCCCACCAGCGGCGCCATATAGACGAGCAGCGCTGAGCCCAGCAAGCTGCTTTCGGCGATCCCCAACTCCACTTTTTGCCCCGCTGCCAACGGCTGCTCGCAGGGCACGCTAATGGTATGGCTGGTCTGCGGTCCCAGCTTGTTTAACACCCTGCTACCACAGCCGGCACGGGAAGCGCAGCTGCTGCAGGAGGCTTTAACGTCGCAGTGCACCTGCGCCACGCCGTTATGCCAGGAAACCACGGTGGCCCACTCTTTAATCATTGTACTGCCTTGAATTTAATACTGTCAGCGATACGCTTCGCCGTCTGCGGCGGCAGTTCGCCCACCACGGTGATCTCCGCGTTATCGCGTACCGTCGTGCTGACGGTACGTCGGCCGGTGCGCAACAGCTGGTCGCTGCTGGCCGCCGTGGCGCGGTTGATATTGATCGAGAAGCTGAACAAGCCGTCGGAATAGAGACGTGATTCGACTGGACCGTCAAAAGTGGGCAGACGGCGCTGACTGCTGGAAACTTCAGCCATCCCCTGGGGAAGCCATGTTGGCGCCCAGTTGAAGTTGGCTTTGTCGCCCCCTTCAGGGACGGACAGCTGCGGCGGTAGATTCGCTTTTGCCAGCGTCTCCATGCTGGCGCTGACGTTATCGCCAACGTTGAAGGAGACAACCCGGAACTGCTCGAGCGTTTCGCCGTCGCGGTCGAGCAAATCGACACGCAGCGGCAGTTTGGTCTCGGCATCCAGCCAGGCGATAAAGCTATAGCGCGTACCGTCGCGAGCTACGACGCGGATCACGTCACAGAGGCGGTCAGCGATACGGGTACGACCAACGGAAATAAAATCATACGCCGCGGAGAGGCGTTTGAAATCGCTGTAGACTAACGACGGCAGCGAATCGACGATATAGTCGCCGTTCAGGGTAAACGGATCGAGACCGGGTTCAAAATAGCTGATTTCCGTGCCGCGCAGGACCACTTCCCGGCGCGGACCGTCCAGCTGCAGCAGCTGCGCCAGCGGTTGATTGTTCAGTCGCGCATGACGATAGCGCAGCGACTCAACGCCTTGTTTATTGATGCTGACGAAAGACAGCTCATAATTGAGGGACTGGCTGGCCAGGTTCATCTGCTGCAACAACGCCCCGGACGATGTATCAGCCGAGGCGTTGACAGAGAACAACAGGCTGCCTGCCATGAGCGACATGGCACACCAAAGTTGCTTCATTACTGCGATTGCGTTCCTAAAGTTTGATAACCCGGCACCTGGACTGCTGCCTGCTGAGTCTGGGCCTGGCCAAACTGCAGCTGCTCAGCGTGCAGGCGGCGCTGCAGTTCATAGTCCTGCAACATGGCGTTAATCCGGCGGCGCTGTTCCTGGACCTGCGCCTGCTGGCCGCTACCTGCTGATGCGTCAGCCGGTACGCCAAGGCTTACCGGGCTCGCTTTACCCATCATCGGCAGGGTATTGAACACTGGCGCCTCTGGCTGCTGAGTCGCATCAGACTGCCCATTATAGTGCTGGACGCCGACGATAACCGCAAGCGATACGCAGGCGGCAACGCCCATTTGGGTGAGTGAGCTGGCCCATGGACGCACTTTGTTCCAGAACGGCATCTGCCGCCACTGGTGCGGTGCGGGCTGAGATTCAGGAATAAGCGGCGCCGTCTGACGAACGGGCTCGTTTTCAATGGCGGCCATCACCCGGGCGGAGATATCGAATTGCAGCACCTCTGCGGTATCGCCACGCAGCGTATCGCGAATGAGGTGATAACTCTCCCAGGTTTTTTGCATCTCAGAGGAACGGCTCAACTCGTTGAGCAGTTCTTTATCCAGCGTTTCACCATCCATTAAAGCCGAAAGTTGTTCTTTCTGCATGCCTGATACCCTTTTCCAGTATTCCGCTATCGTCAACGCCTGATAAGCGGTTGAACTTTATTATCAATAGCTTCTCGCGCCCGGAAGATACGCGAACGCACCGTCCCAACCGGACAATCCATGATAGCGGCTATCTCTTCATAGCTCAGGCCATCCAGCTCCCGTAACGTAATTGCCATGCGTAAATCTTCCGGGAGCGATTCAATGGTACGAAAAACTATTTGTCTCAGTTCTTCTGACAACATTAAGTTCTCAGGGTTCGAAATTTCTTTCAACGCCCCGCCGCTTTCGAAGTTTTCCGCCTCGTTGGCGTCAACATCGCTGGACGGCGGACGGCGTCCCTGAGCAACCAGATAATTCTTCGCCGTGTTGACGGCGATACGGTATAACCAGGTGTAAAAAGCGCTATCTCCCCGGAAAGAGTCCAGCGCACGCCATGCCTTAACGAACGATTCCTGAACAACATCAGCGATATCGCCCGGCGGTACATAGCGGGAAACCAGACTCGCGACCTTATGCTGATAGCGCACCACCAGCAAATTAAACGCTTTCTGATCTCCTTTCTGGACCCGTTCAACAAGGACCTGATCCGTTAACTGCTCGCTCATCCGAGGTAATGTCTCCCCAAACCCAATTCCCATGCGTCTTCAAAACACCACCCAAAATCTGCATTATGAGCAAGCTGACTGTTGGAGTGCATGAAAACAATAAAGTTCCGTTACGCTTTTGTTTTTTGTCTGGCAACGGCGGCAGATCGTTATCAATCATTATATGCCCAGGTTGCTAAACAACAGGTTAGTCAATAAGAAAAAGCGCAGGCCCGACTGAAGGGTATCGTAACACAGTGTTTATTTCACTATAAAATCCAATGCTAACAACCTGCTCCACTTCTCTTTTTTACCGCACAACGCCCCTTTTCCCGGCCCCTTCTGTTTAGCCGTCACAACACCAGGCAAAAAAAATGTACGATTCCTCACGCGCTGGTGCTATTGTGAGCTAAATGTGTTTAGTAAATTAAACAAAGACGATGAATACCACTCCTGACTTCTCTTGTGATGTGTTGATTATCGGCAGCGGCGCTGCCGGTCTCTCTCTCGCGCTGCGCCTGGCGGAGCACAGTTCGGTGACGGTGCTGAGTAAAGGACCGATCAGCGAAGGTTCTACGTTCTATGCGCAGGGCGGAATTGCCGCCGTCTTTGATGAGACGGACAGTATTGAATCCCATGTTGAAGATACGCTGATCGCCGGCGCGGGACTCTGCGATCGCCATGCGGTCACCTTCGTCGCCAGCAACGCCAGACCATGCGTACAATGGCTTATCGATCAGGGCGTGCTGTTTGACACCCAGGTTCAGGCCAATGGCGAAGAGAGCTACCATCTTACTCGCGAAGGAGGTCACAGCCATCGACGCATTCTTCACGCCGCCGATGCTACCGGCAAAGCGGTAGAGACGACGCTGGTCGATAAAGCCCTTGCCCATCCAAATATCCGCATCATTGAGCGCAGCAATGCCGTCGATTTGATCGTATCGGATAAGATTGGCCTGTCGGGCACGCGCCGGGTGGTCGGGGCCTGGATCTGGAACCGCAATAAAGAGCGGGTGGAAACCTGCAGCGCGAAGGCGGTAGTGCTTGCGACCGGCGGGGCTGCCAAGGTTTATCAATATACCACTAACCCCGACGTCTCTTCCGGAGACGGCATTGCGATGGCCTGGCGGGCGGGCTGCCGGGTAGCGAATCTCGAATTCAACCAGTTCCACCCCACCGCGCTGTATCATCCACAGGCGCGCAATTTCCTGCTTACTGAAGCGCTGCGCGGCGAAGGCGCCCACCTTAAACGCCCGGACGGCACCCGCTTTATGCCGGACTTTGACGAGCGCGGCGAGCTGGCCCCGCGCGATATCGTCGCCCGCGCCATCGACCATGAAATGAAGCGCCTGGGCGTTGACTGTATGTTCCTTGATATCAGCCATAAACCCGAGGCGTTTGTTCGCCAGCACTTCCCAATGATTTACGAAAAGCTGCTCGGTCTGGGAATTGATTTAACCAAAGATCCGGTGCCGGTCGTCCCCGCCGCGCATTACACCTGCGGCGGCGTGATGGTGGATGATAATGGCCGTACTGACGTCGATGGCTTATACGCCATCGGCGAAGTCAGCTATACCGGGCTGCACGGCGCCAACCGCATGGCCTCGAACTCGCTGCTGGAGTGTCTGGTCTACGGCTGGTCCGCCGCGGAGGATATCGCCCGGCGCCTGCCGCTGGCCCAGAAGGTCACCACCCTGCCGGCGTGGGATGAAAGTCAGGTGGAGATCCCGGATGAACTGGTGGTTATCCAGCATAACTGGCACGAGCTGCGCCTGCTGATGTGGGATTATGTCGGCATTGTGCGCACGACGCGCAGACTGGAGCGCGCCCTGCGGCGCATTACCATGCTCCAGCAGGAGCTGGATGAGTATTACGCCCGCTTCCGCGTCTCGAATAATCTGCTGGAGCTGCGCAATCTGGTGCAGGTGGCGGAGCTTATCGTACGCTGCGCGATGTTACGTAAGGAGAGCCGCGGGCTGCACTATACCCTCGACTATCCGCAGCCGCTGCCGAACAGCGGCCCGTCGATACTGTCGCCCCTGGCTCACATAAAGAGATAAAAATCCCCGGTCAGAGCAGTAAACCCTTCAGAGTACTGCTGCTCTGGCCCGCGGATCGCCAGTCTGTCGCAGAAACACTCTCCTGCCGTCGGGGAGAACGCCAGCAGCACCCGGTGCGGCGGCCGCAGTTCGGTCTCCGCCACGTCAGTGCGCAGTCGCAAATGCCACCCCATCGCCGTTGCCCGCTCGATAAACGCATTACCGATATCCACCGGCAGCACCACGCAAAAAAAACCTTCTTCGGTGATATGCTCTGCGGCACAGGTCAGCAGGGAGGCGTGATCGAGCGTCGTGGTATACCGCGCCTGCTCCCGCTGCGAGGTAGCGCATGGCACCCCTTCGGCAAAAAAAGGCGGGTTACTGATTATCAGTTCATAGCGCCGGGTCTGCGACGGCTGCCACTGATGAATATCGGCCTGGCAGACTTCTATGCGCGAAGACCATGGCGACGCGATGGCATTTTCCCGCGCCTGAGCGGCTGCCTCCTCGTCCAGTTCGACCGCATCGACATGCACTTCATGGCCGGTACGCTGGGCGAGCATTAGCGCCAGCAGGCCGCTGCCCGCGCCAATATCCAGCACATGCTTCACCCCGGCAATCGGCGCCCAGGCACCAAGCAAAATGCCATCAGTGCCCACCTTCATCGCGCAACGATCGTGGGCGACAAAGAACTGTTTGAAGGTAAAACCATTGCGCGGCAGCGCAAACTTCGACTGAGACATCCTCAATAACCTTGCCGACAAAAACTCCTGAACGTAAGGCTATGCACAATACCGGAGAACAGATAGCCTTACAAACAGATGAACATTACGTCAGTAACGTCTATAATCGGCGGCCCACTCAGAGGTAGAACATGACTGTAACGACTTTTTCCGAACTTGAACTCGACGAAAACCTGCTGGAGGCCCTCCAGGATAAAGGTTTCACTCGCCCGACAGCCATTCAGGCCGCCGCTATTCCGCCTGCGCTCGATGGCCGTGACATTCTCGGTTCAGCGCCGACCGGCACCGGTAAAACGGCGGCGTATCTGCTGCCAGCGTTGCAGCACCTGCTCGATTTCCCGCGTAAGAAATCCGGCCCGCCGCGTATTCTTATCCTGACGCCGACCCGCGAGCTGGCGATGCAGGTGGCTGACCACGCCCGCGAGCTGGCGAAGCATACCCATCTGGACATCGCCACCATTACCGGCGGCGTAGCGTACATGAACCACGCGGAAGTGTTCAGCGAAAACCAGGATATCGTGGTCGCTACCACCGGTCGCCTGCTGCAATATATTAAAGAAGAGAACTTTGACTGCCGCGCCGTCGAGACCCTGATCCTCGATGAAGCTGACCGCATGCTGGACATGGGCTTTGCCCAGGATATCGAAACCATCGCCGGTGAAACCCGCTGGCGCAAGCAGACCATGCTGTTCTCCGCGACGCTGGAAGGCGATGCGATCAAAGATTTTGCCGAACGTCTGCTGGAAGAGCCGGTTGAAGTCTCCGCCACCCCATCGACCCGCGAACGTAAAAAAATACATCAGTGGTACTATCGCGCCGACGATATCGAGCATAAAACCGCGCTGCTGATTAATTTGCTGAAGCAGCCGGAAGCAACCCGCTCCATCGTCTTTGTTCGTAAGCGCGAGCGCGTTCACGAACTGGCCGCTAAGCTGCACGAAGCAGGGATCACCACCTGCTGGCTGGAAGGCGAGATGGTGCAGATTAAGCGCAACGAAGCGATTAAACGCCTGACCGATGGTCGCGTGAACGTGCTGATCGCCACCGACGTCGCCGCGCGCGGTATTGATATCCCGGATGTCAGCCACGTGTTTAACTTCGACATGCCGCGCACCGCTGATATCTATTTGCACCGTATCGGTCGTACCGGCCGCGCCGGTAAAAAAGGCATCGCTATTTCGCTGGTTGAAGCGCATGACCACCTGCTGCTGGGCAAAATCGGCCGCTATGTTGAAGAACCGCTGAAGGCCCGCGTGATTGATGAACTGCGACCAAAAACCCGCGCGCCGAGCGAGAAGTTAACCGGTAAACCGTCGAAGAAAGTGTTGGCGAAGCGCGCCGAGAAAAAAGAGAAAGAAAAAGAGAAACCGCGGGTGAAGAAACGCCACCGCGATACGAAAAATATTGGTAAGCGCCGTAAACCAAGCGCTACCGGGACGCCATCAACGTCCAACGAAGAGTAAAAAAAACGCCGGGATATCCCGGCGTTTTCACATCTGGCTTCAGCCTTACAGGCTTTCGGTAAAGGTACGGGCGATGACGTCGCGCTGCTGTTCCGGGGTCAGAGAGTTGAAGCGTACCGCGTAGCCGGAAACACGGATAGTCAGCTGCGGGTATTTTTCCGGATGCTCAACCGCGTCCAGCAGGGTTTCGCGACGCAGCACGTTAACGTTCAGGTGCTGGCCGCCTTCCACGCGAACTTCTGGTTTCACGTCCACCGGGATTTCACGGTATTCGATTTCACCCAGTTTGCTCACTGCAACCACGTCATCTTCCGCAAAACCACCTTTGGCACACAGGCAGCGCGCTTCGCCTTTTTCGCTATCCAGCAGCCAGAAAGAGTTCAGCAGGTCGTCGTTTGCCGCTTTAGTAATTTGGATACCAGTAATCATTTGATGCCTCCCAGGCAGTGTTTATTCGATTTTGGCCTCTTCGCGGCCAATTGGTAAAACCATTGTTGTATGAGTGTATATATATCAGCCGCACCCGCGGCATTCCTTGATATAAATCAATAAAAACCACTCGTGCAAAGTGGGTATAGGGGGATTTTATTGTTTTACATCAAGTTACGCCATGGGGTGTCATAAATAATTTTGTAAATTTTCAATTTTTTTTGCATAAAAGCCATCATCAAGCCGTGCCGATTTTGTTCTGTAGAAAGAAGCCGTTAAGCTATAGCGATGACCCTTTGCAGGAGAGCAAGATGAGCACCCCTTTAACCTGGCATGACGTGCTGGCGGATGAAAAGCAACAACCCTATTTTCTCAATACTCTGAAGACCGTCGCCGAAGAGCGCCAGTCCGGGATCACCATCTACCCACCGCAAAAAGACGTCTTCAATGCGTTTCGCTTTACCGAACTGGGCGACGTCAAAGTCGTCATTCTCGGCCAGGATCCCTATCACGGCCCGGGTCAGGCGCACGGTCTGGCGTTCTCGGTTCGCCCGGGCGTCGCGATCCCGCCATCGCTCTTGAACATGTACAAAGAGCTGGAGGCCACGATCCCCGGCTTTACCCGCCCCACTCACGGTTACCTCGAAAGCTGGGCGCGCCAGGGCGTGCTTCTGCTTAATACGGTTCTGACCGTCCGCGCCGGACAGGCGCACTCGCACGCCAGCCTCGGCTGGGAGACCTTTACCGATAAGGTTATCGCGTTAATCAATGAGCATTGCGAGGGGGTGGTATTCCTGCTGTGGGGTTCTCACGCGCAGAAGAAAGGCGCGATTATCGATCGTCAGCGCCACTGCGTGCTAAAGGCGCCGCACCCGTCGCCGC